>JAHXIV010000081.1 GCA_025655455.1 gamma proteobacterium symbiont of Taylorina sp.
ACTAAGCATAGTTTGAATAATAGATTTGTCTTTCGTGGGTACTCAGAAGGTCAGTCTTGACTCACTACGGCGATAGCCGTTTAGTTCAACTACCTATCCAGCTACTATTACAACTGGAAGCAACTTTTTACTTAAATCAAACAGGGATTGCTTTTTAATCACTGAAAGTTCCAATGGCAACCAGATTCTTTCATCTGTACCATTAAGAAACTGCAAATAATAATTTGATTAAGGGTACGATTTGAAAACGTACCCTTGGTGGTCGAATAATCTGACCATCTGTAAATATTTGATATTCCTTTTTTTACAATGGGAACTGCTTGAATGTCCAAAGCATCAAAAATTTTCTTTTGCTGTGTTTCTGGCTGTGTTGTCATACGAAGAAAGAGTTGAACTTTATCCTGAGTCGGTACCCCTAAAACAGGTGAAGAAGTCTCACTATCTGGCAGACACAAAACTCATTTTAAGCCTGGGAAGGAACTGAGGGAACGGGTTAATAATTCGGTTATCAGCAGCACCAGATTAGTTGTAAGTGCATCTGTGCAATTAAGCAGTAATATTCTTTATATTACTTCCAATGAATTAATATTTTTCTTTGTCATATGAAGTTCAACACCTTTTAATGGTGGAGTGTTTGATATAATAACATCTGTTGAATAATCTTCTCCTAATTCAATAATAGCCTGACGACTAGCATCATTCCTTAATTTCTCAATATTTTCAGGTAAAGTATCAGGAGAATAATAACTTCCAATGATCAACATATCAGGTTTTTGTGTTACCTCATTAAAAAAAGGTTTAATAGAGCGACCATATCCTGTATTTGAATTAAATGACATGATTGCAGTACCAGATTTTATTGGGTTAAAACTCTGATTCCAGCCATCGGGCGCTCGAATTTCACGGACGTGTATTTCCCAGTCTTCACGATTCATACTAAAAATATAATCGGCTTCTGCTTTACTGATTAACTGTTCAGCACTCACTAAGCAGGGAATGATCATTAATAAAAGCATAATTAATTTCTTCATGTTAACCCTTTTATCTTTAATACCTTTAAATACTATATTAGTTGTATTTTTTAATATTTTCAACATTGTAGGATATGTCTGATATACACTTATAAAAATATGGGGTATATTTATATAGTATTAACTAAAGTTTCGGGGTTTATTTTGAACTCAATTTAACACTTAACGTGCTGATTTATAAAAATCTGTTCAGGTATAAAACGACGCATCTTCATGTCAATTGGGTACATAATGATATTTAAATTAATCTTTTAGGAAAGGAATTTATGAAAGAACAAGAATATGCAGGTTTTTGGATTAGAACCGGTGCATCATTAATTGACACAATACTTTTGCTAATAATAATTATGCCTATTCTTTCTTCTATATATGGTGAAAACTATTGGGTAAGTGAAGATTTTATCCAAGGTTTTTGGGATTTCTTGTTTAACTACATACTACCAGCTATTGTAGTTATTATTTTCTGGATTTATAAATCTTCAACACCTGGAAAAATGGCAACAAGACTCATCATTGTTGATGCAAAGACAGGAGGAAAACCTTCTACTACTCAATTTATTGTGCGTTACCTTGGATATTATGTTTCTATATTACCCCTATTCCTTGGATTAATATGGGTTGGTATTGATAAACGAAAACAAGGTTTTCATGACAAACTGGCAGGTACTGTGGTTTTAAGAAACATTAAACCTGATCCAGTAGAATTTGAAAGTTAGAAATACTCTATTTATGAAAAAACTGTGTGAAAAGTTCTAAACAAATTTAGTTATAGAATAAATAAATTGCGACATTTGATCTGTCAGCCGGATGACAGAAGAGTACATATTTATAAAAAACATCTGATGATTGTTGGCAATTATTCCTATGTGACAGTATTTTCCAGATGCTTTCCATCTCGTTGAAAATGGAAATCAATACGATCACCTAATGGCATTGTGTTCCAGTGCATCAAGTGATGAATTTTATCAGTTTTTATGAATTGCTTCGGATTTTATTGGAATTTATTAACACCAGGCATTATTAGTATATTGTAATATTTTAACTGGATAAAATTTTGCATTTCACATATAATCTGTTGCAAATTGTAACAGTTTATAGCACAGCATCTTATGTGAAACTTAAATTTCCCAGTAAAGTTATGCAATGACTTTTAAATCGCTGATTTAAGTCACTGAAATGATATTACAATCTTCTTACATTTTTTACAACTTTAAACCAGATTTCATAATATGTATAGCCTAACATTATTATTATTACTTCCTATTGCCGGTGCGTTGATTATTAGTTTCCTGCCACATCAATCGGCTGTAATCCGTAAGATTGCCCTGCTGATTTCGTCACTTACTTTATTTTATGCCGCCAGTTTTCTTTTTGCCTTTGATACAAGCACCAGCGCCATGCAGTTCAGTAAGGTCATTCCCTGGAATACTCGTATGGGTACATCATTTGCCCTAGGCATTGATGGCATTTCTTTTCCTATGGTTTTACTGGCTACCTTATTAAGTTTTATCGCCATTATTGCTTCACGCAGCATTACTGAACATATTAAAGGTTATTACTTACTTATATTATTACTTGAAGCCGCTATGCTCGGTGTATTTATGGCTCAGGACTGGTCATTATTCTATGTTTTCTGGGAACTGACATTGATTCCCTTATTCTTTTTGATTGATCGCTGGGGCGGCAAACGTCGCAGCATGGCTTCACTTAACTTTGTTCTCTATACCATGGGCGGCTCCGTATTTATGCTGCTGAGTCTACTCGTTTTATTTGATGCCACCCCTGGACATTCCTTTGCCATGGATGCCATGCTGGAAGGAGCACGATCTCTGCCCGAACACACTCAAATTTTAATATTTTTAGGCTTTCTGGTCGGTTTCGGTGTCAAAATGCCAATCTTTCCAATTCATGGCTGGCTGCCGTTAGCCCATGTTGAGGCACCCAGCCCTGTCAGTATTTTACTTTCCGGCATCTTATTAAAAATGGGAGCCTATGGACTGATTCGTTCTGCATATATGTTGCCGCAAGCCATTATAGCCTTACAAACTTTCTTGATGATTTTGGCTCTATTCAGTTTGATTTATGGTGGTCTGCTAGCCTGGAGACAGTCTGATTTAAAGGGTATGATTGCGTATTCTTCCATCAGCCATATGGGTATTGTGTTGCTCGGCATTGCCACCTTAAATATTACCGGTATTACCGGAGCTTTAATGCAGATGGTGGCACATGGTTTGGTTGCAGGAGCTTTATTCTTACTCATTGGTCTGCTTTATGAACGTACTCATACACGGGAAATAACAGATTATTGTTCTCTGGTTAAAATCACTCCCCGTTTTGCTGTCTTTACATCCCTGGCTTTTGTTGCTGCAGTCGGAATACCCGGCACTGCCGGTTTTATTGCCGAGTTACATGTCATTATCGGTGCCTTTGAGCAATGGGGCTGGACAGTGATACTCGTCAGTTTATCAATAATGATCAGTGCTGCCTACGCTGCTCGCACAATGGGGCGCTTATTTACCGGTCCCAGTCGTTCTAATATGGATCACATCGAGGATTTAAAATCAGGGGAAGTATTTGCTGTGAGCATCCTGATATTCGGATTTTTTATACTGGGATTTTTCCCGGCTTTTGCGTTGGATTTAATGAATGCATCAGCCTCCAATTTTAGTCAGCTTTTTGCTGGCAGCATCACTAATCATATCACCGAACATCTGTAAAGGAGCAGTATAGAAATGGAAGATATCCGCCAACAAATACTACACCTGATCAAACACCTTGAACACGTTTTGCCGGCACAGGCTCCAATCAAAGACTTTGTGCATCATAATACCTTACATGGTTATCAGCATCTGCATTTTACAGAAGCTCTGGCACAGTCTGAAAAGACTAGCGGTGCTAAAGGCTATCTCAGCAATGAACAGTTTCGTCAGCTGTTTACCCAGGATAGAATCAACACAGATGATCTCAACACTGTTCTTAAAGAAGATAGTGAACTGCAATTAGAATCTGTTATTGTTAAGCTCAGTGATAAGCAGGTTACTCATGGTGATATTATACTTAATGCTTTATTACATCCATTAAAGGCAATTACCCATTGTCAGCTAACCTGGCAAATTGAAGAATTATCTGCTTTAGAACGTTTTCAGAGTGATCTGAGCACACAACAATGTCAGGCACTAATACAAAGAGCAGCACAGCTTAATTCACAACAAAGCAATGAGAAAGATACTATTTCAGCACTCTGGCAGGCGACACTGAAGACACTGGATCTGGAACACCTTTTACTGCATCCGGAAGATATGGTTGATATGTCTGCTGATCAGGCAGAATCCATGTTATCAGAGCAGTCTTCTGATGAAGTGGCTATGGATAATAACTCCCTCACTCATAGACAGGCACAAAAAGAGTCACGTCAGCTGCTGGGACAACTACTGGACAGCGTTGGACATAAAATTACCCTGGGTGGTTTTATTAAGGCCATGACGGGAGTTGATATTCTGGATGATATTCGTCCGGTATTACTCAGACATATTGCTTCTTATCTTGATCAGGGCATGGCTGCATGGCATCAAAAAGACAAAGAGAGTGGTTTTTATCAAAGCTGGAAAAATAGTGCCCACGAAGATCTGGCCTGGATATTTGAAGGTCTAGATGACTGGATTGATCATTTAGAAGGTCTGCCTGACGATCCGATGGATACCATTATACAGGAGTTACGCCGTCAGGGCATAGCTCAGGATCGCTGGACTGGTTATCTTGAACGCCTGGCACTGGAATTACCCGGCTGGTCCGGTATGTTCCTGTGGAGAGATGATCATCCGCATTATAATGGCCTGACAAATCCGGTAAATATGCTGGATTATCTGGCCGTACGTCTGATTCTGGAACACATCTTTGCACAACGTGTTTGTAGTGAATACTGGCGTATTGAAGCTAATCTGGATACTTTAAAATACTATTTCCGACGTCGTACTTCAAATTTTCTGGTACGCTACACTCTTTATAATGAACGCCTGCCTGAGTATCTGACCACTTTATCGGCACATCAAATTGAACGTGCCAAAACAGACTATAGCGATTATACCCCCTGGAAAAAACTCTCCAATATGATCTGGACCTGGCAGCATAGTCCGGTCGGCAGCCGTGCATCCGGTTATCGTGTCAGCGAACATGCCTGGCCGCTGTTTCGTCTATTTCAATATTTGGGCTTAACTGCTCAGGATGTCGCTCAGATAGAAGCACCTCAAATTAAACAAATATTCACTATTATCACCAGCATGGAAGGTGAGAAAAGTAGTTTTATCTGGCTGCAGGCTTATGAACATCATTATCATGAAATTTATTTTAACACTCTGGCCAATAATGAAGGCAGAGGACGCTGGAAAGAGCGCAAAGACCGACCAGATGCGCAATTAATTTTTTGTATGGATGATCGTGAAGAAGGTATTCGTCGTCATTTAGAAGAGCTCAATCCTAATATTGAAACTCTCGGTGCCGCAGCACACTTTGGTGTACCCCATAACTGGCGCGGTCTGGATGATAATGACGTTACCGCGTTAACACCTGTTGTATTTGTACCCACACATGAATTTAAAGAAGTGATCCATAAAGGTCAGGAAGATGAATTGGCCAGACATCAGCAGAAACGTAACTGGCGCCTACAGGCGAAAGCACTGGTGCATCAGGAAACCCGCCGTAATCTGCTAAGTTCTGCAGTTTTAATTGCCCTCTCAGCACCCGCAGCATTACTCACTTTGGCAGCAAAAGTATTTGCACCGGGAAAAACAGGAGCTCTGGCTGATTTTTTACGCAGTCAATTTGAAGCAGACATACCGCCCAGCAGCGTTGCAATAAATTGTCGACATCCGCTAGAAGAACCAACGCCGGAGGATCAACAACAGGGTTATACCGATGATGAGCAGGTAGATAAAATCGAAACATTTTTACGTTTAATCGGGCTGACAAGTGGTTTTTCCCCTTTTGTTGTGATTGTCGGACATGGCTCTATCAGTCAGAATAATCCACATCTGGCCGCTTATGACTGCGGTGCCTGTAGTGGTCGTCATAGCGGACCTAATGCACGTATTCAAGCCACTATCGCGAACCGGCCTGAAATCCGTAAACGATTAAAAGAACGGGGACTGGATATTCCTGATGATACCTGGTTTTTGGGCAGCGAACATAATACCTGTGATGAAAAATTTACCTGGTACGATACAGAGGCAATTCCACATAAACAACAAGCTGCTTTTGAGAAAATGAAGCGGGAAGTCTATGAAGCCAGCCAATGGTCGGCACATGAACGTTGCCGTCGTCTTGCCTCTGCTCCTGAAAATCCAAGCAAAGAAGAGGCGCTTGAACACATAATCTCTCGTTCCTATGACTTTAGTCAAGCTCGACCCGAATTAGGACACGCCACCAATGCCATTTGTTTTATTGGTCGCCGCAGTGCCACACAGGGTGCTTTTTTTGATCGTCGAATATTTTTGATTTCCTATGATCCTGAGACTGATCCTGAAGGTATCATTTTAGAAAAGCTGCTTCTGGCTAACGGCCCTGTAGGAGCAGGTATCAGTCTGGAATATTATTTTTCCACTGTGGATAATGAACGTTATGGCAGCGGCTCAAAAATTACCCATAATGTAAATGGTTTGTTTGGCGTCATGGATGGCGGCAGTGGTGATTTAAGAACCGGCCTGCCCAGACAAATGATTGAAATTCATGAAGCCATGCGTTTACAAATTGTCGTGGAACATAGTATCGATGTTCTGACCCGTATTTACACCGCTCAGCCCGCTTTGCAGGAGTTGATTGGCAACGGCTGGATTTTACTCAGCAACAAAGATCCTGACAGCAAAAATATTACCCAATTCAAGCCTGATAGAGGTTTTGTCCCCTGGCAAGGAAATTATGAAAAATTAGACGAATTTGAAGCTTCTTCACAATGGTACTCAGGCCATAGCGAGGCATTAAATCTTGCTCTGATTAAACAGCCTGAAGGTGATCATGTTCGGGGGCGTCAGGGAGCCGTCAACTCACACGAAACCAGAGCAGGAGACAATGGATGAATGACAATACCCTATTAACAGCCTTTGTCTGGCTAATTCCTTTTATTCCTATGCTTGCTGCCTTGATTATTGCTATTGGCTTTATCAGTGGTAAAAACCGCGGAGAAGCCGGTGAAAGACAGACCACTATCATTGCCAATGGCGCAGCACTCTTATCATTAATGATTGTAATAGCGATTGACCTGCATGCTGTGTTTGTCGCTGTTCCAGGACATATTGAAGTTGCCCAATGGTTCAGCAGCGGTGATTATCAGGTGAATCTGAGTTTCTACCTGGATACTTTTGCCCTGGTTATGATGACGCTGGTTAGTGTAATTTCTGTTTTAATGCTGCGTTTTTCAGTAAACTATATGCATCGCGAAGCAGGTTACCAGCGCTTTTTTATGATACTCAGTTTGTTTATGGGTGCCATGCTGTTAATTGTCATGGCAGGCAACGTCGTACTGACATTTACCGGTTGGGAATTAGCCGGTGTCAGTTCCTATTTATTGATTGCCTACGTCTATGACCGCCCTATCGCTGTACAAAATGCCACCCGGGTTTTTATTACCAATCGTATCGGTGATGCCGGTTTTATTATTGCTATCTTCCTCTGCTATCATTTATTGCAGACCTTGGAATGGTCAGAAATTCTTTATGCATCCACTTCTTTAGGTCCTCTTGAGAGTAATATTTTAGCTGCAGCCTTTTTATTAGCTGCGATTGTAAAATCGGCTCAGGTTCCTTTTGCTCCCTGGATTGCCCGTGCTTTAGAAGGCCCTACTCCGTCCAGTGCAATATTTTATGGATCATTGATGGTTCATGCAGGTGTTTATCTCATGATTCGCCTGCAGCCTTTATTAGAACATTCTCCCCTCATTATGAGTGCTTTGGTCTTTATCGGGTTACTGACTGCTTTATATGGTTTTTTCAGTAGTCTGGTACAAACCGATGTAAAAAGTAATTTGATTTTTTCTACCACCTCACAGGTTGGTCTGATGTTTTTCAGCTGTGGTATGGGCTGGTTTGAACTAGCCAGCTGGCATCTGGTATTACATGCAATCTGGCGTGCTTACCAATTTCTACATGCTCCTGCGATAATGCATTTAATGGATAAAAAAACACGACCTGTCCATTCTTTACTCAATCAGCAAAGCTGGTTATACACTGCCAGTCTACAGCGTTTCTGGCTTGATCCAATGGCAGACTGGTTACTGGTCAGGCCAATAAAAAATATTGCCCATGACACAGAACGCTTTGATGAGAAAGTCATTAACCGCCTGGTTGGTCTTCCAGAACAAACCAGTGCTATCAGTTCTATTGCTGACTGGGAAGTTCAAAAGTCCAGTTCACAAACATCTGAAGAAAACTTTGCTGTTAAAAAGAAAAAACAGGTCAGCCGTGCCTACGGTATCGCCGGTAAAATTATGGAACAACTGGCAGATATGCTGTTTTGGTTTGAAGAGCATCTGGTACTCAAAAGTGGTGGTGAAGGCTTATTAAAAGTATTAAACATCATTGGGCATTATCTACTGCAAATTGAAGAATTACTCAGTAAACCCCGTTATTTAATATTGCTGATTTTAGCAACTTTTGTTGCAATTATATAAGGAGAGCCGAATGGACATGACAGAAATTCATTGGGCTGTTCAATCAACCTATCCCATATTAGCCAGTTTGCAAATCATGCCCTTAGTCGGTCTGATTATTTTATTCTGGTTACGTAAGTCAAAGCACTTAATGACGGCTGGCATATTGCTCAGTATTATTGAAATGGGGCTTGCCCTTGATCTGTATCGTCATTTTGATCATTCCAGTTCAGCCCTGCAGTTTGCTGAACAATTCACCCTGTTAGCTCCCCTGTCCTATCATGCTGCAGTGGATGGCATGAGTGTAATATTTATTCTTTTAACAGGTCTGCTCAGTACACTGGTCATCGTCTACGGTAATATTGTCCCGCTGGAAAGACCACGGCATTTACCTTTTCTGGTGTTAATTATTGAAGCAATCATGATGAGCCTGTTTACCACTTTGGATCTTTTGTGGTTTACCTTATTCTCATTGATTGACTTGATTCTATTAGGATATATGTTGCGACGCTGGGCAACTTCACCTGATCGAGATCTGATCATGGCACGCTATTTTCAGTTTATGCTGACCAGTATGGTATTACTCATTATAGGAATTTCCATGTTAGCCTGGAACTATAGCCATGTCACCGGAAATAACTGGACTTTTGATTTGCTCTTACTAAAGGATGTCGTTGTCAGCAGTGAAATTCGTTCTATTATATTCTTTCTGCTGTTTTATGGCCTGGCGATTCGCATTCCGCTATTTCCCATGCACGGATGGTTACCTCTGGCTGCAGAACACGGAACTGTTGCCATTGCTCCAGTCTTTTTATTAGGTCTCAAAGTGGGTATATATGCAATCCTGAGATTTGTTTTCCCCCTGCTGCCGGAAGCGGTTATGCAGTGGCATGAATTCATTGTTACCATTGCTGTCATCGGCGTTTTTTATGCTGCAGTAATGGCTATGATGCAGGTCAATCTACGGCGTTTATTATCCTTTGCCGTGATCAGTCATACCAGTGTCCTGATTATCGGTTTATTCAGTCTCAATCAAATTGCTTTCGAAGGCGCTATACTCTTATCCATAAACTTTGGTTTAGGTATCTCCGGTTTATTATTTATGACCGGCTTTGTTTTCTATCGCACCCGAACCATGCTATTGAAAAAATTGGGCGGTCTGTTTGATTATATTCCCATCATTGGTATTACCTTCCTGATATCAGCCCTGAGTCTTGTCGGTATGCCGGGTACTCCCGGTTTTGATGCTGCTCATTTGATTATGGAAGCTTCAATTCACCGCTTTGGTGCATTGATTACCATTGCAGCAGCCTTAGGCAATGTCGTGGCGGCTGGCTTCCTGTTATGGGCTTTTCAGCAGGCATTTTTATCACCCAAAGTGGGCGGCTGGAATAAAAAAGCAACCCAATCTGCCTCTCTGTCAGAAAAAGTAATGGCAGCTATTATTATTATTATTTTATTAACCACCGGTTTTTATTCCGAACCCTGGATGGGGCTGATTGAAAATTCTATGCATGGGCTGGGTGAACTATACGGCCCCCATATACTTAAGAGTAATTAAGGACTTCTAATGATTGAACCTACGACTACCCTTACTGCCGGTACAATAATTAATAGCTCTGAATCAATAGCCGTATTTCCAGTGCTCAGTTTATTATTGCTGGTATTACCCCTTAGCTGTGCAGTTATTCTATTCTCATCCGATCCACTTAAAGCACGCTTGATTGCTTTCGTCGGTTCTATAATCACTTTATTAATTTCATTATTTGTTGTATTTAACTTTGATCAAAATAATCCGGGCTTTCAATTTATTGAGCAAATTCCCTGGATAAGCAGTCTAAATATCGACTATATAGTGGGTATTGATGGGCTGTCGGTGCTCTTTTTACCACTCACCAGTTTCCTGTTCAGCGGTATTATTTTATCATCATGGACCAGTATTCGTAGTATGCCGAAACTCTTTTATATTCTCTTATTAATTCTTGAAACAGCAACACTGGGCATTTTTATTTCCTTAAATACTATTTTATTTTTCTTATTCTGGGAACTCACTTTATTACCTATTTATTTTCTTATTAATTTCTGGGGGATTGGTCCAAACCGCCGTCATGCTGCAGTTAAATATACTCTGGTCATGATGGCCGGCGGTATGCCGCTCTTATTGGGATTTATTTTAGTTGCCTTTAATCATACTGCAAACGGAAGCGGTGAACTGGTATTTGACTATATTCATCTATTAAACAACCCCCTTCCGGCAGAATATCAAACCACTATTTTCTTTCTACTCTTGTTAGGTTTTGCATTTAAGGCACCTATATTTCCACTGCACACCTGGCTGCCGGCCATTGCTATGGAAGGCCCTGCCAGCATTGCAGCCATTATGACCGGTCTTAAATTAGGTGCCTATGGTCTGATTCGTTTTACTATACCATTAGCTCCTGATGCTGCACAAAATTTTCACTGGTTATTAGCAGGCCTGGGGATAACCGGGGTACTTTATGGCGCAGTACTGGCAATCACACAGACAAATCTAAGAAAAATGCTGGCATTTTCCAGTGTCAGCCATGTGGGACTGGTTATTCTGGGCATTGCTTCATTTTCCGTGCAAGGAATTCAGGGGGCATTATTTCAGTTGTTTAATTTTACTATCGTTGCCGGTGGTATTTTTATCCTCATTGGATTTCTGCATCATCGCACCGGATCAACTGAACTGGTGAGTTTGGGTGGTGTGGCAAAAACAATGCCTTTGCTGGCCAGTTGCTTTTTTGTCTTTGGCCTTGCTGGTCTGGGAGTCCCGGGAACAAATGGTTTTATTGCGGAAAATCTTATTTTGATCAGCGTGTTAAAAACTCACACCGGTGCAGGTATTGCAGCACTAGTTGGTATGGTACTGGCAGCAGCCTATTTTCTGAGCATATACCAACGTGCATTTTTGGGAGCTGTCAATAATAATGTGGTTTCAGAAGCAATGGATCTTCGTAAACGAGAACTTTTACTCACTATCGCATTTATTGTGTTAATTATCTCAGGGGGTATTTTCCCAAATGTTATTCTGGATATTACCCGTGCATCCAGTGAAGCCTGGATTTCGACATTGTAAATTTTTTATAATTCCTCTACTAACCTAAATCCCTGCTCATTACCTGTGTAGGTTGGAAAATTATTAAGGCGAACATAATAGCGTAAAATCCGATCATTGCTATTCCAACCTCCCCCCCTGACAGACATGGTTTCACCTTCCAGTTTGTCCCCATTGGCACATACTTGTTCTCTACCATCATATTGACGTGTATATAATGAACAGGTCCATTCCCAGACATTACCGAAGATATCATGTAGTCCATATTTATTGCCATCATAACTTCCCACTGGAACTGTTTGATCACTTTCCCAAAAATAACGACAACCATCACAGTTGGCATCACCTATACCTATCAGATTTTTAAATCCCAATGTCTTTTTGATTTCCTTCCCGGTTTTTGCGACATATTCCCATTCAGCTTCTGTTGGTAAACGAAATTTACGCCCGGTTTTTTTGCTTAGCCAACGGGCATAATTACTCGCATCATAATAGGAAACATTAATCACAGGCCTGTTTCCACGCCCCCATGCATTATCATCTGGTTTTCTATATTGAGTTTCTTTTACAAAAAAATCAAATTGTGCAAATGTCACTTGATATTTGCCAATAGCAAAAGGCTTATCGATTATTACTTCATGAACAGGGAGTTGATCATTCGTTCCAAAACTACCCCCCATAGAAAAAGTTCCCGCTGGAATTTTTATCATATCCGGAATAGAAGAGATTTCTAACTTTTTTCGTTTCTTTTTTTTCTTTTCAGAACGTTGTTGAGACACTTTCCTTTTTGATTTTTTTAATAATACTTTGGCTTCTGCTATGTAAGCACTTTTATGATCCAGTGTATCTAAATAGATCCCCAGATTATCGACAGATTTCTGATATTTTTCATTATAAAATAAAGTCTTGCCATAAAAAAAATAGAAATCCTTATGCAGGGACACTTTCATCTTTAAAACTTGCTGAAAATTACTTTCTGCTCGTGAATAATCCTGTTGATTATAATATTTTGTTGCCTGATTGAGATAATAACGAGCATCATGAGTCGCTGAGATAGCAGTTGTTGATAGTAATAGAATATGGATAATTATAGTTTGTAGTATTTTTTTCATTATAGATATCTCATTCACCATGATAAGGATTGGCAACTTATGCAAGCTATTTTAAACTAAAGAAGATTCTAATTGAAATTATTCGTGATTCTTGTGAACAGGTTCACATTTTAACAGATATAAAAAAACCCGTATCGAATTGACCGATACGGGTTTTTCAGTTAATGGCTTGTATTTACTTAGCTGCAGGTGCTGGAGCAGCCGGTGCCTGAGCAGACCATTGCTTCATTCTCTCTTCATAAGCTTTACGAGCTGCTTCCATTTTAGCTCGTTGTTGCTTTTGCATTGCCTGCATTTTCTTTTGATGTGCTTCAAATCTAGCTTTTGCTTCTGGACTAGGAGCAACCGGAGCCATCATCTGAGGCGCCATAGGTGCTTGTTGAGGAGCATATCCATAAGGACCAGAACTATTGTTCATATAACGGTTATCTCCGTATCCCTGATAACGATTGTCCCAGTTGTTATAACCATTACCAGAAAAGTTACCATTGCCGGAACCACGGGTATTACCGCGACCGCGACCACGTCCCTTTGCCTTAATAGTGATTTCTATATCACCATCCATATCTGCATCACCGGAACCGTCACCCCAACCATTACCATAACCATTGCCATAAGCATTGTTATTCATGTTGTTATAGCCGCCGCCATTCCAGTTAGTATTACTATTTCCATCATCCCAGAATGCATTAGCAGACATAGAAACAGTAGTAGCAGCGATTGCAGCAGCAATTAATAATTTTTTCATTTAAACTCTCCAATATTTTATAGTGTGAAACTTAATGTGTTTTTATAAGCGTTATTAATACGCTTTTTGTATAGTAGAGTAAGTATATACATTCTTTCTTATATTAGCAAGCATTAATATGCTTTTTTAATCTATTCACCTCGGACAAGTTCCTGATAGTTGATAAAATTAACGTCTTAACTCCGGTGGTATGGGTAAATTAGATAAATCAGGTTTTGTGTTTTTATCTATTTCACCAGTTTTTAACTGGAAAATATAAGCCAGTATTTGTGCAACCGCAACATACAGCCCTGCAGGAATTTCATCACCAATTTCCACTGAATAATAGATTGCACGGGATAAAGGAGGAATTTCCAGAATAGGAATATCATGTGCTTTTGCCACATTACGAATTTGCAGAGCAACCAGATCAATACCTTTTGCCAGCATAACCGGGGCACCTGAGCCTTCAGGATCATATTGTAAAGCAACTGAAAAATGAGTTGGGTTGGTAATAATAACATCAGCCTTTGGCACATCTCCCATCATACGCTGCATAGCCATATCACGCTGTATCTGACGCTGCCGGCCTTTTATTTCCGGGTTACCCTCAACATTTTTTGATTCATCTTTCACTTCCTGTTTGGTCATTTTTAATTGTTGTGTATGTGTCCATATCTGATAAGGCACATCAATCAATGCAATAACAATCATCCCCAAAGTCACCAGTAAGAACTGCCAGGAAATTAATTCCATGGCATGCACAAAAGCCTCCGGAAAACTTTCCTTTGATAAACCAAATAATTCAAAGCGAGCCTGCCAGAGAAAATACACAGCAATACTGCCTAGTAAACCTATTTTTAAAATACTTTTCAGTAATTCTATTAAACCCTGTGTACCAAATATTTTTTTTAGGCCTTTTGCCGGATTGAGTTTGTTGAATTTAAAGCCCATTGCTTCTGTAGAAAAGTTAAACCCGCCCAGCAGAGCACTGGATAAAATACCGGTAACCGCTATGAGTAAAAAGAGAGGAATCAGTGCTCCCATCATTCGGGACAGTTCAGGTTTAAAATGCAAAATTAACTGTTGAGAATCAAACAGGACTGAACGTTCAACGGTAAAATTAGTTCGCATAATGGCAGTAATAACTTGAATCATATCTTCAGCAAAAATCATCAAACCAATAATTGACATTAACAGGCCAAAAAAAGTAGTTAACTCCTTGGATCTCGGGATCTGACCTTTTTTACGGGATTCCGATTGTTTTTTTGCCGTGGGGTCTTCTGACTTTTCCTGACCATCTGCATTTTCAGCCATGACTACTTCACCCCTGCAGATGAACCTGAAATTGTTTCAGCACTATTAAGTAGTATATTCTGAACTAATTGAAAAATATCCGTCATGATCTTTTCAAAATAGGGTATTAAAGTGGGCAATGTAACGTAAATAATCGCAAAAGCAAGAATAATTGTAATTAAAAATCCAACAGAAAACGGGTTCAGTTGAGGAGAAGCCTTCGCCATAACACCAAAACTGACATTCACCATCAAAAGTGCAGTAATTGCCGGTAAAACCATCATAACTGCACTGAGAAACATTTTACTACTCCAGCTGATTAACATCCAATACCCCGTTGTTGAAATTCCACTGGTTCCTATGGGTAACGAATTAAAACTATTGATCACTTCCCGAATAAGGATCAAATGACCATCCATTGCCAGATAGAGCAGAGTTGCCAGCATTAAATAAAGCTGACCAACCACCGTCACCTGAACACCATCCTGAGGACTATTCATCATGGAAAAACCCAGACCGGCCTGCATCGCCAGTATATGTCCTGACATAACAAAGATATTAAAGGCCAATTGTAGTGCAAAGCCCATAATTGCACCAATTAAAATCTGATGAATCAAGATTAACAATGCTTCACCACTAATAAACTCCACAAGCGGCAAAGGCGGCAATATTGGCGCAACGACCATTGTAATGGCTATTGCAGCCGCAATACGGATCTTAACAGGCATAGATTTAGCAGAAAAAACAGGGGCTACCAACATCATGGCACTGATCCTGGTGAAAGGCCAGATCCATGCACCTAAAAAAGCAGTAATTTCGGCGGTGCTAAACACCTAACCACCGCCTATATAAAGTGGAATATTGAGAAACATCTGCGTCATAAACTCAGTTAAACGTCCCAGCATATAAGGGCCTGCATACATGAGTACACTAAAGGTAACTAATAGTTTGGGAATAAAAGTCAGAGTTTGTTCATTAATAGAGGTAGCCGCCTGAAACATACTGACCAATAAACCAACCAGTAATGCAGGAATTAAAATAATTAATAATAAAACAATAATCAGATAAACAGCACCCTGTAAAATATCTAAGACTGATTCAGGTGTCATGATCTCTCCTTATAGCAGGGTCGGAGTCAAATAGCATTAAGTGCTGAATTTAATCAATATTCAGTCAATCATGTCATTTGACTCCGACCCCATACTGTATTAAATATAATAACTGGATGCCAGAGTGCCCATAATCATTGACCAGCCATCCACTAATACAAACAGCATCAGCTTAAACGGCATAGAAACAATTAACGGAGATAGCATCATCATTCCCATAGACATCAGTACACTGGCAACCACCAGATCAATAATCAAAAAAGGAATAAAAATAAGAAAGCCCATGCTGAAGGCTGTCTTTAACTCACTGGTAACAAAAGATGGTATTAAAACTGTGAATGGTACATCTGCTGGTTTTTGATAAGGCCCTGTATCTGCAATCTCTGTAAACATGGTTAAATCCTTATCTCGGGTTTGAGCCAGCATAAATTCATGCAAGGGAAGACCAGCTCGTTTAAGCGCAGTTTCAGCACCAATTTTATCATCCAGATAGGGTTTGATACCATCACTATACATACGATCAAAAACCGGTGCCATAATAAAGAAAGTCATAAACAAACCCAAACCAACTAATACCTGTGCTGGAGGCGCCTGCATTAAGCCTGTGGCCTGACGCACAATGGCCAATACAATAATAATTCGGGTAAAAGAGGTCATCATTAAAAGCATTGACGGCAGCAGTGTAATCACCGTCATTAAAACCATAGCCTGTATGGTGACTGTATAAGTTTGTTCACCATTCGCGCCTGAAGTAATGGTGACTGCTTCAATCCCCTGTACAGCCAGAGCCATATTTGAGAATAAGTAAAGGCTGAGCAATAGCACAATAGAGAAGGATTTAATTAATAAACAATGTGATTGATAGAAAACAATTATATTTTTCATCATATTTTTACTCAGGTTTGTTTTTTACACTGCTAGATGAAGGATTTAAGACTTCATAAAATTTTGCTGCAAATTGATTATTCTCTGCCCTCGCCTGACGCTCTTTTATATCAAGTGGTTTATCCAATACATGCAATGTATTAATTTGAGTGGCTGTAATACCAACCAGTATTTGCTGACGGCCTACTTTTATTAAAGCAATTTTTTCTTTTTGCCCAAAATTCAAAGTGGCTAAAATAGTTAAATATCCCTGACCGGAAAGATGACTATAACCAGCTTTTCTCATGATCCATGCCAAGAAAAAAATGAGTAATAAAATAAAAATTAAACCCAGTGATACGCTTAATGCATCCATAGGCGCTGCAGATTCATTTTTTCCAACAGGGGCGGGTGTTTTAGAGGCTAAGAAAGGGAGTAATTTATTGGTTGTATCCTGTTTATCTATATTATTAACTCCCTGACGGCTTATATCCGGTACGTCCTCAGAATAACAATTAGCAGAGAATATATAAAAACTCAACAGGAGAGAGATTAAAAGTGTCTTTTTTTTATATTGATGAGTAATTAACATAGACCATTAGTCTTATTTGAGCTTGGAGATACGTTCTGCAGGACTGATCACATCCGTCAGACGAATACCGAATTTGTCATTAACCACAACCACTTCACCATGAGCAATCAAGGTTCCATTAATCAAAACATCCATCGGCTCACCTGCCAGTCGATCAAGTTCTATCACCGAACCCTGGTTCAATTTCAAAAGGTTCCTGATATTGATCTTGGTTCTTCCTATTTCCATTGAAATATCAACAGGAACATCCAGTATCACATCCAGATTCACTTCACCATCATCACTACCATCTTCTTCAAGATTTTCAAATCCGGCAGCTTCTGCATCAGCTTGTTCATCCATGGCTTCTGACCAGGGATCTTCTTCAGTTTTTACACTTTCTGTTTCATCATTCATTATTCAGTTTCCAGATAGAATTTAATAGTGCTAATGACTTATAATATCACTGTTTTATGTGTTTGGATTAGGTAATGCATTTTCACTTTGTTCTTTATTTCGTTCAGCATTATTTTCCTGTTTATGTTCAAAAGCATCATCAAGAAAAGGAATCCCTGTCTCAAGATGAGTGCCTCTTTCAACTTTACCCAAAATTTTTACTGCATATTGCTTATTATGTATTCCATAGTGTGCTCTTAAAACAGGAATTTTTTCAGCATAAATATTTACCTCATCTTTAAGTTCAATGGGTATGATATCCCCCTCTTTGAGATTCATCACTTCTTGCAAAGATAAAGTCGCATTCGCCAAAGTAGATGAGATTTCAACATGAGCTGTTTTTATTTCATCAGCCAGAGCGGTACTCCAGCGATCATCCGTATCACTTTTATCACTTTGTATTCCTGCATCAAGCAATTCACGAATAGGTTCCAGCATGGAATAAGGCATGGTAATATGAATATTGCCACCCCCACCTTCAAGTTCTACATGTAAACTACTGACCACAACCACCTCCGAAGGACTGACAATATTAGCAAACTGAGGATTCACTTCACGGCTTGAAAATTCAAAGTCTATTGGCATAACAGGTTCCCATGCTTTAATCAGATCATGAAAACAAATTTCCATAAACATATGGATCACACGTTGTTCAGTCGGGGTAAATTCACGTCCTTCAATTTTAGCGTGAAATTTCCCTTCCCCGCCAAAATAATTATCCACCAGAATAAAAACCAGAGTTGGCTCAATAACCAGTAATGCAGTCCCTTTAAGTGGTTTCATTTTTATCAGATTCAAACTGGTGGGTACAAACAGGGTATGAATATACTCACCAAATTTTAATGTTTGAATACCACCCACTGAAATTTCAGTTGAGCGACGCAGCATATTGAACATGCTGATACGCAGATAACGGGCAAAACGCTCATTGATCATTTCCAGAGTAGGCATGCGCCCGCGAACAATACGATCTTCACTATTAAAATCGTATTCTCTGGCATCTGCATCATCTAGATCATCATCATCTTCCGTATCAACATCACCATCATCAACACCATGTAATAATGCATCAATTTCATCTTGAGATAGTAAATCTGTCACAATTGTTCTCGTATATTACTTTTATTATTAGGCTAAAGATGTCCTATACCCACAGGACATCTTTCGTTCGAGCAGACAAGTTGCTCAACTCAGCTTTACTGCATTACAAAACTGGTGAAATAAATATTATCAATACCTTTTTTAATCTTACGTTCTTTCAGTATAGAATTAATCACTTCTATCAGTTCTGCCCTAAGTTGTTCCTTGCCTTCCGGGGTTACTATTTCTTCATATTTCTGGCCACTGAGTAATAGCACAATTTCATTACGGATAACAGGTAAATGTTTTTTAACCCCGGCATAGGCCTTTTCATTAGTCATTGCAGCTTCAAGCCCGATCTGCATATATCTTGCCTTGCTTTTACCCTCAAAATTTAACACAAAAGCAGGTTCAAGCGGCCAGTAAGAAACTTCCAGATTAACCTCTTCTTCTTTAGATGCCTCACCACTTTTCTCTCCATCAGCAGTCTGCTCAGTCTCAGTTACTTCAGGCTCATCATCAAAAAAACCTGTTGCAAACAAACCACCGGCAATACCCACTATCAGTAACAAAACAACACCAACAATGATAATGATCATCATTTTCTTTGACTTTGGTGCTTCCTCTACCTCTTCACCATCCAATTCTAAGTCTTCATCTGCCATTTTAGGGTTCCGTCTGTATGATTAATAGTTAAAAGTGCCCACAGCTTAAAAAATTGGCACGAATTATTTTAAGTAACATAAAAATGGCTTTAAATCATTTGTGTCAGTTTTTTGTTACTCAAGAGTATATAGCAAAATTATTGCTCATTATAAAATTGATAAAGTCTTATTACGAGAAAATTCATTTTTTATGGTATTTTCAAGAATCTCTTTCAATAATAAGTTCAACTGTTTTTTTTCATCAAGCTGCAGCATCTGCTTATTTGGATAGGTCAGAGCAGATTGAATAGGGCTTTGACCCTGATATCCAATGACTTCAACCAGACAGGCATCATGACAAACTCGCAGTTTCATCTTAATAGTTGATAATTGTGCCATTGTTGTTTTTAACGACTGTTTTAAAAAAATAATACTCGTATATTTATATTGTTCAATAATCCCTACACATACCTGTGATATCGGCAGGTGAAAAGTTTTGTTGAGCTTATATATTTTTAAACCAGGAAAAAGATGATTTAAACGTCGATAATTAGTCTCATACAAAGCCATTGGTGTTGTCTTTCTATAAATTCCAGAGATTGATCCTGATATAGTATGGCTCATTTGTTCTAGTTAAGTTTTGCACGTAAACGCAATTGAGCCTGACTGAGCAGTTGGCTGACTCTTGATTCACTCACGCCCATCAATACACCCACTTCTTTTAAATTCATTTCAGTATCATAATATAATGACATCACTATTTTTTCACGTTCCGGGAGTTCTGCAATGGCCTGAGCAAGATGGAGTTTAAATTCTTCATCAAGAATATCATTAACCACATTGTTTTTCCGATCTTCAAAGATTCCCAGACTTTGAGTATCATCTGTTTCTAAATCATCAAAACTGAGCATACGGCAGGAATTACCATCTTTTAGAATCTGATAGTACTCATCCATACCAATACCCATTTCCTGAGCGACTTCCATATCACGGGCATCACGTCCTGTTCTACGCTCAATTTCCTGCATAGCTGCCGTCAAATCACGCGCTTTTTTATGAACTGACTTTGGTGCCCAGTCACTGCGCCGAACTTCATCCAGAATTGCACCGCGAATACGGATAGTGGCATAGGTTTCAAACTGAGCCCCCTGCCGTGGGTCATACTGTTTGCTTGCATCCAGTAAACCAATCAGGCCGGATTGAATAATATCATCAATATGAATTTCTGCAGGCAGGCGTGCCATTAAATGATAAGCAATTTTTTTAACCAGAGGCGTATATTTCTCCAGTAATTGCCCCGCTTGTTGTTTACCTTCAGATGTATACATTTTTAGCAACTTTTATCAACATTCATTATATCAGCAGATGAGTTTAAACTGCTTTTGTATGATTACTCGGGATTATAGCAGATAGGTAAAAAATTAGCCTGTAATCCTGGAAAACGTTAAGATATATCCAGCTTGTCCGGGCTATGACAATATTGAAGTTTTTGACATAAAAGGAACGATGTCATGGATTTATCTTTTGCAGGATTCAGTATCAATGATAACAAGCTATGATCATCCATTTGCAGGATCAATTTGAATTCTCTGATTTCTTCTATAGATGCTGATTGATAATATCTATTCATATAACATTGCAATAGTATATCTAATTCTCTTATACCCCGCCGGCATAACATTCGTAAAGCTTTTAAGTCACAATCCGGCTGCTGATTTATCATTAAATTTTACGTTTAACCATTAATTTTTTAATTTCAGCAATGGCTTTGGCCGGATTTAAATCTTTAGGGCAGACATCAGTACAATTCATAATTGTGTGGCAACGATAGAGTTTAAAGGGATCTTCCAATTCATCAAGTCTTTCACCTGTCGCTTCATCCCGAGAATCACTGATCCAGCGATAGGCGGTTAATAAAGCTGCCGGGCCAAGGTATCGGTCACTGTTCCACCAATAACTCGGACAACTGGTTGAGCAGCAGGCACACATAACACATTCATACAGACCATCCAGTTTCCCACGTTCAGTGACAGATTGTAACCGCTCCTGATCAGATGAAACGGTTGAGTCTGTTTTCATCCAGGGTTCAATAGCAGCATGTTGTGCATAAAAGTGACTTAAGTCAGAAACCAGATCTTTGATAACCGGCTGATGCGGTAGTGGATAGATATAAATATCAGCCGAATAATCATTAATTGCCCGGGTACAGGCCAGGGTATTTTGACCATTAATATTCATTGCACAGGAACCGCAAATTCCTTCCCGACAAGAACGTCTTAATGACAAAGAACTGTCAAGTTCAGCTTTAATTTTAAGCACAGCATCCAAAATCATTGGGCCGCAATTATCCATATTTAATTCAAAACTATCCAGTGATGGATTATCATCCTTTTCCGGGTCATAACGGTAAATATGAAACATTCTGCTATTAGTACACTCTTCAGAGCATCGAATCATCTTACCCTGACTGATTTTTGAATTTTTTGGTAAGGTAAATTCAGCCATCAGTATACTCGTTTTTTTGGTGGGATCACGTCGCATTCATCACTTAATGTAAACATATGCACCGGGCGATAACTAAATTTAACCTGCCCCTTATTGTCTATCTGGCAGAGTGTATGCTTCATCCAGTCTTGATCATTTCGATCAGGATAGTCTTCACGTGCATGTCCACCCCGACTTTCTGTGCGATTATGTGCTCCATGAATAATAGTCTGAGCTTGTATCAACATATTTTTTAGCTCCAGAGTTTCCAGTAAATCAGTATTCCAGTGTAAACTTTTATCAGCAACCACAATATCATCGAAGCTGTCAAAAACTGTCTGCATCTGTTCAATACCCTGCTTCAGGAGTTCTTTATTCCTGAACACAGTCGCATGTTTTTGCATGACTCGCTGCATTTTATCTCTGATCTGTGCGGCATTTTTTTTACCTGATGCCTGAATAATAGCGTCAAAATCAGCCAGAATTTTTTCTGTACAGGCTTCATCAAGCGGTTTATGTCTGGTATCGGGTTTCACCAGCTCAACAGATCTTAAAGCTGCAGCACGACCAAAAACAATAATATCCAGTAAAGAGTTTGAACCGAGGCGATTGGCTCCATGAACAGAGACACAGGCCGCTTCTCCAATAGCCATCAGTCCGGGAACGATACTATCCGGATTATTTCCTTTAATATTAACCACTTCCCCATGATGATTGGTCGGTATGCCACCCATATTATAATGTACTGTCGGAATCACCGGGATGGGTTCTTTAGCAACATCAACATTGCCGAATATTCTTGCATTTTCAGCAATACCCGGCAGACGTTCATTAATGACATCAATGCCTAAATGCATCAGATTTAGATGCAGATGATCTTTTTCATCTCCCAGTCCCCTGCCTTCATTGATCTCAATTGTCATGGCTCGTGACACCACATCCCGGGAAGCCAGATCCTTTGCATTGGGGGCATAACGTTCCATAAAGCGTTCACCTTTTGAATTTGACAGGTAGCCACCTTCACCACGCACACCCTCGGTAATCAAGACTCCGGATCCATAAATACCAGTGGGATGAAATTGTACAAATTCCATATCCTGCAGAGGTAAACCAGCCCGTAATATCATGGCATTACCATCACCCGTGCAGGTATGAGCAGAGGTTGCCGAGAAGAATACTCGACCACATCCCCCGGTGGCTAAAACCACCTGATGTGCCCTGAAACGATGTAGGGTGCCCGTGGTTAAGTCCCAGGCCAGCACACCACGACAAACACCTTCATCCATCAGTAAATCCATAGCAAAAAACTCAATAAAAAATTGTGCCTTATGTTTTAAGGATTGCTGATATAAAGTGTGTAAAATAGCATGTCCGGTTCTATCAGCTGCAGCACAGGTTCGCTGCGCAATACCTTCACCAAAATTAGTCGTCATACCGCCAAAAGGACGCTGATATATTTTTCCTTCTTCTGTGCGTGAAAATGGTACACCATAGTGTTCCAGTTCAATAACAGATTGTGCTGCCTCACGGCACATATATTCAATGGCATCCTGATCTCCCAGCCAGTCTGAACCCTTAACCGTGTCATACATGTGCCATTTCCAGTGATCTTCCCCCATATTGCCCAGTGCTGCAGACATACCGCCCTGTGCAGCAACTGTATGACTTCTGGTAGGGAAAACTTTGCTGATGCAGGCCGTTTTTAATCCGGAAGATGACATTCCCAGAGCAGCCCTGAGGCCAGCACCTCCAGCCCCAACAATAACAACGTCATATTGATGTTCAACCAGTTTGTATTTATCTTTTAACATTTTTTCTCTTTCTGCTCTTTCTGAATTCTTATTATTTACAAAGATATTTTCATTAGCGAATAAAGTCCTGCAACTGTCAAAAAAATGCACATCAGTTTAATAAAAATTATACTCATTAACTTTATTGAATCAGATGAAACATAATCTTCAATAATAACTTGCAAACCTAATTGTAAATGATAAAACCCTGCTATCAACATGACGACCAATAAGATTGAATTTATCGGTTCCTGTATCCAGCTTATCAGGCTAAAGTAATCTGTTTCAGGTAAAAAGGTCAGGCTTAGACAAAGCCAGAAAACCAAAGGTATCAGCGCCAGGGCTGTGATGCGTTGTTGGAGAAAATGCAGTGTACCATCATTTGTAGAACCCCGGCCTTTTGATTGTGCTAAATCAGATTGTAAATTATTCTTATCCATTATTTCTCATCTTCCAGCTACACTATATAAAAATGCACTGACCAGGTCATAATTGTTAAAAAAGCACTTGAAAAAACAACCAGTAAACCACTCATAGTTAAACTGTGTTTTTCCATAAACATTCCTGTATCCCATAACAGGTGTCTTATTCCATTGCATAAGTGATAATAAAGAGAGAAGGAAATCCCAATCAGGCCTATCAAACCATACCAGCTGGATAGAAAACTTTGCATAAACTGCCAGTTTTGCTGTCCTGAAGCAAGCACCATCAGGGCAATGACCATTAACAATAATGCAAAGAACAACACTACGCCGGTTGCCCTATGCAAAATGGAAAGTTTTGCTGTCAACGGCAGATGATAGATTTGTAAATGGGGAGACATTGGACGCTTATCCTGCCATGTCATCATACTTTCCTCTTTAAATTAAACCTGGAAAAAGCAATTAAAAATCACTACAACGACCTTTACTGCTGACCCAATCTCCAAAACGGGTCGGATCATTAATTTCCCTGCATACCTTATCTTTATTCAAGTCCATATTAAATAATTTATTTTCCAGTATTACTTTAAATTTTTTATTTTTCGATAAGTATTTTTTTGTCTGCATTTCAACCAGCCTGCTTCTGGTTCTGGAAAATTCAAACTGTAATCGTTTACCGGAATATAACTGATCTGGAGTAGTCTGAGCAGAAATAATGACATTAATGTGGCGATCATAAAATATATCAATCAAATTAATAAAACGCCTGACAATATCATCATGTTCAGTATTTAAACAATATATATCCGAGATAATGACAGTATGAAAAAAAGCAGCAATATGAATATAATCACTACTGTCACGATGTGTATTGCATAACATATCAAAACTAAACCAGACGATACCTGATTCCCATTTTTTTACCGGAATGTGACGATAATTAATCATCAGATCATCTCTATCCTGATGCAGTTTAATTCCTCCGCTCAAACTATCATACAAACCCTGCAGATTAGTATCTGTATTCTCAGCAGAAGTTAATTGATAAACTTTTACTCTTTCAAGAGCATTCAGACGGTAATCTTCATCCCCTTTAATTTCAATAATTACTGTACAAGCTGAAATTAAATCAATAGCAGGCAAAAAGCGTGCACGCTGCAGTCCATTTTTATATAGATTTTCCGCTACCGTATTAGAGGTAAATAATAAGATGACATCATTGCTGATTAAATATTTCAATAACTCGGCCAAAATCATCGCATCTGCAATATCTATAATAGCCACTTCATCCAGATAAATTACTTTATATTTTTGTGCCAGATTTTTAGCTGTTTGTTTTAATGGGTTTTCTATATCACCCAGCTCTTCAATACTTTCATGGATAATCTGCATAAAACGGTGAAAATGCAAACGTAGCTTATTATTAAAAGTCAGACATTCAAAGAACATATCTAATAGAAAAGTTTTTCCGCGTCCCACTCCCCCCCATAAGTAAATACCCTGTACAGATTGTTGCAGCTTGTCTAATGAAAAAGACAGTAAATTTTTCATATTAAAGTTAGAATTTGAATAGCACAGTGTTTCAATTTCCTCATAGATCAACTGCATCTTCTGTACAATGCATTGCTGTTCTGAATCAGTAATTAAAAGACCTGAATCAATTTTATTCTGATAAGTTTCTGCAAAACTAATCTGACTGCTAAGAGACTTGCCGGTATTTATTGACACAACTTATTTTCGCTTATCCATAGCCACATAATCTCTGGCAGTATAGCCCATATACAATTGTCTTGGACGACCGATACGATGCTTGTCTTCTTCCATCATTTCTTTCCAGTGAGAAACCCAGCCAACCGTTCTGGCAATAGAAAAGATCACTGTAAACATATTTAGTGGAATACCCAATGCTTTAAGAATAATCCCGGAATAAAAGTCCACATTAGGGTAGAGTTTCTTTTCCTTAAAATAGTCATCCTTTAATGCCGCATATTCCAGTTCACAGGCAATCTCTACCAGAGGTTGGTCTTTAACATCCAGTTCATTGAGCAACTGATGACACATATCACGAATAATTTTTGCACGGGGATCAAAGTTTTTATAGATTCGATGACCAAAACCCATCAGGCGAAATTTATCATTCTTGTCTTTAGCCCGTTTGATTAGCTTAGGAATTTCACTCACTGATGAGATACTTTCCAGCATATTGATCACTGATTCATTAGCACCGCCATGTGCAGGTCCCCATAATGAGGCAATCCCGGCAGAAATACAGGCAAAAGGATTGGCTCCGGAACTGCTGGCTAATCTGACCGTTGAAGTACTCGCATTCTGTTCATGATCGGCATGCAGAATCATCATTAATTCCAGAGCTCTGGCAGCAATCGGATTAACTTCATAATCTTCTGCAGGTGTGGCAAACATCATACGTAAAAAATTACTGCAATAATCTAATTTATTATCCGGGTAAATAAATGGTTGACCAATAGTATATTTGTAACTGAATGCAGCAATAGTCGGTAGTTTTGCAATTAAACGATGGGCTGAAATTTCCCGGTGGCGGGGATTATTAATATCCAGAGAATCATGGTAAAAAGAAGATAAGGCTCCGACTACCGCACACAAAATAGCCATGGGGTGAGCATCATAGCGAAAACCAGAATAAAAACGGGTGATGCCTTCATTGATCATCGTATGCTGGATTATAATATCATTAAATTCATCTAATTGACTCTTGTTTGGCAACTCTCCATATAAAAGTAAATAACTCACCTCGATATAGCTGCTCTGCCCTGCTAGCTGTTCGATAGGATAGCCGCGATACAAGAGTTCACCTTTATCCCCATCGATGTAAGTAATCGTACTCTGGCAAGCAGCTGTTGATGTAAAACCCGGATCAAATGTATATAAACCCAGTTTACTTTGCAGTTGCCCGATATCAATAACAGGTGAACCGCTGCTGGCAGTTTTTTTTTCTAACTTAACACTTTTTCCAGTGCTGTCATCAGTAATCGTTACCGTTTCCATTCAACACCTCCAATCAGGATATTCTTTTCTATCTATAATTAAATATAGAAGAAAAAAAATTTTTTTCAAGAATGTTGCTTTTTTTCTGGAAATCAACAAAAACTTCATCTATATAGTTAGATAAGTATTAACTAATTACTGTAGATTGTATTTTTCCACCCGGAGAATAATTTCAATGCAGCAGAAAAATAAAGAACTGAATAAAACTTCTTTCCTGTTTGCCGGAAATGCCCCCTATATTGAAAATTTATTTGAACAATATTGTCAGGATCCCCATTCTATAGCAAAACAATGGCAGGACTATTTTGATCAGGTTTACGATGATAAAATAGCAACATTCCATGCCCCGCTTACTTTTGCAGAAAATGCACATATTCTGAACAGCAATTACTTATACCCTCAGGGTACAAGTTTCGTACGAGCAGACGAGCGGCTCAACTCAGCTTTATCAAACGATTTAATTATCAATGAAAAAAAACAGAGTGCTGTCTTAAGATTACTCAATGCTTACCGGGTACGAGGTCACCAACAAGCTAACCTTGATCCAATTGGCTTGTATAAACCTCAGCAAATAGAAGATCTTTTAACACAGTTTCACCAGTTAACAGAAGCCGATATGTTACTGCAGTTTAACACCGGTTCTCTGGCGGCAGCGAATCGATTAACGCTCAGGGATATTATCACTATTGTCAGGCGAACTTATTGCAGCAGTGTTGGTTATGAATACATGCATATTACCAAAACCAGCACCAAACGCTGGTTCCAGCAGCGCATAGAACCACTACCCCCACCTCTCTCTCAAGGCACAAAGCTCCGTCTTCTGGAACGTATTACTGCTGCCGAAGGCTTAGAACGCTATATCCATAACAAGTACGTTGGCCAGAAACGTTTTTCTCTGGAGGGAGGAGAAGTCTTAATTCCTATGTTAGACGATCTGATTCAGCAAGCCGGGAATCAGGGGATAGAAGAAGTTGTTGTTGGTATGGCTCATCGGGGTCGTCTAAATGTATTAATCAATATCCTGGGTAAATCTTCTGAGGATTTATTTTTAGAATTTGAAGGCAATGCAACGATTAAAGGTGCTGGCGATGTTAAATACCATAAAGGTTATTCCTCTAATATTCAAACAGCAGGCGGCAATGTACATCTGGTCTTATCATTTAATCCTTCCCATCTGGAAATTGTCAGCCCTGTGGTACAGGGTTCCGTCCGGGCAAGACAACAGCGTTATGATGATCTCACGGGTGATAAGGTCATGCCGGTTATGATCCACGGTGATTCCGCATTTTCAGCTCAGGGTGTGGTAATGGAGACTTTTCAGATGTCTCAGACACGATCCTTTAAAACCGGAGGCACCATTCATATTGTGGTGAATAATCAGATTGGTTTTACCACCAGCAATCCAAAAGATATGCGTTCAACTTTATATTGCACCAGTATAGCAAAAATGATTGAGGCACCTATCTTACATGTTAATGGAGATGATCCCGAGGCAGTGATTTTTGTTAGTCGTCTGGCACTGGAATACCGCAATACTTTTCATAAAGATGTTGTTATTGATTTAGTTTGTTATCGCCGTCATGGTCATAATGAAGCAGATGAACCCGCTGTTACACAGCCTATTATGTATAAGAAGATACGTAATCATGACAGCCTGCGTGAAATTTATACACAACAACTGCTTGAAAGTGCAGTAATTACATTTGCACAGGCTGAGACATTGATTAAGCTTTATCGTGACCGTTTGGAAGCAGGTAAAGTTGCAGCACTCAATATTAGCAGTGAACAGAACAACAACCAATATCTGGTTAACTGGCACCCTTATTTTAACCAACACTGGGACATGGACTATAAAACAGGTATTTCTTTAGAGCATCTGCGCATGGTCGGAGCAAGATTACAAATATTGCCAAATGGTTTTGAACTTCACAGCCGGGTTGCCCGTATTGTTGATGACCGGCGTAAAATGGAAGCAGGTACATTGCCGTTTAACTGGGGAGCAGCTGAGATTCTGGCCTATGGAAGCCTGATTATGGAAGGTTATGAAATTCGCCTGACCGGACAGGATGCAGGTCGCGGTACATTTTTTCATCGTCACGCAGTATTGCATAATCAGAAAGATGGCCAGACTTATACCCCACTGCAGCACGTTGCTCAGGCTCAGCCGCATTTTGTGGTCATTGACTCTCTTCTTTCGGAGGAGGCTGTACTGGGTTATGAGTACGGCTATGCTACAGCAGAACCACAGGCACTGGTTATCTGGGAAGCACAATTTGGAGATTTTGCCAATGGTGCTCAGGTGGTGATTGATCAGTTTATCAGTTCAGGAGAAACCAAATGGAATCACTTATGCGGACTGGTCATGTATTTACCTCATGGTTATGAGGGTCAGGGAGCAGAGCATTCTTCCGCACGTCTGGAACGCTATTTACAATTATGCGCCGAATATAATATTCAGGTTTGCATCCCCAGTACACCTGCACAGTTTTTTCATATGATTCGAAGGCAAATGGTCAGACTTTATAGAAAACCACTGATCGTCATGATGCCAAAATCACTATTGCGTCATAAGTTATCTGTTTCCAGTTTGGAAGATATCTACAAAGGTCAGTTCCATTGTGTCCTTGATGAAGTAGATGATTTAAACAAGAGTAAAATCAAACGAATTATTTTATGCAGCGGCAAGGTCTATTTTGATCTTCTGGAAAGACGCAGAGAACTGGATATCACTGAAATTGCAATTATTCGTATGGAACAACTCTACCCGTTTCCCACCAGACAGTTAGAGAAAATTTTACATCAATATCAGACAGTGACAGATTTTGTCTGGTGTCAGGAAGAACCAAAAAATCAGGGTGTCTGGTATTCCAGCCAGCATCATTTTCATACCTTATTAAGCAAAAAACAAACATTGCGCTATGTTGGTCGGCCACTTTGTGCTGCTCCTGCAGTGGGTTTGTTTAAATTACATGTTCAGCAGCAAAGCCAGTTAGTCAATGAAGCATTAAAATGGAACTAAATATATGACAATTGAACTGAAACTTACCACACTACCTGAATCAGTGAGTGAAGCTACCATTGTTTCCTGGTATAAAAAGCCCGGAGAAAGAGTGAGACAGGATGAAAAACTCGCTGATATAGAAACAGATAAGGTTATCCTGGATATCCCGGCTCCAGTCTCAGGTGTATTAATCAAAATAATCACCCCGGAAGGAACAACCATTCAGGCAGAAACAGTGATTGGTTTAATTGAAGAAGGTGATGCTGCGGCAATGGATACACCGGACACTGTCCAGAATCCTGTCAGTATTCCAGAAACTGCAAGAGAAATTGCACTCAGTCCTGCAGTTAGAAATATGCTCAATGAATTCAATCTGGATGCCTCGGTTATCACTGCCACAGGTAAGAGAGGACGCTTATTAAAAGCTGATATTGTTAATTATCTGGAAAAAATTGCTGCGCCAGTCATTACAGAAACAAGCCAGTCGATATCAACACCTTCAACAGCAGAATCTGTAATAGTTGCAGATTCCGAAGCAGCCAAACATACTCCCAATAGCACACAAACAATGATTAGTCGGGAACCCCGGCGGGTTCCTATGAGTCGTATTCGCTCATCCATTGCCAAACGATTAGTCGAAGCACAACAAAATGCTGCTATCCTGACCACATTTAATGAAGTAGATTTAACTGAAGTCATAGCCATTCGCACAGAATTTGCAGAATCCTTTAAAAAACAAAAGGAAGTTAAATTGGGCTTTATGTCTTTTTTTGTAAAAGCTGTGACTAATTCCTTAAAACAATTTCCCATTATTAATGCTGCTACTGAAGGCAATGATATTCTTTATCATGATTACTTTGATATTGGTATCGCTGTTGGTTCTGAACGTGGTCTGGTGGTGCCTATTCTGCGTGATGCCGATAAAATGAGCTTCGCACAAATTGAATCCGCTATTGCTGTCTTTGCACAAAAAGCCCGTGATGGAAGTATTGCCATTGAAGATATCAGCGGCGGCAGTTTTACCATTACCAATGGTGGTGTATTTGGTTCACTGCTTTCAACTCCCATACTTAACCCACCTCAGAGTGCTATTCTTGGTTTGCATAAAATTCAACGCAGACCCATCGCTATTGGTGATGAAATTGCTATACGACCCATGATGAACCTTGCTCTATCCTATGACCACCGCATCATTGATGGTAGTGATGCAGTAAGATTTTTAGTGAGTATAAAAAATACGCTGGAAAAACCTGCCAGCCTGTTTCTTGAGGTATAGATAGAGCCATTAACCAATTTTGAATTTAGAGGAGAGAAACAATGTCAGACAATAAAAACTATGATGTGGTGGTGATTGGAGCTGGACCTGCTGGTTATGTCGCTGCAATACGCTGTTCACAATTGGGTTTAAAAACTGCCTGTGTTGATAATTGGCAGGATGAGGATGGCAAACATCATCTTGGTGGAACCTGTCTTAATGTTGGCTGCATACCTTCCAAAGCATTACTTGATTCATCAGAACATTATTACCAGCTTAATAATGAGTTTGCAGAACATGGCATAAAGATCAATCAGTTCAGTCTGAATATCGCACAGATGATGGCACGAAAAAATAACATTACCCGGCAATTAAGTTCAGGAATAAACACTTTATTTGCGGCAAATAATATCGATTTACACTCTGGAACAGGTCAGCTGCAGGAAAATAATCGCATAGCAGTAATTCCCATGGATTCATCTGCACAACACTACGTTCTTGAAGGTGAAAATATTATTTTAGCAACTGGCTCACAGGCGATGGATATTCCTGCAGCACCTATTGATAATAAAAATATTGTTGATTCTACTGGAGCATTAAGCTTTACTGAAGTCCCTAAACGACTAGCCATAATCGGTGCTGGAGTCATCGGACTGGAGTTAGGCAGTGTCTGGAATCGTCTTGGCAGCAAAGTTATTTTGCTTGAGGCTCAGGAAGAGTTTTTACCTATTGCTGACAGGCTGCTGGCCTCTGAAGCATTACGTCACTTTAATAAACAGGGATTGGATATTCGCCTTGGAGCACGAGTCACTTCCAGCAGTATCGGGAAAAAACAAATCACTGTGAGCTATCAGGACAAACAAAAACAAAAACGCATTGTTGTTGATCGCGTATTGGTTGCTGTCGGCAGAACACCTCATACTAAAAATTTATTTGCCGCCAATGTCAATTTACTGCTTGATGAAGGGGGATTTATTGATGTGGATAAATATTGCAGAACCAATCTGCCTGATGTTTATGCTGTCGGTGATATTGTACGCGGACCTATGTTAGCTCACAAAGGCTCAGAAGAAGGCATCTGCGTTGCAGAAACTATTGCCGGTAATAAAAAACATATTAATATGAACTTAATTCCTGCGGTCGTTTATACTTTACCGGAGATTGCCTGGGTAGGGAAGACTGAACAGGTTTTGCTTAAAGAAGATATACCATTTAAGTCAGGAATATTTCCTTTCGCTGCAAATGGCAGAGCCAAAGCAATGAGTGCTGATAGCGGCCAACTAAAAGTACTGAGTCATGCCAAAACAGATAAAATTCTTGGGGTTCATATTATCGGACCATTTGCATCCGAAATATTACAGACAGCGGTAATCGCCATGGAGTTTGAAGGCAGCGCTGAAGATTTGGCACGTTCTATTTTTGCTCATCCCAGTCTTTCTGAAGCCTTACATGAAGCCGCTCTGGCGGTTGATAATAGAGCTATTCATGCCATTAATAGAGGTTGAATTATTGCTCAATCAGGTTTTTTCATCCAGCATAGAACCGAGTATTTCATCAACAGTTTCTATGACTTTTCCAGAAGCAAGTACCTGATATTGATTCATTTTCATATCGACAATTTCATTAAGATGAAGGCTAGGGTTTTCTGCAGCTTCTTTACTGGCGATAGTCGCTGCATTCTTTTTCATACCGGCCAAACCTGTCTGTATGCCTGTTTGAGCAATCGCTAGAATACTATTATCTGACATGAGCAACACTCCTTATTGAATACACCTATTGGCGTCCAGATCAACTTAATCTTTAAGCCATTGCTTTCTTATTCTATCATAATTCAACATCAGCCACTGCATGGATATCATCGTGCTGGCATTATTCAGACGTCCCTCTTTGAGCCATTGAACCACTGTTTCAAAAGAAACCACCATCACACGAATATCTTCACCCTCTTCTTCCACCCCGTGAATTCCCTCAACACCTTCACTATTCACACAGCCGCAATATAATTGTATGGTTTCTGAACAGCCTCCTGAACTGGAGTAAAAATCACCAATCGGCTCCAGATCCAGTATTGTACATCCAGCCTCTTCAATGGCTTCTCTATGGGCAACATCTTCCTGTGACTCTCCAACTTCAACCATACCGGCAATAATTTCCAATAACCAGGGTGTATCAGAATTAACGACATTATTTCCACTACTGATATTAACATAGGCACCAATACGAAATTGTTCTAATAAAATCACTTTATCCTGCCATGGATCATAAGCTAATACACCAACCGCATGCCCCCGTTCCAGACATTCCCTGATAATAACTCTGGATTTTTCACCATTAAACAATGCATGCTGGATAGCATATTGATTAATAGAAAAAAAACCTTGATAACCCGACTCTTTATGGATTAGTGAAACATCCTGTTGAGTCATTTTTTTATCTTTCATACGGCTTTTTTTACTTTTATTCATCAGACGACTAATTCATTAATATGATATAATTTTCAAATGATAACACTGACAAAATACAAAAACATCCCTTTATTAGGCTTTGCTGCTTATAGCGGTACAGGAAAAACCACCTTGCTGGAGCAATTAATTCCTGAACTTAATCAGGCTGATATCCAAGTTGCACTAATAAAACATACCCATCATGAAAAATTTGATATTGATCAACCCGGTAAAGACAGTTATCGCTTACGTAAAGCCGGAGCACATCAGGTACTGGTTGCTTCTGCAAAACGCTGGGCATTAATGGTTGAACAGCCTTCTGATCAGTTTGAGAATAAGCCTGAACCTGATCTGTCACAACTATTACCACATTTAGATCTGGATAAAACAGATTTGATTTTAGTGGAAGGTTTCAAACATGAAGCCATCAGTAAAATTGAATTACACCGTCCAGCACTTGAGAAACCACTACTGCACCCTCATGATCCTGATATTGTTGCTATAGCAAGTGATCAGGATCATTTGCAGGATTACTATCCTGAACAGATTCAATGTCCTGTTCTTGATATCAATAATATCCAAGAGATCGCCCTTTTTATTAAAAAACTGCTCTAAAATTACATTAAACAGGATCAATACACAATGAGCCCAAATTTAAACCATAGCGACAATCTATTCCTTAGTGTTAGCGAAGTACAGCAACGTATTATCAGTGATATAAAAGCAGTTGACGGCATAGAACAAGTTGATTTGCGCCATGCTCTGGGACGTATTTTAGCAGCAGATGTCATCGCTACTTTTGATACCCCACCCTGTGATAATTCCGGTATGGATGGTTATGCTTTTCATAGTAAAGAAATCAAAGGGGATGAGACTCTGACTTTAAAAGTTGTCGGTCAATCTTTTGCAGGTCATATCTATAATGGTGAAATAAAACCAGGTGAAGCAATTCGTATTATGACCGGAGCTCAGGTGCCTGCCGGTGTCGATACCGTTGTGATGCAGGAACATACTAAAAAACCTGATGATGAGACAATTTTAATCACCACCATTCCAAAACCTTTCGCCAATGTACGCAAAGCCGGTGATGATCTCATCACCGGACAAACCTTCCTGGCTGCCGGAAAACAATTGTCCCCGACTGATTTAGCCTTTCTTGCCACTCAAGGCATCGCTGAAGTGAGCGTAAAACGAAAACTAAGAGTCGCCTTCTTTTCAACAGGAGATGAACTGCGTTCTATTGGTGAAACATTGGCAGAAGGTGATATTTATGATTCAAATCGTTATTCAATTTACGGTTTATTAAAAAACATGGATGTCGACATCATTGATATGGGCGTAATTAAAGATGACAGACAGGCCATTGAAGATGCATTTAACACGGCAGCCAGTGTTGCCGATGCCGTGATTACTTCCGGTGGAGTTTCTGTTGGTGAAGCCGATTTTGTCAAAGAAACACTGGAAAAATTAGGCCGGATTAATTTCTGGAAAATATCAATGAAGCCCGGCAAACCATTGGCCTTTGGAACTTTGGGCAATAGTCTGTTTTTTGGCTTACCCGGCAATCCCGTCTCAGTTATTGCCACATTCTACCAATTTGTCCAGCCTGCTTTAAAACGTATGAAGGGTCAGAATATTGTATTGCCTATGGTAATTAAGGCAAAAACAACTGAATTCCTGAAAAAAAGACCCGGACGTACTGATTTTCAACGCGGCATTTTAGAACAGGCAGAAAATGGTGAACTGACCGTCAGAAATGCCGGTACTCAGGCCTCTCATGTTCTTACCGCTATGAGCAATGCTAATTGTTTTATTGTACTGCCTGCCGAGGGCGGCAGTGTAGAAATTGGTGAGATGGTGGATGTGCAGCCATTTGAAGGGTTAACAGGTTAAATCCGTGAGCAATGTAGGGCGGAATAGCAAAGCGTTTTCCACCATCAAACTAATGTGCGTAGGGAAAGTTGTGAGAGATAAGAGCCTATAAAAACTCAGTCAAGCAGTGAATTTTTTAGTCTTTTTCTTTGCTGCAGCATCTCAGGATCAGAAGTAATTTCCCAACCCTGAATATGTTGTTCTATCAGACTGGCCATAGCACTTATCTGTGAGGATGAATCATTGAGTGCCGGAATATAATGATATGATTTTCCACCTGCATTTAAAAATACATCTCTATTTTCTACGGCTATTTCTTCTAATGTCTCCAGGCAATCGATGCTAAATCCAGGGCAAATAATATCGACAAATTTAATTCCTTGACTGGCCAGATCAGACAAAGTCTCACTGGTATAAGGCTTTAGCCATTCCTGCTTCCCAAAACGAGATTGAAAGGTCATTAGCCATTGTGTTTCATCCAGCTGCAGTTTTTCTGCCAGCAGTCTTGCCGTTTTATGGCACTGACAATAATAAGGATCACCCTTAGTGTGATAAACTTCAGGCAAGCCATGAAATGACATAATCAGTTTCTGCCCTTTTTGTGACAGCCAATGTGCCTGAACTGAATCAGCCAGGGCTTGAATATAAGCATTCTGATCATGGTATTGATTAATAAAACGTAATTCCGGCACCCAACGCCACTGTTGTAACTCCGATGTGACTGCATCAAAAATGGCTGCCGTGGTAGTGCCTGAATATTGAGCATAGGTGGGGAAAATCAATATTTTTCTGGCATTATCACGGCTCAGTTTGCGCATAGCAGAAGCAATATCAGGCTGTCCATAACGCATGGCCAATGCAAATGTGAGTTTATTATTGTTGAACTTAGCTTCCAGCTTTTCCTTTTGTTTTTGGGCTGTTGAGACTAAAGGAGAACCGTCTTTTGTCCAGATAGACTGGTATAAAGGTACTAATTTAGCGGGTCGAAAAGGCAAAATAAAGAAATTGAGGATTAGCTGCCAAAAGAACTTCGGCATTTCTATCACTCGCTGATCAGATAGAAATTCTTTTAAAAAACGTCTGATTGAACTGGCATCAGGGGCTTCCGGTGAACCCAGATTCACCAGAAGAATACCAATTTTCTCAGCTTGTTCGTGTTTGAACTCCTGCGAGTAAAATTTCATAATAGAAAATACTGCATAAGTTATTGCTTAGCGGCTTCATCAGCCTGCTGCTGTTCAATATCTTTTTTCACTTCTTCCATATCCAGACCCTGAACCTGTTCAATAATCTGTTCCATCTGAGCAGCCTGAGGTGCACCCGGCTGAGAAAAAAGAATGATTTGCTCTCGAAAAATCATTAGAGTTGGAATGGAACGAATTTGAAACTCACCGGCCAATGCCTGCTCTTTTTCTGTATTGACCTTAGCAAAAACAATATCTGGATATTTTTCAGATAATTCATCATAAATGGGTGCAAAACCTTTACAAGGACCACACCAGGGTGCCCAGAAATCAACAATTACAAAATCATTATTACTAATAATATCATTAAAATTTTCCGCTGTAACATCAACAGTTGCCATAAATAGTTCCTCAATTATATTTAAAACTTAATACCTATTTGCCCCCGCCGTGACACACTGGCGAGTCAATAACCTGACCATTACGTATACTCCATTCCTGTTGAGTAAATGCATGGATAGACAGAGCATGAATGGAATTAGACAATTCATGTTCCAACACTTTATTAATAGCCCGGTGACGTTTTATTAACGTTTCACCATCAAAATCAGATGCCACTATCTGAACTTTAAAATGCATCTCTGAACCGGCTGGCACGTTATGCATATGGCTTTCATTTTCAACTAATAAATAATCCGGTGAAAAAGCCGTTGTTAATTTTTTTTCAATAATGGTTTGTACTTTCATAGATCCTTCATTCAGATGTTACTTAAAAGTGCCCACAGCAAAAAAAATTGGCACGAATTATTTTAAGTAACATAAAAATGGCTTTAAATCATTTGTGTCAATTTTTTGTTACTCAAGAGTATATCACCCAATGCTTATATATTAATGATATATGCTTATATCTGTTTAGATATTAATTTTTCAAGGGATGAAAAGAAAAAAGCCTGCAAAGCAGGCTTTTTGACCATACTAACCATGAATGGCAATACCAACATCCAGAGCCTCAAACCAGTCAAGAAAACGCTTCACATCATCTCCTCTGAATAGTCGTCCATGCTGGGGAGCCATAATTTCAATATCTAAATCTCTCACCCGTCTAATCCAGTCTTTTTTTGCTTCATTTGACGGCATCCAGCGCTTATGAAAGAAAGACATTTTTTCTTTATGGGCATCAAAATTATCAACGAATAGTGGTGTACCCGGCGCTTCAAGAGCAGCACCAATATCACCACTCATCAATATTTTTGCATTTGCATCATAAATATTAAAGTTTGCTGAAGAGTGCAGATAATGAGCAGGAATATATTTCAATTCTGTTGTTTCCAGACGAAGAGATCCCCCCTTATCAGGTATAGGCATATAATCTATATCACCACTACTGAAGTGTCGTATAAATCCTTCCCACAATTCGGAGGCATGTAAGCGGATATCCGGCTGCATTTCCTGCCACAAGCCCAGAGAAGAAATAATGTCCGGATCCTGGTGTGAGGCAAAAATATCACTGATATTTTCCAGTTTAGTCACACTTAAAGTGGCCGCTAAAACAGCAGAAAAAATTTCCATACCGCCCGGATCAATCAATAAAGTTCGATCCCCATCTTTAATAATATATTGATTCGTGTCAATAATCTTTTCCGGTTTATCCGGATCTCTACCTAAAACAATCCATTGATAACTTCCATCATACAGTGTTTGTGTAATCATTTTATTGCCAGCCTGCTTATGTTTATTGTCTATTAACGTAGAGATAATTGAGAAAGGTGATTTTTGCTGCTTTGTAGGGTTTCTTTAATATTACTCACAGCTAAAAAGACCTCATCTGCAACCACTTCCAGATTAGATTGAAAATCTCCTGCCCGGGTCGCTTCCGTGCGGGAAGTAGTACAGATCATTTCTGCTGCCTGCAGTTGATTTCTTATTTCTGCAAGTAATTCCAGCAAGTCACTATTCTTTCGACCATATTCAATTAGAAATTGTTTTTTTTTCTTTTTCAGTTCTTCCAATCTTATCTTTATGCCCTTATGATCAGCATACTTAAGCATATCATTTGAAGCAAGTGTCATTTTTTCTATGGTTCGACTTCGATTGCGATTAGCAATGGCATAACTGGATAACCTCAATGCTTCGGCATTAATTTTTTCCACCAGATGAGTAATATTAATTGCCACATCATCAATAAAATCAGTAATGGGATGAAAACCCATAGCCTGACTCCCTGCTCTGGCCGCAATGGCTTTTGCATTTTTTGCACTTAATGAAATACGCTTGGAAATATGCTTCACTGCAAAGAGCTCTGACTGAACTGATGCAATGGCCAGAAATTGCCTGGCACTGGAATCCATTAGTTTTTTATTCACTGTCATTAATATTCCCCACTCGAAATCATTGTAAAATAAACAATCTGATTATAATCTTCACGTCCGTTATTAGTTAATTCGGCAAAATGAAGAAATACTTTAATAAAAGCAATCAGCTTAAATTAAGTTATAGAATAAAAAAAGTATTTTGACCATATTTTAGAGTAAAATCTATGCAGATAACTAGAAAGAAGATGGATGGGCATATTGCTGACGTTCAATAATATTTGAAAATTGGCTCAAAACCTGACTATAACTTTGAAAATCAGAATTTTGCATAAAAGGTTTCCTACGACTGAGGAAAAATTGCTCCTTACGCATAATTTCCTGTAATTGTTGCGGATCTTCAACTGTACTTTTATTGTTATTTAAAACATTTACTAAATATTGATAGCCTGGATCACTTTTCTGGACAATATTTTTCTGAATCTCTGACAACATATTACTAATACCCAGGGAAAAAGGATAAGAGTCTTCATCATTTTTGCTAATACTTTCCACCTGTTTTTCAGGCAATGCTGTCTTGTCTTTTAGGTGGTTTTTTTCCAGTTCAGGCTGCTGAGACGTGCTTTCCATGATCACCTTTCTCTGCTCCTGATAGGCTCTCAGGCGTAATTCCGCATGGAAAGAGATATTAACAGTACTCGAATTTATCTCTTGAGTACCGCTATTTTCAGCCTGTCTGCCACGATCGGCATCGCCTCCATTACCAGATTGATGAGATGCATCATCAATAGAATGATGATTGGAAATCGAGTTTTGATGTATTGCAGTCATAATATCAACCTATATCAACTTATTTATTTCATCAAAAACTATCCAATATCATTCTATCCCTGTAATAGAGCAAGAACACTTTGCGGTACCGCATTTGCCTGTGATAGAACTGTCGTACCTGCCTGCTGCAGGATCTGTGCTTTGGTTAAAGCCGCTGTTTCTTTTGCAAAATCAGCATCCTGAATACGCGAACGTGAAGCAGAAAGTTGTTCTGAAATATTTTCACCATTTCTGATCACTGATTCAAAACGGTTTTGAGTCGCACCTAAAATAGCACGCTCTGTATTAATCACCTGTAATAAATTGTCCACTCGACCAATTAAACTCAAAGCAGCGTTGGTGTTAGCAGTTGTTCCTGCACCTTGTGTATAAACGGTCGCCCCTGGTCCCTGCATTGAGGCAAATTCTTTTGAACCTCTAATATTAACTGTTTTCACAGTAATACCGTCGATTGCAGAAACACCATTGGGTCCAACCTGGAAGTAAAAAGAACCAGCTGCTACACCAATCACTTCAACCCCGTTAAACTGGGTATGGGTCACACGAGCAACTTCTGCTTTTAAATCAGAAATTTCAGTTTGAATCGCGGCTCTATCTGTTGAACTATTTGTTGCATTAGCAGCCTGTACTGCCAGTTCACGAATACGCTGCAGATTGCTGGCAACTTCATCATAGGCACCCTCAGCTGTCTGTGCTAATGAGATTGCATCTGCTGCATTACGAACCCCCTGATTATATCCACGAATCTGGGCAGTAAAACGTGATGCAATAGCTAAACCAGCCGCATCATCCTTTGCACTATTAATCCGCAATCCTGATGACAGTCTTTGTAAAGATGTCTGCAAAGCAACCGAAGTCTTGTTCAGATTTCTTTGGGCATTTAATGAATAGATATTAGTATTTATTACTTGTGCCATTGTTATTCTCCTTAAGCATAGTAATCAACAATATTGACATCCACTTCTTTTGAATCCTCTGCTATTGCATCAGATTCTGAATCCTGAATATCTTCTGATAATTGTTCTTCACCTGGCATAGTGGGATGACCATGCTCATTGTTTGAACCTAAAGCAGCTCCTTGCTGTCCATTTTTATCCTGATGAGATACATTCACGTCAACTTGTGAAAATCCATTCTCATTCAGCATTTCTTTTAATCTGGGAATCGCACTTTCCATCGCATCTTTTGTCATCAAATGATGTGACGTAATATTAACCACTGCGGCTTCACCAATTATTTTGACTGTTACCTCAATAGGTCCAAGATGTGCAGGGTTAAGTTTAATCTTTGCTTTTTGAATACTATTGTTTGCCATCATGATGATTTGATTAGAAAACCCCTGATTCCAGCCTGGTGTACCCACACTGCTTTTAACTTCCATAGCAGCTAAAGTTTGCGTTGTTGTCAGAGTATTGGATAAAGGAGTAAAATTGCCATTTAATTGAGTTCGTTCTGTCAGGATGGCATGTAATGCATTTTGATTAACTTGTGGATTTTGTACAGTATTTGATGCCGTTTTAAACTCACTAATCAGTGCCCGAATATTTTCCTGACTGGCCTTCATATTTTCATCAAAGTTTTTAACCTTAGCCACAATCTCTCCAGACTGAGCCTGCTTTCTGGAGAGTTCTAAATATTGTTGAAAATCAGAAATAATTTTTCCCGGAGCCACTTCCCCTTTATTCTCTGATGTTATTCCTGAAGCATTGCGTAAATTAATTTCGGATATTAATTGCTGAGCAGGTACTGACTGATAAGATTTAACTTGAGCTGTGGACAATTCAGAGAATTTTTCCTTTTTGGAAAGCACATCCGCTGATTTCTTTTGTTCATGATGTAATGCATTAGATAAAGCATTGACCAGTACATTCACTGGCACTTGAGGATTAGCTGATTGATTGACTTCCTGTACTATTGCTGGTTGTTCAGGTTTTGACTGCTCAGGCAAGTTAAGCTGTTCTACTTTTGCCTGTTCCGGCAATATCACTGCATCCGCTTTTGCCTGTTCCGGCAATATCACTGCATTCGCTTTTGCCTGCTCCGGCAATATCACTGCATCCGCTTTTGCCTGCTCCGGCAATATTACTGCATCCGCTTTTGCCTGCTCCGGCAATATTACTGCATCCGTTTTTGCCTGCTCCGGCAATATCACTGCATCCGCTTTTGCCTGCTCCGGCAATATCACTGCATCCGCTTTTGCCTGTTCCGGCAATATCACTGCATCCGCTTTTGCCTGTTCCGGTAAAAGTACATGTTCTGTTTTTTCCCCTTCTGCATTAAACACTTCAAGACTTGTATCAATTTCTTCAATAATATGAGTAACAGATTGATTATTATCTTGTTCACCTGGCAAGGCCTTGCCGTCTTGTGGCAAATCTTTTTCTAAATGATGTTCACTTTCAGACGATTCGGATATTTGGGCAACTTTACTTTTATGCTGAACAATCTCATTCATCAAAGCTGATTTGAAATCCCCAATACCGTTGCTTGCACCAGGCTCTTGAGAGTTAGTCTGTACAGCACTATTCTCGGATCCTTTTGGTACTTCTGGTCGAATATTTAATAAGGTTTCTGTTTTCATTGTCTCATACGTCAAAAAAATATCTTTTTTCTATTAATATTTCTATAAAACTCTTGCATAAGAGATAATGCAATTGACGTACCAACTTCTATGTTTTATTAAAATTGTTATTAATTAGATAATTATAGAAGATAGTTAAACTTAATCTATAGAAATAGCTTTAAGTGATTGAAGGTAGTGGGTAGTGGAGTGGGTAGTAGGTTAGTTTTTTTGATTGAGCTTACGACGGAATTGAATTTGATTGAATTCATCCATTAGCTTTTGTTCATTTTTGTTTTGTATTATTTGTTCTTCACTAATATATTTTTCTGTTACGGTATTATAAATTCTTTTCTTATTATGTTTTTCCATCCAGAGTTTTTTCTTTTCTTCGCAAATGTTTTGTTGTCGCTGAATTTGCTGTCCCATACCTTCAATGCTTATATTTAAATTGGTCATAAACTTCAGGATGTCCTGCAAACGATTACTGCCAACGCCCTGATTAGATAACTCTATAAATTGTTGATTATAACCATCCCGATAGCTATAAAGTTTCTGCAATTGTTCTTTAAGTTCATGAACTTTATATAAACATTGGGCAAAAACTATCGCATATTCCTGTTCTTGTTTTGCCGCCAGTTGATTCACCGGCTTCATTCTCTGAGACTTTAATTTAGACATAAATTATTTATTTTCTGAGGGCTGTTATTGTTTATAAACATTAGCAGAGGCAACACCCGGTGTTATTACCGGCTGCATAGTATTTATAGCTTGCTGCTGTACCTGTGTCGGCTGCGTCATTAGCATATTTAAATCATGCAGGCTCGCTTCAAAACTCATAGCAGTATTCATACCTTGATGTAAATAATCCATTAGAGAAGGCTCCATTTCAATTGCTTCATCAATATTTCTATCGGTTCCGTAGGAATAAGCACCGACATTAATTAAATCCCTGTTTTGCTGATAAACTGAATAAACCTGCTTAAATCGACTGGCCATTTCAAGATGGCTTTCATCTGAAATTTCAGTCATCACACGACTGATTGATGCCTCTATATCAATAGCCGGATAATGCCCTCTTTCAGCCAGAGAACGAGACAAAACAACATGTCCATCTAAAATAGCGCGAGCAGCATCTGCAATGGGATCCTGTTGATCATCCCCTTCTGTTAATACCGTATAAAAGGCAGTAATCGATCCTCCGCCTTTTTCACCATTCCCCGCTCTTTCAACAAGAGCCGGCAGTTTGGCAAAAACAGAGGGAGGATATCCTTTTGTTGCAGGTGGTTCACCAATAGCCAAGGCAATTTCACGTTGTGCCTGGGCAAAACGGGTGAGAGAATCAATCAACAGTAGTACATGTTTGCCCTGTTCACGGAAATCTTCTGCAATACTGGTGGCAACCTGAGCACCATGTAGGCGCATCACTGGAGATTGATCTGCAGGTACTGCAACAACAACCGAGCGGGACATTCCTTCTTCTCCGAGGATATTTTCAATAAATTCTTTTACCTCACGTCCCCGTTCACCAATCAGACCCACCACAATCACATCCGCGTCTGTAAATTTTGTCATCATACCCAATAGAACACTTTTACCAACACCACTGCCAGCAAATAAGCCCATCCGCTGACCACGACCTACAGTCAATAAGGCATTAATTGAACGAACACCCACATCCATAGGAGTATCTATCGGATCTCTTGATAATGGATTCATTATTTCACCTGACAGGGGTGAGGTATGTGTATTTAGCAGCGGCCCTTTTCCATCCAGAGGTTCACCTGAACCATCGATTACACGACCCAGTAACTCTGTTCCAACCGGAACCCGATAACTGCTAATAGTAGGAATAACCCGGGCATTAGGTAAAATACCTTCCAGACGCATTGTCGGCATCAGATAAAGCTTATCCCCGGAAAATCCTACCACCTCAGTTTCAATCATTTTTTTGTCTGCCCCTTCAACCAGGCAGCGTGCACCTATTGCAGACTGACATCCCACTGCTTCCAGAGTCATCCCGACCATACGTGTCAAAATACCTTCAACAATCAATGAGGTGGGATTATTATTAATTTCTTCACAATGATTTTTTAAACTATGAGCCCACCGGGGAGCAAAGTTTGGGATAGAGCCATCAGCGGGTTTAGAGTCATCAACGGGTACGGAATTATTTTCAACAGGTGTCAGTTCATCTGTGGATACGAAGCTTTGAGCGGATAAAGAGTGTTCAACTTCTTCATTCACAACTAATCACCATTATTAGTTTCAGGATTTAAAACAGAATTTTTCTCATTTCCCTGCATTATAACATCTGCTGAATCAGCAGCAGATTCTTTATCAGTTTTTTCATCACCTGCTCTTTCATCACCAAAAATTCTGGCAGCAATTTCTGCAATACGGGTTTCAATAGTGGCATCAATTTGAGAAGTTTCAGTTTTAATCTGACAGCCCCCACGATTTAAAGTGGGTTCTTCAATAATTGACCATGCATCATCTGCGGGAGTAGTCTGGTTAATTTCATTGACTGAATTTTCAGAGTTTGATATTAGAGTTTCCCGAATAATTTCAGCATCATCAGGATTTAAATGTACTTTGATTTTTTTAGAGCCTGAAGGTAAAACAGAAATAGCTTCTTTAACAACCGCAACAATCTGCTCTGGATTAACACTAATTTCTCTGCGAATAATTTGTCTGGCAGTAGCAACACTTAAAGCCAGTAACTCACCTTCAACTTGTTGATCAACCTGGTTTAGAGGCTCTGCCAATAGTTGAATAATTTGCTCAAAGCGTTTCACCATTTGTAAAATTTCTTCCTGACCATTTTTCAGCCCATGCTCTCTTCCTTCCTCCAAACCTTGAGCCAGACCGTTCTCATGTCCTTCCTTCCTGCCCAGTTGAAACCCTTCATCATAGGCTTGTTTTTGTAGTTCTTCCAGTTGCCTTGCAGTAACCCGACCAGCCTGTTCATCTTTACGTTGTTGGATATTTTTAACATGAGGAGCTTCCCAGCGTTCATAAGCTGTTTGACTATCACCGGAAATAACCTTGCCGGAATCAAAATTAGACATAATCATCACCCCCGGAACTTAACGCAATATCACCAGCATCAGCCATACGACGTGCCACACCAAGAATTTCCCGTTGTGCTTCTTCCACCTCACTGAGTTTAACCGGTCCACTGGCTTCCAGATCATCACGCAGCATCTCTGCTGCACGCTTGGACATATTGCCGAGGATTTTATCTTTCACTTCTTCATCTGCACCTTTAAGGGCAACTATCAGAAGATCAGAAGAAACTTCCCGTAATAATGCCTGAATTCCCCGATCATCAACACCGGAAAGATTGTCAAAGACAAACATACTATCTTCAATTTCCTGACCAAGATCTTCATCAACATTCTTAATATTTTCCATAATGGCCGCTTCTGCAGTGCCGTCAACAAAATTCATAATATCAGCAGCAATTTTAACACCGCCTACACTTGATGAATGAATAGCACCATCCTGACCGGAAAATTGCTTTTCAAGAATTTCATCCAGTTCAAATAAAGCCGCCGGCTGAATGACATCCAGACTGGCAATACGCATCATAATATCAGCCCGGCTATTTTCTGCCAGATTGGAGATCACCTGACCAGCCTGATCAGCTTCCAGATAAGAAAGGACAATAGCAATTATTTGCGGATGCTCCAGTCGAATCACTTCAGCAATGGAACGGGGTTCCATCCATTTCAATGCTTCAAGCCCCTTAGATTGTCGTCCTAATAAAATCCGGTCAATAACACCGCCAGCTTTATCAGAACCCAGAGCCTTATTTAAAACATTACGAAGATAATCTTCCGAACCCATACCAAGAGCAGTTTGACCACCAATAATGCCATTAAAGTTCTGCAATATAGTAGTGGTAGTATCCTTGTCAACATTGGACATACTGGCCATTGCTTCACCAATACTTTGCACTTCTTTTGGACCCAGGTGTTTTAAAATTTCAGAAGCTTCTTCTTCACCTACTGACATTAAGAAAACTGCCACCTGCTGAATGCCTTCTAAACCACCTATATTTTGTGTATTTTCTTCGTCCGCCATCTGTCAATCCTGTCTATATCCGCTAGCTTATATCCACGGGGCATAAGTTTCGTTTGAGCAGGCAAGCTGCTCAACTCAGCTTTATCAGGCTTCCATCCAGTTCTTAACAACCTGAGCCGCAATTTTTGGATCATCTACTACTAATTTCCGTGCCATATCCAGTTGTACTTCATATTCATCCGGTGGTTTTGGCAAGGCATCCGCTTCTTCTGAACTCATTCCACCTGCTGCAGTAGCACCACCTTCCAATGCAGCCTGTCCTTCAGCACCCTGATCTTCAATACCTAAAACTTCTTTTTGGGATTTCGACAGGTTATTAAAAGTCGGTCTAATCACACCAAAGATAAGATATAATACCACAAGAGCAGCCAAAACCTGTTTAACAGCAGGAATAAACCAGCTTTGTTCCCATACAGGAATCTCTGGTAAAGCTTCTATCAATGCAGGAGCAACAAAACCGGCATTAATAATATTAACACTATCACCACGTTGTACATTAAAGCCAACGGCTTCTTTTACCAGAGAAGTAATACGTTTAATTTCATCCTCTGTGCGTGGTATATCACTTACTGTGCCATCTTCGGCAACAGTTCTTTTATTATCCACCACCACAGCAATCGATATTCTTTTTATCTTGCCGGTTGCCAGCTGTGTGTGACTAATGGTTTTATCCAGTTCAAAGTTTTCAGTGATACTCTCTTTATTTTTAAATGTGCCTTTATTTTCACCACCTTCCGCACCACCAGTACCTGCATTTTCAGGTGCAATCGAACCTCCCGGAGGCTGATTGGATAATGCACCCGGTACACCTGCCCCCCCATTACCGGAAACTTTCTCAATTAATTGCTGTTTACTGCGCGTGGCAGTCACATCCGGATTATAAACTTCTGATGTTTTTTCAATGCGGGTAAAATCAATATCTGCATTCACCTGTGCTTTAAAACCATCACGTCCTAAAAAGGGGCTTAGTATATTATTCACACTGGAGATATAATTTGTCTCTATGCGATTAGTATATTCCAGTTGTTCAGTATTTAAAAGTTGTTCTTTATCCCCCGACTTGGTCAATAAACGTCCCATTTGATCAACAATTGAAACCTCTTCCACCTGCAGGTTCGGTACACTGGAGGCCACCATATAAGTAATAGCATTGACTTGATCATCCGTCATACGGTGTCCGGAAAAAAGGTTCACCATTACAGAAGCACTGGCCTTTTTACGATTTCTGACAAAAACTGAATCCTTAGGCAAGGCCAGATGGACAATAGCTGACTTAACATTACGTATGGCAGAAACTGAACGGCTTAATTCCTCTTCCAGAGCATGTTGATAACGAGCTGATTGAATAAATTGACTGGTACCAAATCCCTGTTCTTCATTTAAAATCTCAAAACCTTTTGGCCTGGTATTGGGCAAACCCTGAGAAGCCAAATGCATACGGGCTTTTTCAACATCAGTAGATGATACCATAATACCACCAGCACTGAGTTTGTATTTAATCTGGCTTTGTTTTAAAGCTTCAGCAACCTGGGAAAGTTCTGTATCAGGCAATTCACTATAGAGCATCGTATAATCAGGCGTTTGTGACCATAGGACAATGGCAACACCTAATGCAACACTGGCAGCCAGGCCAACTATTAAACCAGCCTGACGCAATAAAGGGGCTTCACTAATATTTTGTAATGCCAGCATTGAATTTTTTGTAGCTTTTACTTCTTCAGCCATGATGGCTTACTCCTTAATTTTCAGAGATCGGAGTCAAATTTCTAATATATTCTATTTATTAGAAATTCACTATAGCCAGAAATTTGACTCCGACCCCATTCTATTCCTAAACTCTTATTCTCTTCACTTCTTCATACGCTTTCAGCAGTTTATTGCGCATTTCAAGCATGGCACCAAAGGCCACACCGGATTTCTCAGAGGCTATCATCACCTGAGCTAAATCAACACCCTCTTTACCGGAAATAAAATCATTTCTTAAACCCCTTGATTCCTGTTGGATCGAGTTAACCTGCTGTAATGCTGACTTTAATAAACTGCCAAACTCCACTTTTTCCGGTTCTGACACGGATTGTAATCCTGACACAGATCCACCCGGTAAACCTTCATTATTAATAGCGAGGGGAGTGGTACTGATCTTGGCCATATCCGTCATTGATCGCATCTGTAACATCATAGAAGATGTGTTGATATCATTAACCATTATTAACTCCTGGGGCTAGTGTCAAAAAACAATCAGTTGATTCCTATAGAACAGCTTAAGCAGTTTTCACGCCAAAACCACCAGGAATTGTAATACCGCCATCTCTCATCTTAGCCAACTTATATCTCAGAGTTCTCTGACTAATCCCTAATTGTTCTGCTGCCATCTTTCTATTTCCCATAGTGGATTGTAATATTTCCAGAATTTTGTCAAATTCCCGACCGCGTAGTTCATCATTTAAATTGACAGAACCAGTATTAGTTCGTTTTTCCAGCGCTTGTGCAGATGAAGGTATAGTAATAATTTCTTCATTAGAATATTGCATTGAGGCTGCTGTGTTTTGTATTTGCTCTGCAATAACCTCCATAGGAATATCTTCTGCAGTAATGACACCATCCATATGTAAAATAAACGCACGTTGAATGACATTATCCACTTCACGAATATTTCCAGGCCAGCTATGTTCTACCAGTTTTTGTTCCGCCTCTTTTGTTATAGTAGGAATTGCCACACCATTTTGTTTAGCAATTTTATTAATAATATGATTCGCCAATGGCATAATATCTTCTTTTCTGTCTTTTAGATCGGGCAAAGCAATAGGAAATACATTAAGGCGGTAAAATAAATCTTCACGAAATTTATATTCCCTAACCTGCTGATGCATATTTCGGTTAGAGGTTGCCAACACTCTGACATCCAGAGAAATTAACTCCTGTCCACCCAGACGTTCCACTTCCTTCTCCTGCAAAACACGCAATAATTTAGCCTGTAATCCCAGATCCATTTCAGAAATTTCATCTAATAACAGCGTACCACCCTGTGCTTGCTCAAACTTTCCAGCAGAAGCTTTATATGCACCGGTAAAAGCCCCTTTTTCATAACCAAACAAAGTAGCTTCTAACATATTTTCCGGAATAGCTGCACAGTTGATTGCAATAAACGGCTTATCTGCACGACTGGAGTGATTATGAATAAAACGGGCAAGCACTTCTTTACCAGTGCCGCTCCCTCCCCCAATCATCACCGTCGCATTACTATCAGCAACCCTTTTTGCCAATTGATTGATCTTCTGCATACTGGCAGATTCAGCAATCATCTGGTGATCTTCAATGCTTTTCCCTACATAACGACTCACAACAGAAACCAGTACTTCCGCTTCAAAAGGCTTCACTAAATAGTCAACTGCACCATCTTTCATGGCTTCTATGGCTTTACTAATCGTGCCATAGGCTGTCATTAAAAGTACCGGCAAGTCATAATGCCGTTTGATTTGTTTAAGTAACTGATGTCCATCCATTTTGGGCATTTGAACATCGCTGATGACGATATCAATTTCTGAAAATGTATCTGCCGCTAATTGCTCCAGAGCAGTGCGGCCATTATCAGCCTCCAAGATGTTATAGCCCCCCATATCAAGAGTATCAACCAATGCTTCACGCAGTGCTTCATCATCTTCAACAACTAAAATTAAAGGAGCCTGAGGATTGTTTTTCTTTAGACTTTCAGTCTTCAATTGACGATTGATCATTGTTATCTACTCCTGCTTAGTTCTGATTTTGTTCTAATAGACTGAATTTGTGTCGGTAAACGCATTCTGAATAGTGTTCCCCTGGCACTTGTCTTTTCTAGCCAGAGATCACCATCATGTGCATTTGAAATCGCTTTGACCACTGCCAAACCCAAACCGGTACCATTATTTTTGGTGGTATAAAACGGCTGAAAAATCTTATTCAGATTTTCCTCCGCAATACCACTGCCATTATCTTCAATAATAAAATCAACAGCACCTTCTAATGGCTGAGAGACCTCAACCCGAATATTTCCTTCATAATGTTTTTTACCGGCTTTATCACCAGGTATGGCATGAATGGCATTATTCACCAGATTCACCAGACCACTAATCAGCAGGCTGCGATTACCTGAAATATAATGAGTTTTGTCAGGCATATAATTAAAATTCACATCAATCTGCTGATATTCACTTCGTTCATGAGGCATGGAAGCCGCTACAGACTGCTTTAATTCATTTAATAATTGCTGAACTGAAATACTTTCACGATTCTCCATGCCATTACGTGAAAAGAGCAGCATATCATTGATCAATTGCTCCAGACTTTGAATACGAGTCAATATTTTGTCAGCAAAACGTAAACGTTTATCATTGTCCAGATTGGGTGATTTGAGGTGTGAGGCATACAGCAATGCGGCTGAAATCGGAGTTCTGATCTGATGGGCTAACTGAGCAGCCATTTGCCCCATAGAGGCGAGACGTTTTTGCTGATCATATTTAGCCTGCAGCTGATGTTTTTCTGTGACATCCTGTAATAACACTATTTGTCCGGGAACACCTTCCCCCAAAGGACAGGTGGAAATACTGACAATCTGACCTTTTTTGGTAATAGAATCCTGACCGGAAATACGCTGATGATCAAAGGCACGATCAATCACCATTCTCCAGGGCAATCCTAATAAGGGTTCATCCAGTAACTCAATCGCAGCTGGATTACATTCCTGTACAATGCCCTCACCATCAAGTACTACAATGCCTGCCGGCAGCGCTTTTAATAAGGTTCTCAAACGGGTTTCAGTGATCGATTCCTGAAGTGGTGCAGTGTCATCAGAACTAAATGAGCAATGTGATGTAAAGGATGGGCTAAGCTCAGACAGATATTCAGAAAAATGTTCTGGCTTTGTTTCTAATAATGCATTAACAACCATAATATACTCCAAAAAACGAATTCTATATCACCCTTGTTGCAAAAAACAAACCAGAACAAATTATTTTTATTATTTTCAGTTAGTTACAAAAATATTATTTCATTATGTGACAAAATATTGTCATAGCGGCTCAATAACTGGATTTACTGATTGTTCTCAGGATGTGATGGTTTACGTTATTGTATCAAGTCTGATTCTTTGCACTTTATACTTATTGAAGAAATGGAAGCTGAGGGGTATAGTAATTACATTGATCAAGTCGGATAGAGGTAATTTTATGACTATTGAACATGCAATATTGGCGGGTGGTTGTTTCTGGGGTATGCAGGACTTAATTCGCAAACTAGCTGGCATACAGTCAACACTTGTCGGCTACACCGGTGGTGATGTTTTGAATGCTACCTATCAAAACCATGGTTCTCATGCTGAAGCAATTAAAATTGTGTTTGATAACACAATCATTAGCTACCGTGAAATTTTGGCCTATTTTTTTCAGATTCACGACCCATCAACGCTTGACCAACAAGGTAATGATAAAGGCTATTCTTATCGCTCTGAAATATTTTATCTTACCGAAGAGCAAAAGACAGTCGCCATTCAAACAATTAAAGATGTCAATGCGACTGAATTATGGCCTGGGCCAGTGGTAACAAAAATAACTTTAGCAAGTGAGTTTTGGGAAGCAGAAATAGAACATCAAGATTATCTTAAACGCATTCCAAATGGCTATACTTGTCATTATCCACGTACTAACTGGGTATTACCAGTTTCATCATAATAAAGTCCGTGGGTCAAATATCAGATCAGGTCAAAACTACAACTAATACACATCAGGATTTAGCGTTAAACATGTTCTCATATTTTTTCATTTTCTCAACTAAAGTCGTCCTGCGCATATTCAGACGTTTCGCAGCATGGGCTACCACCCCGTCTGATTCCTCCAATGCCTGCTGGATCAAAGCATATTCAAGTGTCGCCATATGTTCTTTTAGATCAAAGTCTTCTTTGGGCAGGCTACTCACAGGACTTAGCTGAGTATCTGAAAAGACATCCCGGTCATCCTCCTGCTCATTTTCATTCTGAATCTGAATGGGTTCTTGCGGAATAACATCCTGAGACAGTTCTAGTTCGGATTTTTGTTCCAGATCCGGCAATTCACTGACATGAGTAATATCATATTGATATTTTTCAGGCAGATCATCCCATTCCACCTTCTCATCTGCATAGATAATGCCCAGGCGTTCTATCAAATTGGATAATTCCCGAACATTTCCCGGCCAGTTATGCTGCATTAAGGAGGCCATGGCGGCAGGGCTTAGGCGTACTGAGTTTTCAGTATCTTCCTGCATACGCTGATTAATTACATTAAATAACAAGGGAATATCTTCAGTTCTTTCCCGAAGTGCCGGAATTTCAATGGGAAAAACATTCAAACGATAAAACAAATCTTCTCTAAAACTACCTTCCTTCACCTGATCTTCTAAATTACGATGTGTAGCAGCAATAACACGCACATCTGCTTTTAAGCTCTTATTTCCGCCGACCCGCTCAAAAATCCTTTCCTGCAATACACGCAGAATTTTCACCTGCATCGCCAGGGGCATATCACCAATTTCATCCAGAAATAAGGAACCGCCGTGTGCCATTTCAAAGCGACCTTTTCGAGCTGTTAAGGCTCCGGTAAAAGCACCCTTTTCATGACCAAATAACTCACTTTCCAGTAGATCCTTTGGGATTGCACCACAATTAATCGGTACATAGGGCATATTATTTCTTTTGGATAATTGATGTAAACAGTTTGCAATCACCTCTTTACCTGTACCTGACTCACCCAGGATTAATACACTGGCATTACTTTTAGCAACCTGAGTAATTAATTTTTTGACCTGTTTTATAATAATACTTTCACCGACAAATGAATTATCCAGAAACGCAGCAATAGCATTATTGCTGGTACTTGAATCACATTGTGTATTTTCTTCCTGGGGTTCTTTTGAAAAGTCATCAACAAAGGCTTCATTCAAAACAGCAAGAATCTTATTCAGCGGCTGTTTTTTAACCGGAAATTCGAGCAAACCCAAAAAATTGGGATATTGTCTAAAGCGATCCTCAACAAGAGGCTTATCTTCACTATATAAAACAGAAACCTTACTGGATGGGAAACATTCATTGAGATTTTTCAGACGTACGACCAGATCATCTGTTTCATAAATTAAAATCAGATCAAAATATTTATTGTCTAAATCATTGGCTTGCTCAAGGGAATTGACCTGCTGAAAATTATATTCCATAAAGTCCAGTAAAAGAGACAAGGACTCACAACGCTGTCGATTTTTGTCCAGAATTAAAATAGATAGATTAGCCACTAATAACCTCATACTGTTTATAGGCTTAACACAGAAGCATTATAGTCAATTTTTTGTCGTTTATACAAATAATGACAAAAAAATGCCATTCTAATCTGAATAATAAATTATTATTCATAATACTCTTTACAAAATAATAACTTATGATACTATCCTAATATAATTAATAGTTCTTTAGATAAGAAAGATAATAAAAAGAAAAATAATTCACTAAGGCTTTGTAATGAAAATAGAAACAACTCGATTTGGTTCTCAGGAAGTTGAACAGGAAACAATACTACATTTTCCTAAGGGCTTACTCTCTGCTAATAATAACAGCACTTCACAACTTAAAGACTTTAAGTTATTCCATAAAGAAGAGTCTGATTCTTCTAAAAAAGAAAATGCTATTGTATTCTGGTTACAAGCTATCGATGATCCTGAAATAGCCTATGAAATTATTGATCCGTCATCCGTCAATTTTTATTATGATATTGCCCTGCCTGATGAGGATTATGAATTACTTGAATCTCAAAGCCCTGAAGAAATTGTGATGATGCTGGTCATAACAGAAGCCGAAAAAAATCAGCATGTGACCGGAAAAAAGAATATATCCATTCTAAACGGGAATATTACTCAACCTGTATTTATTAATCTGAATTCTAAAAAAGGTTTACAACGCTCCATTAAAGATCTGGAGTATGATATTTTTCTTAATATCCCGGTTATTGATCTATAAAAAAAGGGTCGGAGTCAAACAGCACGCTACACCGTGCTGTTTGACTCCGACCCCGATTACACAACTATTTATTTTGCAGATAGGCCGACTGAACATTCTGCCTTTTTTTGATATTTTGTCTCTGCAGAGCAATTGACATTTTTTCTTTTTCTGCCAGAACGGCTATATTATCATTAATAGCTAATACATCCTGAATTATTTTTTCTACCCGAGCACTATCCTGATCAGACACTGCCTCACTAAAAAATAATGCCATTATTTTTTTTCGTTCATTTTCAAGATCAGGTAATTTCTCCCAATCACTATTTTTCGCCAATTCAAACATTTTTTGACTAATAATCCAAACCTGCTGCAGTTCTACCTGTTTCTCAGTGGGCATTCATCATCTCTATATAAAACCTGAGTTAAATTCTGGCATTTGCCAATGAATCCGGCCTTTGGCCAGCTGCACTATTAGTATGATTATCAATCACATCCTGAGGAATAGCATCCCAACCTGATTTGATATCAATTAACAAGCCTGAAACTTCATCCAGCATTTCAATTGAGTTTTTTAAATTGGCCTGAGTTAAACGACTATTCATATAAACATAAAGCGATTCAAGATTTTCTGAGATTTGCCCGCCCTGAGAGTGATCAAGACTGACTCTAAGACCTTCAATAATTGAAATAGCCCAACTGATATGTTCACCTTTTTTAGCCACATCCCCATTTTTCAGGAAACCCTTCGCCTTGGATATTTTTTCCAGAGCCCCTTCCATTAACATCTGAATCAGGCGATGAGGATTGGCAAAAGCAGCAGTACTCTGATTACCAACTTGTGTATACTTATTCATCGCTGCATGATTATTCGCATAATTCATAAAAAATATCCTTTATAGCTTGCCTGTTTAAACGAAACTTATACGCAGTATGTATAAACATCATTTAATAATTTTAAATGGAACCGCTTATACTAATTATCGTCCAATTTAAAATTTTCTATAGCTTATGTACGAGTAAAACCTGGTAAATTTGATAATTGCTGAGTTAAATAGGAACTGGTTGCATTGGATGCAGAAATAATTGAATCCAGGTTACTAAATTGTTTCAGATAACGTGCTTCAATTTGTTCCAGACGGTACTCCATCCTGAACTGGGCATCCTCATTATAATCAATTCTTGAGCGTAATCCTTCTTCCCGAACCTTGATCAATCCGTCAAAGCTCAGATAATCATCCATTTTTTCTTCAAGGCGAAATGCGATACCCTGACTATCATTGGCAAAAAGTTGTGAAATAGCCTCATAATCAGTACTCACAGCCTTGTCTAACTGACTACTACCCAGTTTTAATTCACCAGTTTTAGCATCTGAGGTAATACCGACTTCTGAAAGAAAATTAAATGAACTGCTTAAGCCGGCACTACTATTAAATTCACTACGAATACTGCTTAATATGCTATTTAAACTACTATCACCTTCCAGGCCATTCTCTTTTAAGTTATTAATCGTACTCAGAAGAGTATTAAAACCACTGACAAAACCATTAAGGCTTTCTTTGGCCTTATCGATATCGGTTTCAATCGTCATATCGGCAGCAGTTCCTGAAACCTTGAGTAAATTTAAAGTCACTCCGGAAATGGCATTTTCAATTTTATTGGATGCACTGCTGATAGTATAGGCATTATCCACTAATATTGTCGCATCTTCAGAGGTCTGACTTTCAGCCAGATTCAATTGTGCCACTGCATTTCCTGATAAAAAAATCTGATTGGCATCTCCCGTTTCAGTAGCACTTAATACCAGCTGATATTTATTATCATCCTGTTTAATAATTGAGGCCGATACTCCAATATCCTGTGTATCAGCAGCAGTATTAATCGCATCACGAATCTGGGTGAGTGATTTTCCTTCAATATCAATAGATAACGGGGTATTGCCACTGCTGTCATCAATATTCAGTGTATCAGTAGCAATTGCGGTAGGGACTGCGACATCAGTAATACTGGAAAAAAAATTAAGATGCGGATCATTGCCGAAGTTAGAACCAAATTTATTGGCAACAGCCAGAGTTTTTACTTCTACAGAAAAACTACCTGAAACAGCATTACTATCAACGGATGCGGTAAAACTCTGCGCTGTATCAGATTCTGAAGTAGAGACTTTATAGGTTTCAAACTTATCCAGAGAGGCTAGTTTTCCCATTGAATCCTGAAAAGAGGACAATGCACTTTTTAAACGACCAAAGGCACTGAGTTGTGACTGATATTCACTTTCTTTTTGCTGCAGGCGGATCAGAGGGGTACTCTCAACTTGCATCAGTTGAGCAACAAGCCCTTGTACATCCAGGTTAACTCCACCAAGAGACAAACTTGCCATTTGATCCCTCCAATCTTTTTACGTTTTAAACACTGATTCTAAGTACTGGCTTCAAACGCTGCTTTTAAAAAATACCCCTCCATTTGCTGCTTCGGGGGATAGCTCGTTACGTTTATTGATTTGTTCTTCAAGCTTATCACTGGCCTGCTCACTAATCTTATGCAAGTTTTTAGCCAGTTCCAAAACTTCCTCAGAGGGTATCTGTCTGACAATTTTATCAGTTTCTTTATCGACGACATTAATCACAATTCGTCCGGCTTCTTTATCAATGCTAAACTCCAGATTTCTCTGAATATTTTGTAAAGAATCATTTAACTGGGTCACTGTCTGATCGAGTTTCTCTTTGGAAGCATCCTTAACAAAGTCAAGCGGAGACTTTTGACTGGCAACTTCTTGCCGTTTTTCAGTCTCTGTGCTCTCCTTTACTTCTGTTGTCTGTGTATTTTTTTTACTTTGTAGAGGATGAACAGAATTTTCACGTACGAAGCTATTCATCACCGCTGAGTCGGGCAACTTTGCATTCATATTAAAATCGTTCATAAGTTTACTCCTTAAAATTCACTCCCTCTATTCACTATCAATCACAACCAGTTAAATAGAGGGAATGAACAATCCTCTATCCTAATAATCCTAACACACTTTGAGGCAAAGCGTTAGCCTGAGACAATACAGAAGTACCAGCCTGCTGTAATATCTGGTACTTGGTCAGATTCGCTGTTTCCGCAGCAAAGTCAGCATCTTCAATACGACTACGCGAAGCAGATAAATTCAAAGAAGCATTTTCACCATTACGGATAACTGATTCAAAACGATTTTGAACCGCACCTAAATTTGCCCGTTGAGAATTGAGTGCTGCTAAAGCAGTGTCAACTGTTGTAATCATTGTGTTAGCTGCAGTTACAGTAGAAACACCATTGGTTGCAGCTACTCCCCCTAATGTTGCATCAACGGAAGTGGTGGTTACAGTGATAACATTATTACCACCTGCATTTGGACCAACCTGAAAGGCAAATGCCTGTGCACTGGCACCAATCACAGCAACGCCATTAAATTCAGTTTGCTGAACACGCAAAATTTCTGCTTTGAGCTGCTGTACCTCAGTATTTAATGCAGCACGATCAACCGAACTATTGGTTGCATTAGCCGATTGTATTGCCAGTTCACGGATACGCTGCATATTAGAAGACATTTCATCATAAGCTCCCTCTGCAGTCTGTGCTAATGAAATCGCATCCGCTGCATTACGAGTACCCTGATTATAACCACGAATCTGTGCAGTAAAACGTGATACAATTGCGATACCTGCCGCATCATCTTTTGCACTATTAATTCTTTTACCTGAAGATAATCTTTCCAGAGCCTGGGTTAAACCTGTATTAGTACGATTTAAACTGTTTTGCGCACCCAGAGAAGGGATATTACTATTGATTACTTGAGCCATGATGACTACTCCTTAATGATATGCCCCACTACGTCTTAGATATATAATAAGCGGTGGAGATTGTATTATGCAGATATACTCTCGGTCATACCTCACAACTGAGGTTTTTATTGGAATATTCACTGCTTCTAAGTCAATTGGCGTCCTGTTTTTTTTATTCTTTAGAAATTAATTCAATTATTTTATTTTTTCTCTTATTTTTAGTTTATAATTTGATTCAAGCCATCAACAATGTCTACTAATTCTTCTTGTTCTACAAAACCAATTTTTTTACCAATTCTTTCAACGGACAAGTTTCGGATCTGACTAATCTTAAGCCATGACTGTTTACTGTAATTTTTAGATTCAAGGATATAAGTAAGGGGGGAACCTGCTTTTTGCATTTGGCTTGTTAAGGCCATGGCAATGACAGTACCTGAACGTGCATTGAATACATCGTGACTTAATATAAGAACAGGCCTATGTCCAGCCTGTTCATGTCCCCGTACAGGATTAAGCTCAGCCCAACGTAAATCACCTCTTAATATTTTGGCCATTTAGATAAATCCTCAATATATCCCTCTTCTGCTAAAGACTGTTCATCACCTTGAGATAACTTTGCGCATTCTCTAGCTAAAAGGGTCTGGTTCAAACGGCTGAGCTTCTCCTTTATAGCGACCTGAATTGCTCTGCTTCTACTTGGAAATAAATGCTTACTGACCAATTTATCAACTTCTTCTAATAAATTAGACTCCAGCGTAATTGCTATTTTACTACTACTCATATACCCTCACATTTCTTCTAGTATGATTATTTATCATACTAGAAGAAATGTCATTTTTATGTACGTTATTCTAATATAACAGACTTTAATATAATCAACATTTGTGTTATCTTTTAAACAATTAATCTGATTAAAATAAAACATAGACTCATGTTATTTGCAATTTACTATCCAGAAAGTATTCCTGATGCCCTTTAGGAAACTCGTGATAAATTTGAATTTCATTAAAATATGTAACCTTTATTACTGACAAAAAATAAACACAAATAGCCAGAGCTTTATTAAAAGGAGATATTATGTATTCAGTCGAATTTAAAGCTAATATTAAAAATGGGATTGTTCATATTCCCAATCATTTTCAAGATCTTCAGGAGAAAAAAGATGTTAAATTTATTGTAATGATTGATGAAAATGATAATAAAAATAAGATGAATGCAATATCTATAGATACCACTGATTTTAGCTTCAATAGAGAAGAAGCAAATGAACGATAAAGTTTTTATCGATTTAAATATTATTTTATACGCCTATTCTAAAACAGAAACTAAAAAAGCTGACATTGCAAACAACCTTATCTTTGGCTCTGACAATATTTATATTTCCAAACAAGTAACCAATGAAGTTATCAATATTTTGTGTAAAAAATTTAAATTAAGAACTGATGACATAATCAATGTCATTTTAGAGTTAGACAATAAATTCTCTATACTTGATTTTTCACTCATAACTCAAATTAATGCTCTAAAAATCAAAGAAAAATACCAATTTCAATTTTATGACAGTCTAATCATTGCAACTGCAATAGAGAATAATTGCTCAACTCTTTTTAGTGAAGATATGCAGCACAAGCAGATAATTGAAGATTGTTTGCAAATTATCAATCTTTTTTATAACCAATCTAATTGTCAATTTTAAATTAAAATTTGACATATTTTATGCTGAACACTTAATTATATTAAATTCATAAACAGGTAAAAAAATTGATCACTTTAAATAACGACACCCAACTCGGTACCCTCATAGAAAACCAATTCGGTGATCATTACCTCTTTTCAGTTAACCGAAGAATTTTTGAAAAAATAGATTATCAAACCAGTTTTCTGCAAGAGTTCAATGATATCTTCGATAAGGAAGATACCTTATACATCATTTCCGGCACTGACTCCGGCATGATGGTCAAGCAACTACTCAAAACCCCACCGGAAAAAGGCAGTGCCTATGTTTTTATTGAGTTCCCAGAAATTATAGAGTTGACAAAAGATCAATACAATCTGACAGATCATAAACGTATTCTTGTTACCACTGAAGAACAGTGGCAGGATGAGGCTAAAAAAATTGGCATGGATATCTATTTCATGATCAATAAAGTAAAAACCGTTAAATCCTTTGCTGCACAATATTATTATCTCAATGAATACCTTTTTCTACGCCAGGCAATAGAAGATATTATCAACCACCTAACCTGGCAATTTCAATCTCAATTACACGGTAAAACCTTTGTACAAAAACAATTAGAAAACATTGCAGAAAATCATACCCCTGGGATTCTATTAAAAGATTATTTCAAAGGAAAATCAGCTCTGATTTTAGCTGGCGGTCCATCACTGGATAATTATATTGAATGGATAGAAGAAAATCAGAATCACTATATGGTCATTGCTGTCTCCCGAATTGCCAGAAGATTATTACAAACAAAAATTAAACCTGATATCTTTGTATCAGTTGATCCATATCCTGTAAACTTTAATATTAGTAAACCTATTTTTAATTATATAAATGATAGCCTTCTAATTCATCAATATCATATAAACCCCATATTATTGGGTAATTGGCTCGGTGTAAATCTCTATTTGGGCGATATTTTCCCTTGGGAAACAAAACTTAATAAAGAAAATTTTACAGGCATTGGTCCCACAGTGACCAATACAGCCATCAAACTCGCCATTGACATGGGTATTAAACAGCAAATTCTTTTTGGTGTTGATCTTTGTTATAGTCCTGACGGCTATACCCACGCTAAAGGTAGTAATGAACATGATGCAGGCCCGGATATTAATTCTATTGCTCAAACAGTCATCACCAATAAGGGTGAAAAAGCAGAAACTAATTCCGCCTATTATGAAGCTGTCACTGTTATAGAACATCTGGCAGAACTTGCTATCACAACTAATAATGGGAAATTAATAAATCCATCCCCTAATTCTACGAAAATGAAGAATGTAGAACATATTCTTATTGAGAATATTGAAATTGGTCATAAAAGTGTCACAATTACTTCATTTCTACAGAAACAGCTGTCAATACACGAAGACTCATATTTTAAAGTTAAACATTATCAAACAGTTTTAAAAGAACTCAATACAACACAATTTAAGGTCAACAAAATTGAAGAACTTGCAAACAAAGGTTTGGAATATAATGAAAAATTCTTTGCCAACAATAATCCTGAAGCTAATTTTAATTTTAAACTAAAAATGGATAAACTTGAAAAAGAATTAAATCATATAGATTTGATTAAATTCTCAGATTTATCAAAAAAGTTTGGTATGAATGAATTTTTATATTTCTTAAATCCTGACAGTGATCGGGAATGGACAAATGAGGACATTAAAAAATCGGGTGATATTTATTATAGGGCTCTGAGAACTGGAGCAACTGAACTAAACAAACATATCTTTACTGCAATTAATCGTATTGAAGTTAGGCTGCTGGAGCATGATAAATTAGCTGTAAATGATGAATTAATCAATAGACATTTAAACTCATTTAATAAATCTTATACATTAGACAGAATAATTGCATCCCTAAAAACCTCAATTATAAAAAACTCTAATAAAAAAAATATAGAACAGCAACAAAAAGAAGAGCAAGAGCTTCTAGAAAAGCATATTAAAATAAAACAAGAAACAATCAAAAGTTGTAGCGATTTATTTGTTGCCTATAAAAATGGAGATAAATCACTTGGAAATGCTGCAAGTAAAAGAAAATTAGCCATAATATTTGATATTGTTATGCGTCAAATCGATCGCGATGCACATTCAGCTAAAATTTATGTCATAGAAAAAAATAAACCAGAATTCTATACTTATTTTCATCAAGTTTACATATCAAAAGTAACATTTACAGATGAAAAAATGTATGATGTCACTTCTGAAGAATATATAAAACAAGTTAAAAATCATTTCAATTTATTTCTAAAAACAACTCAACCTGTTGTTAATAAAATAGATACCTTAAAGTTTGAAGGTTTAGAGATAAAACTATACAATAAATTTGTTCTAAAAGACGAGAAATCATTAAGAAAAATTATAAAGAGTCTTAATTTTTTTAACACCAAAGAAACAGAATGCAAGTCATTCCTTCATTTAGCTAAAGGATACCAATATGAGCTATCAAATGAATTTGATCTCGCAGTACAAGAATATGGCTATGCCAACAGTGATAGAACAATAGAAAGTGCACTAAAAAGAATCGCATTTATCAGTCTTGAAAAGCAAGATTTTGTATCTGCTAATGATGCTCTCATAATGTTGTCTGAGATTTCACCAGCCTACTTAGCACAATTAGCTGAAATATATTTTATAACAAAAAACTATAACGATGCTTTAGAGCTCTATGCACAATATTTGGACTATAATCCTGCAGATATAATTATATTAACCAAAGTGGCTAAGCTATATGAATCACAAAATATTAGTGATGGTGCAAAATTCATTTATAATCAAATTCTTGAACTAGAGCCTGATAATCAAATTGCTAACACCTATCTGAAGCAATGCCCGCATTAGCATTATCCTTCAATATTCAAGCTAGAAAAAATTTCATTGAAATGGCAGCGAGGAAAAATCTCTAAACGCCCCCTATCTGTTGCATTAAATATTTTCCTGTCATTTTTTTCATAGAGACTTTTCACTCTTTGAAACCCTTTTTCCATATCAACAATGTCTGAATCAATATCCCACTTTAAATATTCATTTTTATATAAACTAAGATAATCCGGATGGAAATATTCATTATTTATAACAGAATTTTTTGGGGATAACTCATGCATATCGGAACTATACTGATAATCATGATCCATCCCAATAAGATAGACTGGATCACACCCCATATAATATGCCATTTGTAGCATAATAATTGAAACCGAATGATTAGTTTCCAGCCCATTAGAATATATATCCGTTACATCCATGGATTTTAAAGATCTATATTTGACAGGAAAAAAAATTCCATCTGAAAACAAGTCATACAGAGTACTAGCAAAAATTTTAATTGACCTGAGTTTTTCTATCTCATTTTTCCGTACTTCAATTCTCCTATCCACCGCAAAATAATAAGTAGGGTGAAAGTTACTAATTAAAGTAATTCCATTACAACCAAATGTTATAAACTTATCTAACAATAATGGACTGGTATTGACTAAACTTTTTCCATTACCAATAATAACAGCAGCTTTGTTTTTGTGACAATTATATAAAGAATTTAAAATTTTTTTAGAAGAACATTTTTGATAAAGATTAGGGGATAACTCTATCATCTCTTTATCAAACTTAATAATTTCTCCATTATAGCCATAGTTAAGAAGAATCTTCTCCAGAGTATTACTTTGAGATAAAGAAGCTAAAATAACTACATTAGGTGAAAATTTTTCTATTCCAGTTTGAGGGTTGCACAATAAAGTCCCATCAAATATTTTATCTCTGGAATATGAGTCCAGATAAGCATATATAACTATATTTTTTTTTATTAATATTTTTTTTATTAAAATACCAATATCATTAGCACCAAAAATCACAATACGATCAGACTTTGATAGTGAATTCGTTAATTTATTAACTTCTTCTGTTAATATTTGTTTCGACTTTTCAATATAACTTAATGCAACCATAAGAGTAATTTATTCACCTCAAATAATATCAGACTGATTTATTGAAAACATATAGGACATATTTTTAGGTCTGAGATGGTAAGCCATTTTATTTATACGTTCTTCTTCATTAGTATAAATATCATAAAACAAATCAAGTGATTTTTTTTGTTTATCTGATAAGTAAATCAATATTTCTTTACCAAATAATTGCTTATTTAAGTCCGTATTAATATTAAATATATAAGACAAATTTTTATAATCTAATGGAATAATTCTAAGTTTAAATATATGAACCAGTTCATTAATATTTTGCCTATACTCATCAGGTAAAATAGAGTGTAAAGATTCTTGTAATAATTCAATCAAATTATTAGAGTATTGATACAAAGCCACACTCAAATAACGAAATATTTTATTGCTCGTATAAACATCCAAATTATCACTTTCAGGTTGAAAATCTGTGATTAATTCAGCTTTAGTTGCATCCAAAAACTGACAAATAACTTCTCTGATATACTGCTCACTTTTGTTATAGATCATTTCGATTAAGATTGACCTTTTTATACCTAAATTATCTAAAAAAGTATATATATGAGATAACAAGCGTGTATTATGAAAAATCATCATAATTAAGTGTAGTTTTCTACTTTCAAGATACTGTTCAAATGACATAGACTCTGTTGCAACAATTATTTGTTCAAGTTCAGCAATAAATATTTCTTGTCCTAAAATATCATATTGATTATAGCATTCAGGTATCACCCTTTTTTTTGTTACCATTCCATATAATTTCAGGTAACTATGAAGTTCCATTTCTGTACCTTTTAAAACAATAGTTTGAAGATTTGCAAACTCATTAATACCTGAATCCAATAGCGTATAAATTCCCTTAAAATGAGCATCAATAGTTTCACCTGGCAAGCATAACATAACATCTGCATTGCTTTCTTCATCTCGACTATGAAGATCTTCATTTATTTTTAAATAATATTCTTTCTTAATATTGCTTCTTTTTATAGATGCTAATGTGTTTTCATCCATTGATTGAACAGATATTCTTAAAAACATTGAACCTTGTTTTAGATTTGATGCACTTTTTAAAATTCTATCCAGTTTATTTTTTCCTGTTGAACTACCAATATAAGCTGGATATAAATATTCATCCTGGATTTCCCTTATAGCTTTTACTACATCTGAATCTTCTGAGTACATTAGAAAATTTGAGTCTGCAACTTCAAGCATATGAATTTCAACATCTAACTCTTGGATTTTTTTTGCTATATACAAAAGTTCTTTTTTAACAATATCAATAGCTCGAAATCTTGTTTTTCCAGGAGATACAGCCCCTTGTTGACAAAAAGTACATTTAAAAGGGCACCCCCTGTTTGTCTCAATTAATGGTATTTCACCATCAATAAAAAACTTGTCAAACAAGCCCGATAAATATGGGGAAGAAATATCATCTAATGAATTGTCTGACTTTCTGGCACCAGGTCTGATTTCAATATTTTTATTACAAGGCCAATCATTAAAATGTTTTTTATCAGGAGTTAAGTCGCCTAAAAATATATTTTGACCACTTATTGCAAGTGTCGATGGATAATACGACGATTTAAGCTTTTCAATATCATGAAATTCATAGAAATCATTGACTATTTTTAAGGTAATTATTTCACCTTCAGTCAGAACCAAAAGATCAACAAAAGGGTTATTTTTTAAAAATTCTATATTCTTTTTATATTCAATACTAATATTAGGGCCACCAAATATGATTAAAGTATCAGGATATTTTTCTTTTATCCGTTTTGCATATGCCAGAGAGAGCGCTTCATTCCAAATAAAAATAGAAAATAAACAAATATCTGGTTTTTGCAATATGAGTTTCTGATTTAGATCTGAAGGCTGTTTAAAAACTTCAACATCAACTTTATCTGATAGTGAATGCTTCAAATGTGCAGCAATACTCCCTATGCCTAGAGGAAAACACCTGTTTTGAAAGGCATTATCAGACTCATGAGTTAATTGTGATAAAAATGTAATCAGTTTAGACATAAATAAACTATAAAAAATCCATTTGTTAAATTATTATTTCAAGTTTAGCTAAAGCTTTCACTTTTGAAGATGATATTTTAGGATCATACATTCAGCCATATCCAGATCATACTGACTATCAATATCTATACTATGAAATAAATCCATTACATAGGTTTGTAATTTTCCTTTTATTGCAAAAAGTTCTTTTTCTTTTAAAAAATACTTAATGTCAATAAGAAAAATAGCACCATTAACCTGATATGTTTTTTGTTGTTTTTGTCTGGGTTGTGTTATGTGATCCCATGAATATAAGGGCTTAATTATTTTGTTATTAATAAAAACTTGTTTAAAGGGTGAATGATGAGCTTCACAAACACTGATAAGTGCTGTCGATTTAGATTGATAAAATTGTTCTGTAGCTTCTTGTATATGACTTGCACATCGTAGTGGTGAGGTAGGTTGCAATAAACACACCGTCTTATATTGTTCTAAATTATCTATTTGCTGCAAAGCATGTACAAGAGCATCGATACTAGAAGAATTATCTTGTGCCAGTTCAAGAGGTCTTTTAATAATAGTGGCACCAAAATCAGTAGATATTTTTTCTATTTCTGCACAATCAGTCGTGACATAGATATGATTAAAACAATTACTATTTTTTGCAGCTTCTATAGTATATGCAATCAACGGTTTTCCCGCCAAAGAGCAAACATTCTTTTTATAGAGTCCCTTACTCCCTCCCCTTGCGGTAATGATGGCTATATTACTATTTTTATTCATTTATAAGTCTACAAACACTTTTTGAGGATTAACCTGCCAGAATTTTTCTGATTTTATTGCTTGTTCAAAATAATGTGTACTGTTCCCTGTCCCAAAATATTGTATGGGTTCAAATCTATTTAAACTAGACATTTTCTGAATAGACTCTAAAATTTGTCCTTTATTGGCTTCACAGTCAATAATAGATTTTGTTTTAAAACGATTATTTTGTCTTGATCCGATATTAATTGTCGGTGTACCATAAATGGGTGCCTCATGAATTCCCGCACTGGAATTACCAATTAAAGATAATGTATTTTTTATTAAAACTAGAAAACATTCAAATTGAATCGATGGAAATAGTTTTATTCTCGGATTATTGTGTAATTTTGTATATGCCCTTAAAATATCAACAGTACCACAATCATTATTTGGATAGATGACAATAAAATTATCATTTGATATATTTAAAGCATCAACTAGAGCTAGAGCTTGATTATATATTGTTGAACATTCAGTTGTCACCGGGTGAAATAAAACCAGATGAAAAGTATCATACTTGATCTCATATTTTGTATAAACGTATTCTAAACTGGGTAAACTATCTGACATCATCACATCAATATCAGGAGAACCTATAACATATATATTTTCCTCTTGCTCTCCTAGTTGCACTAACCTTTTGGCTGCATCTTGATTAGTTGTAAAATGAATATGAGATAGTTTTGAAATAGAATGTCTTATCAGTTCATCAATAGTGCCTGAACGTTCCCCACCTTCAATGTGTGCAACTAAAATATTATTAATACTCCCAACAATTGCACCAGCCAGGGATTCGATGCGATCGCCATGGACAATAATTAAATCTGGTTTTTCTTCATGTACATATCTGGATATCCCCTGAATTGTATTTGCCAACACCATTTCCATTGGCTCATTCATATGTTGATTAATAAAATGATAAACATCGTTAAATCCACTTTTAGCAAGTTCAAAATAAGTCTTACCATATTGTTGAAGCATATGCATACCCGTCACAAAACACTGTAATTCAAATAAATCTGATTCACTTTGAACTATTTTCATTAAAGTTTTAATTTTGCCAAAATCAGCTCTTGTTCCAGTAACAAATAGTATAGTTTTTTTATTCAACCATATCCTCCCATTTAAGATGGCAATCATTTGCAATATTTTGTGTGGCTTTCATACCAAGAACTTTAGAATAAAATTCAGCTGGTATACCATCTTTACCCGGTCTTTTTACCCATATGTTTTGTTTTGTAAAATACTCCCCTTTTTTTACTTCAGCCGTTGTCACTATTGTAGCAAAAGCAAAAGCAATCGTGACTTGTTCTTCTTTGGCAGGCTCTTTTTCCCCGCCTCTCATTTTTGAAATCTCACAAGAACCGATTAATAGTTCTTTTAATGCAATGGGATCCATAGAGTTAATAATATCAGGCCCTGGACGATCCATACGATCAGTAAAATGCCTTTCTAAAATATTTGCTCCAAGTGCTACAGCAGCAAAACAAGCATAATTTGAAGTAGTATGATCAGAAAGGCCAATGACTGTTTTTGGAAAAGCTTCTGCCAGTTTTTGCATTCCACCTAACCTTACAAGGTTTGAAGGAGTAGGATAAAGGTTTGTAGTGTGCAATAAAGCATATTGAATATCATAACATTCAAATATTTTAACGGCTTTCTGAACGCTATCAATCGTATTCATACCTGTACTTAAAATAATTGGTTTTCCTTTTTTGGCAATGTGTTCCAATAAAGGGTAATTATTGCATTCACCAGAACCAATTTTATAAGCAGGAACATCCATTCGCTCTAAACGATCAGCCGCAGCACGAGAAAAAGGAGTACTAATGAAAATCATATCTTTTGACTCTACATATTCCTTTAAAAGGATCTCATCAGCCTCACTTAAAGCACATTGCTTCATAATTTCATAAATAGAAACATTAGAATTGCCAGGTATGACTTTTTTAGCGGCCTGGCTCATTTCATCTTTAATAACATGAGTTTGATGCTTAATAACTTCAGCACCAGATTTGCAGGCAGCATCAACCATTTCTTTGGCCGTTTGTATTAAGCCATTATGATTGATACCAAGTTCTGCAATCACAAGAGGAGGATAAGCATCCCCCACTTTACGACCGTTAATATCAAAAATAGTCATAAAATATCCAAGTAAATGTGATAAAAATCATAAACTCCTAATTTTTTTAAATACTATTCTCATATGATTTGACAGCTCAGAATGATCAATAATTGCTTGAAGCGTTGGAATAATATCTTTAAGCTTGTCATTATAATTAATATTATCTTCATGGGCTTTCATCGTGAAATAATCGATGATATCTAAACCATAATATTCAATCGAAGATATTTCAAAACCACAAATATTGGCTAAATATTCTAATGAATTCTGGTCATAAAAAGATAAGTGCTCGTAAGGCAGTAATAAGTTTTGTTTGTCTTTTTGAAAAAAGAAAGCAAAAGAATGTATATTAGGAGTATAAGCTAAAAGATACCCATCTTGTTTTAATTTTTGATTAGCTGTTTTAAAAAAAGTAACAGGGTCATGTAAATGTTCCAGAACATCAAATAGCGTAATAATATTATATTTCTCATTTTCTTCATCACTCAAAAGTGATTTTCTAACATTAAGTCCTTTTTCATGACAAATATCTATAAAAAAATCCGTAACTTCTAATCCGGAACAATTAATACCCTTTTCAGATAAATACTTTAAAAAATACCCCGGACCACACCCCAGATCAAGTAAATTATCTTTGTTTTTATTAAAATTACATTTATCTGTTAGATATTCTAACCGCTCTCTACCAAAGGTGTTTTTCCTGTAATCATAGGTTGCCAGAATTTCCCGCTTATTTTTTTCTTCATAAGTATCATTATCATAGATAATTTTATTATATTGTTCATTGATAACAATATTAGCATAAACACAGCCACAATCATCACACTCAAACAATTTGTAACCATCATAATCTAAAAATAATTTTGCACTTTTACTTTTACATAAATTACAGATTTTTTCAGCATCTGGCTTAATTAGCTGTTTACGGTGTTCCCAATATTCTTTCCTTTCACGAAGCAAGTCTGCATAAAAATCAGGACTTCTTAGTTTTTCAGGTTTTATATCAAAAATTTTAAGTTTTTGAAAAATATCTCTCATAAATTCCTTTTTGTACAAACAATACCACAAAAAAACACTCTATGTTCAAAATATTAGGCTACTATAAAACTAAAAAAAAATAAAGCCATATTAAACAACTTAATTCAGGTTATAATATTCATCATTATTAACAATTTACTATCAGTTATCTTAATTATAATTATACTGATGATAGGGAACAAAATTCTCAATGCCGGCATTAAAACATAGTTTTTTTTTCAATATTGACACTGCTATTATAGAGGCTAAAAAACAAAATACGATAACTGATGAAAATGGACAGGAACAACTTCAACATTGCTACTATGATGGCCCATTCACCAATATTATATGGCCTAATTTAATCAAAGTAGATCATAATAATATTATTGATTTTTTTTCTAATAATAAACTACCTATCCCAACACAGTTTGTTCAACTAGATAACAATATTGAAGGTTATGAATTATATTCACAGAACATTATCAATACAATACAAGAAAATAGAAATAAACTTTCAATAGCTAATTATGTTCATCAGGATTCTTATTTTATCAATAGTTTAGAAGCATTAAATACAGCCAAGCAACAAAATAGAGTCAATTGTGGTAACCCGGTTATTGATGGACTTCAGATATGCTATTACGATGGTGAAGTCATTGATACACCCTATCAAAATTTAATTCACTTAAACTTTTCAAACTTTATTGATTTTTTTATTTACAGCCGCTTAAGAATACCCATAGATTTAGTTTGTCCTAAGGATGCCTCTCACAAAATAAAACAAGAATCTTCTAAACACTTTAAAAAAAATATCCAGTCAATTGAACAACAACGCGAAAAAATCACCACCAAATTAAAACTACAAGCTAAAAAACTAAAACCAGATTTTTCTGAAAAACATTTACGTGTCTGGTTGCCCGCTTCTCGTTATACAACAGTTTTGCAATACGCCTACAAAGCAATAGCCAGAGAATTTGAATATCAGGGATATAAAATACATCTTGATATTGAAGTCAATGAAATGGAAGGCATAAATCGTGTTGATTTCATGAAAATATTTATTGCGTTTAAACCCCATATTGCCGTTTATATTAATCATAAACACAATGAATATCTGCATGATGACGTGATTAATTTTATCTGGTGGCAAGATCCAATGCCTATCTTGAAGCAAAGAGAACACATCAAATGGAGAGAAAATGATCATGTTTTTGTCTATAGTGAATTGATTCAAAAAATGATGATTGCCTGTGGCAAAAATGATTTTATCGATCAACCCCCTTGTATTGATGAAAATATTTTTTATCCTGATACAGAAATAAAACGAGAAAATTCTATTGTTTTTTTAGGAAGCTCCTACTATAGTCAAATACAAGATTTTAGTGAAAATGAACATGCAGCTTTAGAACAGTTTATGAATCTGTTTGTACAAGGTATTAGTTTAATAAAACAACGGATTGAGATAATATTAAATAAATATCAGGTAACAATAGAACGCCTGATCTATGGAATTACCTATATAGTCAGAGATACCAGTGTAAAATGGCTATGTTCTCAAAATGTAATTCCTTTTCAGCTATATGGCAACGGCTGGGATTATAAGGCTATTTTTAACAAAAACCATAAAGGGCAAGTCAGTCATGGTACTGCTGTTGCTGATATTTACCGTAAGGCAAGATATGCATTAGTCTGTTTACCTCACGAAGTTGAGTCGCAACGTCTTGCTGAGATCATTGCATGTGGTTGTATACCCATTGTCTTTGATTCCAGAGATTATTGTAATTATAGCGATGATTTAGGCTTAAATTTTTATAAAACTCAAGCGGATATAATTGCCTTACTTGAGCAGCCAAAGCAACTTAAAAGAGCCAAGCAACTGCCCACTAAATTTACTTATAAAAACTTAATTAAACAATACCATTATATTATTACTAAAAGTATAAAAAAGGAACAAATATAAATGATTAACAAGGATAAAAAATGTCATTACTAGAATATTATCAAGAAAATAAATTTAACCCTGTTCCTATTGAGGTGAGTGATGATTTAAACTGGCAAATGCAGATACAAAAAAGACGTAATTTATATGATAACCATTTAGGCATCCCTTTAAATTTACTCAAGGATAAAAATATTATTGAGTTTGGTTGTAACTCTGGAGAAAATGCTCTGGTTCTAGCACATTATGGTGCAAATTTAACCCTAGTTGAACCCAACGATATTGTTCTACCTCGCTTACACAAACTATTTCAACAACATAAACTAAAACATAAAATAGAGGAATTAGTCAATACCGATATCAATAGTTTCCAAACTGAAAAGAAATTTGATTTAGTTATTGCCGAAGGTTTTGTTAACTGTTTGGAAAATAGAGATGAAGTTGTCATCAAATTACTAAAATTATTAAAAACGGGTGGGATACTTATTATTTCATTTGATGATCGTTATGGATCCTTACTCGAATGTACCCGACAATTAGTATTACATAGATGCTTAAGATTAAATTCAATAAAGAATGTACATAGTGAAAAGTCTTTAAGCATTGCTAAACAACTTTTTAATGAAGATTTTATGCAAATAAATACCTCAAGACCCTTTAAAGCATGGTGGCAGGATGGCTTAATTAATCCTTATTTCTCTGCCAATATATTATGGAGCTTTCAAGAGTTACTACCTCTGGTTGCTAAAAACAATGCAGTTATTAGCTCTTGTTCACCGAAATGGAATATAACTGATTATTATTCATGGTATAAAAATATAGAAACTGACACAGAAAAACATCAACGTTTTATATCCTCATGGAACAAATATGCATTTGAATATTTTCTAACTGGTATAAAACCTAATCTGTGTACACCAGTAGAACCATCAAGTTCTGTATTATCTGATACTCGTCTTTTATTGGATAATATTTCATCATATATCAAACAGGACTCATTAAATACACAGCAAATAATTTATCCTGATTCACTAGATAAATATCTATCTAATTCAGGTAATGAAACAATTAACCGTTTTAATCAGGAGCTCAAGGATTTATTTGCACAAATAATGCATCCTTCTGCAACGAGTGAATCAATTATAAAGAATTACCATAGTAAAAAACGATTAAGAAAACTTTGGGGATGCCCATACCATTATGTTAGTTTCACAAAAGAATAATAAGCTTTCTCTGAAATGCCCTCTTTGTCACGCGACACAAGTAATAAGTTATTCTACTAATTATAAATTATTTAGACATATGGATTTTTCCAATATAGCTCACAAACTCGTACTAGCCGAATGTGAGCACTGCCAACTTATTTTTAATTTGTTAAATGACAATATTTTAGCAACAAGTAACCTACTTTTTAAAAGCGAAAATTACTCTGAGAGCAAGCAAACCCAACAAACATTATTAGTCAGTGAATTTAAACATCCAGTTACTCGTAGTTTTCTACAAGCTGAAGCCATATCAAAAATACTTAATAAAGAGAAAATAAATATTCTTGATATTGGATGCTTCGATGCAAGCCTGCTTCAAGCATTAGATAAAAAGCTGAAACCAGCATTATTATGCGGTTTTGATGTAAACCCTCGCTTATCTCTTCACTTCCCTAATAAAAATCATTATAAATTCTATTCTAATAACTTGAGTGATATTCAAGGGCAATTTGATTTAATCTGCTTATCTCATTCGCTTATGTATATACAGGACTTAGCACAATTAATGCGACAACTAAAATACAAACTATCAAAAAATGGGTTAGTCTTTATCCAAACACCAGACATAAACAAAAATAAACTTTCAATTTTACTCGGTGATCAATTTTATTATTTTAGCCAAATAAACCTAGTCAATATATTTAAATATTTTGGATTTAAAACACAAGTCATTAAAAACCCATGGTTTCCACGAGAAGTTATTATTACTGCGACAGTAGCAAACAAAAAGCCTAAGCAAAACATATATTCTCATCAACTACCTGAACTATTGGATAACATTGATCACACAGTCAATAAACTTAGACAATATCATCAACATACGAATTTATATGTTTTAGGCACAACACTTAATGCAGCTTTTGTGGATAGTATTTTGGAACACACTATTAGATGTTTTATTGATGAAAACAAACACAAACTTGGCACAATATTTCGTAATAAAAAAGTCAAACATCCTAGTGAATTAAAATCAGATGATCTTTTAATTATCCCTTATGCGAAATCAAGTGATAAGATAAAAAAAGAATTTGAGAAAAAATATCAGTTACAATATTTATGTGTCTGATGAACTAAAAATTGCTAAAGCATTCTGACTATCGGGAGAAATAGAAAAAAAATGCTCAATCCCGCTATTAATTTGATTTAACTTTTGTACAATTTTTTCTTCAATATGTAGACCAACAGCAAGCAAACATACCTTTGGTTTATATTGAGATAGTAAAGTTGAATTAATAATTTTAATATCAGTTCCAGGTAACAACAAATTTAGCTTATTTGTATCATCATCAATGACAAAGCGAATATATGATGAAATACCCAGAAGATTTACAAACATAATGCTTCTATGTCCTGCCCCAAAAATCACAATATCACCATATTGTTTTTGAAAATGCATCAATTCAAATTGTATTTTTTGTTTTAAAACACTTATTTTGTGTAAAT
>JAHXIV010000051.1 GCA_025655455.1 gamma proteobacterium symbiont of Taylorina sp.
TTTTGCATTGAGTATTCTTTTTAGTGAGTCTCGTACTTTATCATTAAGCTTTTATTTTGTATAGATAGCAATGAGCCTCACTTAGGATGAGCTCAGTCCCCGTGAGTGTCGATAAAAAAAAAGAACTCATAGGAAATTTATTTCGTGATGAACCTTAAATGAAGGTTGATGGAATTTGAATAATATTTTCACTAATAAGGCTTATATCATCTGAATTATTAACAACAATCCCGTAAGGAAGTTTATTATCATTGATAAATTTTTGTAAGCCTGTCAGTTGTTTTCTTCTTGTATCTGTACCATATTTTATTTCTATAGGTAGTGTTCCAAATTCTCCACTCAGAATAAGGTCAACTTCAGAGCCAGACTTAGTTCTAAAATAGGAATAATCCCAACGTGTTGCATTGCTTGCCTGAACGCCCCTAATAACTTCTTCAATAATAAATGATTCAAAATTTTGCCCCACAAGAGGAGAATTATTTAACTTCTCAAAGCTCGTTAAGCTTTGTAAATAATTATTTAAGCCACTATCACGGAAGATTCCTTTAGGCATTTTTATGATTGATTTAATTTTAGAACGATCAAAACTGGGAATATTTCTCCATATCAGTGTACCATGAGCAATATCTAAATAATTTTTAATCGTACTTTCATTAACATCAAGAGAGCGACCTAATTGAGAACGATTTATAATTGTTCCGGATAATCCAGTTAGCATTGAGCAAAATCGTCTAAACTTTATAGAGTCCATTTTTGGAAATAAATTTTTAATATCTCTTAAAATATAATTTAAAAAATACTATTCCATCCAATTCTTATGAACGACTTTATTGTTTGATAGCAATGGTGTAGGGTATCCTCCTTCAAGAAAATGAGTGAACAACTTTTGCTGCGATACAATTGGTTTGAGTTTGTTAAAAAAATTGAGATTATCAGTAGAAAGCTCATTATCAAAAATAGAATAAAATATGGGTAAAGGGCTTTCTTGTAATTCATTAACTTTGAATGGAGAAAGTTCAACCATTGCCACTCTACCCGCCAGTGTCTCTGTGGTATTTTTTAATAACTCAGGAGAACTTGAACCAGTCAGGATAAATCGATTATTAAGTTCTCTTTTTTCATCAATCACTCCCCTTAATACCTGGAATAGTTTAGATGACAATTGTGCTTCATCAATAATAATATCAGTATTATTTTGATTAAAGAAAAAATTCATATCCTCATGGATTTTATCAAATGTTTGTGGATTCTCTAGATCAAAGTATTTCCACTTAGGTCTAAGCATGGTTGATAGAATCGTTTTTCCACATTGCCTGGGTCCCCATATCACTAAACAGGGGAAATAACCAAGTAGTTCATTCATTTTATTGTGAAGATTTCTTTTTATATATGCCATATTTAGAGTCTACCACTGAATATGGCATGCATAAATGTTTAATCCAATAACAACCAGGATATTGATATTTTATTTAAATCATATTCATTAATAGCTGTAAAATTATATTTTTATCCCAATAACCGTCACATCATCATTGGTTTCCTCATCTTTCTGGTATCGTTGCAATTCATAAAGCAGTAATTCCTGTTGATCAGCAAATGTTTCACCTGCATTTTCAATGATAAATTGAGTAAAACGTTTCTTGCCATAAGGGAAGCCTTTTTCACCGCCATTTTGATCAAGATAACCATCGGTAGTCATATAAATTTGTGTGGAAGAACTCACATCAATAGTGTGATCGGTAAACACATAGCTGGCATCTGATTTTTTATAACCAATAGAATGTCTATTGCCTTTAATGGTTTTTAATTCACTATTTTGAATCATAAATAATGGCGTATTCGCTCCGGCAAAGCGAAGGATTTTTTCTTTTTTATTATAGTAAAGAATACCCCCGTCAAATCCGGCATTCGAGATAGAATCAACATTTTCCTGTTGCAGAAGGTTTTTAATACTTCTATTAAAAACACTCAACATGTTTGCCGGACTAATCGTTTTGTCCTTATGAAGATTGGCAGTGAGTTGCCGCTCGATTGCTTTAACCAGCATGGTGACAAAGGCACCAGGCACACCGTGACCGGTACAATCGATAACCATAATAATTACTTCATCTTCACTCATTTCTTCTACCAGATAAATATCTCCACCGACAATATCTTTCGGGTGCCAGATGGCAAAATAATCCTGAAAAAACTTTTGAAAAACTTTATTATCCGGAACTAATGCCCCCTGAATCAGTGCTGCATATTTTATAGAATCACGGGTCTGTTTATGGATTTCCTTGATCTCAAGCTGCTGCTTAAGCAATAAATTATGGGCATTGATACGCTCAGTAATATCACTGAAAGTCACCACTGAACCAGTAATTTGCTTATCCTTGATAATTGGCTGTGCTTGATATTCTACTGGAAAATTCGTACCGTCTTTACGCCATAAGACTTCATCATCAATATGACTGACCTTGCCTTCACTAAAAGCATGGTACATTGGACATTGCTCAACAGGATAGTGTCTACCATCCGTCCGTGTATGGTGAATGACAGAATGAATTTTTTGCCCTAAAATCTCACTTTCATTATATTGCAGCATCTCCAGAGCCGCAGGATTGATAAAATTGACCAGACCATCACTACCGACACCAAAAATTCCCTCTCCTGCTGAAGTCAGTAATAGTCGTGATCTTTCTTCTGCAGTTTGTACAATTTGTTGTTGATGTTCCAGTTCTTTTGTTCTTTGTTTAACCTTTATTTCAAGACTGCTGCTAAATTTTTTAAGAATTTTAGTAGAGGAAATATTTTTTAAAATTATACCTATTTGATTAGAGATAATTTCAAAACTAGTTAGATGAGTTTCGGTGATTGTTTCAAAGGTTCCAAGCATTTCTCTGGAATTGTATGCAATAATAGCACTTTTATTGATCCCGTTATCATAAAATGCCATCATACCATTTGCATTTTGTAATAATTCACAATTCTTAAATATTTGTTGATTATCAATAAGTCGTATATATTCACTTTTACTTTGAACAATTTCAAGTATCTTTATTTCAAACAAATCAGAAAAGTCATAAGCTACTTCCCATTGGTTTGAACTAATATAACTAAGAAAGAGTGCATTTTCACATTGATAAGCTTCAATCAGCGTTTCTATTGTTAATTCATAAACGTCTTTTTCACTATTAAGCTTTAGAGCTTCACCGATAAACTCCTGGATTGATTTAATTCGTGTATTCTCAATTTCAAGCTGCTTATGAGCCTGGGATAAAACCATATCCGACTTAAGCCGCTTATTCCGCTCATCTTTAAGGAATTTAAATTCTTTAATGAGCTCATCTTTTGAAAGGTTTTCTAAAATATTTTTTTCATTAGAATAAGCCATAATTTATTAGCGCAGAAGGACAGAAATTGATGTTGTATAGTTATGATAATGATTTTTGCCGTCTAATTGTGCAAACTCACCAAATGCGTACATCCCCAACCATGCAATAGGAAAATCTTTTATAATCCCAGTTTGAAGATTATTGGTAATTTCTTCTTTTTTAATAACACCGTTTGACATTCTACCACGAGCCATACAATCTGTTTGAAAAACAGCTACAGGATCTTTTTTATCATATTGAACAATTAATCTTTCAATTAAGCCGTTAACACCACTCATTAAGTATTCTTCATCTCTTTGACAGGAGGTTAATTCTGTTCCAACAGCAACCCGTGACTGCAATGCCATTGCTTTTCCATCTTCACTTAATATCAATGGTGCTCGAAGTTTATATTTATTATCATAGGCAGATTTTTCTGATTCTGTTAGATTTGTACCTAAAGCTAATAAAGAAATAACCTCTGTTGGAAGTGTTGATGCAGGAAGATCAAAAGATGCCATCAATGTTGGCCATGCTGGTTTATTATCTAATTCACATATAAATTCATTATCTACTTTAGTGGCAATAAATTTTTGATTCTCTTGTGGTAAATAGCCATGGTGAGAAGCTTGGGCAACGGCAAGTGAGGGGTCAAAAAAACCAACCATCACGATAGCTTGTTCGAGCACTTCTTGATTATAAAATAAAAAAGTATTAGGCACTGAACCATTAAAACCGGCTAATCCACCTAAGATAGGGACTTGATGACTAAAAACATCACTAATTCCTTTAGTAATTTCTTCACCATTAACGACTAAGCCAGGTGCAAATGCCATGAGCATATTAATGGATAAATTATTGTTTTTTAGTTCCTGTGCAGCTAATTTTGATAATTCATAACAATTATTCTGTGTAACATCTTCTACCTTTGAAAGAACAAATTCATGACCTGTCACTAAAGTTAAAGCCACAGCTCTCAGGTTTTCGCTGACATATTCATTGCTGATTACGCCACTTCCTGTACAACCAATGATAGATGCATTTGGTAAATTTTCTTGAATTGAAACTAATAATTGATTTAGATTATGGCCTGATGTGCTATGGAGAATAACAAGCGTTACTTCCTCATTAGTTTTGCTTTTTGCAATATTAATAGATTCTTTAATTGCTTTCTTTGGGTTAACAGATTTACTACTGCCAGAATAAAAATTTAACATATAACTAACCTATAGTAAGTTTAGTAGTAATACTTATGACTAGCAACTTAGTTATTTAAGCGATTAAGTTGGTAATTGTAACATAAAGTACAAAAACAAGAGCCTTCAGCCAACATAAATTTGGCCACCATCATTTGTAGTAACATAAAATTTCTATAAATGATGGAGGACAAATTTTTGTTACTTAGAAGTGCCCATAGCCAAAAAAATTGGCACGAATCATTTTTAGTAACATTAAAATGGCTTAAAATTATTTGTGCCAATTTTTTGTTACTCAAGAGTCGTTAATAATTTTTTTATATATTTAAGCCTATTACCGTCACATCATCATTGCGTTCCTCACCGTTTTCATACTTTTGTAATTCATAAAGCAAGAGTTCTTGCTGATCAGCAAATGTTTCACCCGCATTTTCAAGAATAAATTGAGTAAAACGTTTCTTGCCATACGGGAAACCTTTTTCACCGCCATTTTGATCAATATAACCATCTGTGGTGATATAAACTTGTGTGGGAGAACTCACATCAATAGTATGTTCGGTAAACTTATAGTCGGCATCTGATTTTTTATAACCAATGGAATGTCTATTGCTTTTAATGGTTATTAATTCACTATTTTGAATCACAAATAATGGCGTATTCGCTCCTGCAAAGCGAATGATTTTTTCTTTTTTATTATAGTAAAGGATGCCCCCGTCAAACCCGGCATTGGAGATAGAATCAATATTATCCTGTTGCAGAAGGTGTTTAATACTTTTATTAAAAATACTCAACATGTTTGCCGGACTGATCGTTTTGTCCTTGTGAATATTAGCGGTGAGTTGACGCTCGACTGCTTTAACCAGCATGGTTACAAATGCACCAGGTACACCGTGACCAGTGCAATCGATGACCATAATTATTACTTCATTTTCACTCACTTCTTCAACAAGATAAATATCTCCGCCAACAATATCTTTAGGGTGCCAGATGGCAAAAAAATCCTGGAAAAACTTTTGAAAAACGGTACTATCCGGAACTAATGCCCCCTGAATCAGAGCCGCATATTTTATAGAATCACGAGTTTGTTTATGGATCTCCCGGATTTCAAGCTGCTGCTTAAGCAATAAATCATGGGCATTGATACGCTCAGTAATATCACTGAAAGTAACCACTGAACCAGCAACTTGCCCTTCTTTAATCACTGGGCGTGCTTTATATTCAACATGAAAACTACTGCCATCTTTTCGCCACAGCACTTCATTATCAATCCGGCTAATTTTACCTTGAGTGAGTGCATGATGCATGGGGCATTCTTCTACAGGATAATGACTGCCATCGGCATGAGAATGATGAATAATTGCGTGTATCTTTTGCCCTAAGATTTCTGCCTGCTGGTATTGCAGCATTTCCAATGCCGCAGGATTAATAAAGTTAACTAATCCATTACTGCCAACACCAAAAATACCTTCTCCTACAGAGGTCAGCAACAGCCGTGTTTTTTCTTCGGCTGTTTGTGTGATCGCGGCTTGTTCATTAATCTGAACTATGAGTTCCTGTTGTTTTCTATCTGCAACCTTACTGATTCTAAGTTGTCGTTTAAGTTCTTTTTCATTATCTTGAAGTACTGCTTTCATAGCAAAGAATTCTTTATTCATCTGGCCTAATTCATCATCATAAAATAATTTTTGTTTAATTTTTTTATTGCCTGATTTAAACGCCTGAATGCTGCTGATTAAAAAATGTAACGGCTCTCTAATCTTTTTGATTAACATCAAATAAATGAGATAATTTCCCAGGATAAATAAAACACTGGCGAACAGAATCGTTTGATAAACATTACTAATATTTCTTTCTATTAATTTTATTTTCAGCTCACTACGTTCATTAATACTACTTAGGAAAATATCAAGAGGATACATAATTTTAAATTTAGCTTTATCATAGTCACTGGAATGCAGCAATTTAATCGCCAAGGCTTGATTATTCTCCTGCATAGCCTTAAATGCCCTGACTTCAAGATTCACTAAATCATTAGAGTTACCTTCTGATTGCTTTAATAAATCAAATTCTTCATCTGAAAAATGTTCTCTCTGTATTAATTCTTTTAGTGGGACTTTTTCAGTGTCAGGGTGCAGTTTCTTTCTGATTTTTTTGTCTAAATCCCAGTAAATGCCCTGATAATTTTCAGGTCTTGCTGTTGTTCCATTTCTAATGGCTAAAATATCGAGATAATTTTGTTTATACTCCTGATTATTGGTTACTACATAGCTTTTTGCATAATGGCTTAAATCATCGGAACTTTGTCTCAGGATGTCGGCAACTTTAAGCATTTCATGTTCATCTTCATGCACATGTGTCAGTGATTTTTCCAGCTTGTCCATGTTCAATAATTCATAGAGAATAAAGCTGATCATTAAAAATTCGAAGCCTACAATCACAAGAATAAAACGGTTAAAATTAATATTTAAAAATCGTGATTGACTATAATTCTGATATAAGAAATAAGCGAATAATACAGCAACAAAAGCGGCGAGCAACATTTCTTCCAGCGCAAATAATTCAAAAACAGAAAGTTCATTAATTTGTTCACCCAACTGACTATAATCCAGCTGTATTGACAAGGCTTCTTCATTTTTAGCCCATTTCTTATATATTTCATTCAGCTTTTCACTACCGATAGTACTAATTGTTTTGTTAATAATTGAAAGTACTTCCGGCGGCCAGTCATTACGCACTGCAATATGTAAATTGAGTTGATAATCTGTGTTATAGCTTATTTTCAGATTTTTATAGTGCGCTTTATTGATATAGTATTTAGCAGTCACAGAATTGACTAAAAAAACATCAATTTCTTTTGATAAGAGTTTATTAAAACCTTCATTGGTCCCCTTGAGTAAAGTCAGAGGTACATTGGGATTATTTTTTTTCATAATTCCGTGAATGGTATAATTACCCACCACGGCTATTTTTTTAGTAGATTGTTCATTATTAAACAATTCAAAGCCATCAGCAAAACTTTCTCCCTGTCTACTGACAAAGACATAGGGTGTTGAAAAAAGTGTTTTCTCAGAAAAATTCATATAACTTTGTCTTTCTTCTGTTATACCAACAGCACTATACATATCTGCTTGCCGATTTTTTGTAAACCCGGTTGCCTGCTCCCATGATTCTGTTTTGGTATAAATCAGGTTTAAACCACTTTTAGTCTTTATGAGCCTTAATATATCTGAAATAAATCCTGCATGTTGCCCTACATCATTAGTCCATTCAAAAGGTGCCCAATCCTGATTATAGACATATCGAATCGGTTTTGTTTCATCTATCCAGGCTTGTTCTTTCTTACTAAAGTTAAGGCTGTCATTACCAGAGAGCCATCGATTAACAATGGCACTTTTTTCTTCTCTGGAAATAGCCTCCAGGCCTTTTTGTAATATGGAATGTAAAATAGGGTGATCTAATCGACTCAGAAAATGTAACTTATTACCTTCAAGTGAAAATTGTGGTACTCCTTTTAAATCAAACACACCTTTTTCCTGAAAAAAATATTCTGAAGAAATCGGGGTATCCAGTAAAGCATCAACTTCACCACTCAATACCATTTTTACAGATTTTTCAAAACTGGCTGTCTCAACAATGTTAATATTCGGAAACATTTCTCTAACAAAAGGGATTGTTGCAAATCCTTTGACAATGGCTAAGGACTTATGTGACAGATCTTCAAATGAATGAATATCAAAGTTGCTGTTTTTGATATAAATATTTTCTCGAACTGTAAAGTATGATTCACTAAAGTAACCAAATTCTATTCTGTCTTTGCTATAATAAGCATCAGGTAAGAGATCAATTTTTTTATTTTTAAATCCATTGAGCAGCTCATCCCAGGTACCACTGACAAGTGCTACATTTAAGCCCGTTTTTTTAATCACTAAATTTAATATATCAGCAGAAAACCCTTTAGCTTTATTATCTTCAAAATAAATAATGGGTGCCCATGGTTCAATACCTACTTTAACTGTATTAGAATGAATCCAGGATTTTTCTTCAGGATTCAGGTCGGCTTTTTTATCAGCTGAATTAATGTCATCAACCCATGATAAAGTAATTTTATGTCTTTCTTTTTCCGTTATGCTATCCAGTCCTTTTTGTATAATTGACTTTAGCAGTGGTTCGTCAATCCTTGAAAAGAAATGCAGGCCAGGTGCTTTAAAGCTGGTTTGTGCGATACCTTTTAAACCGGAAATCAATTCTTCATTGATTTTCTTTTTAACAGCAACTTGTCCTTCATATAAAGCATCAACGGAACCATTTAAAACCCGATTGATTGAATCATCTAAGTCTTTTGTATAAACCAATTGTATGCCGGGAAATTTTTCTTTAATTTTATCTATGGTGCCATATCCTTCAACAATCGCTAATTTCCCGGGTTGTTGGGAATTATCCAGATCGCTCATAGAGTGAATATTGTTATTATCTTCTTTTACATAAAGATAATCTTTCATTTTAAAATAGTCTGTGGAGTACAATCCGTACTTTGCTCTTTCATTGGTATAATAAGTGGCAGGAAGAATATCTATTTTTTTATCTTTAAAGTCAGTTAATAAGATATTCCAACGTTCATTGATTATTTTTGTTTTTAAACCGGTCAGTTTAATAATTTTTTTTAAAACATCACCTGCAATACCATCAATATCAGAACCATTATTTGAAAAAACCACTGGATCCCATTGCTCAACCCCGACTTTAATCGTATGTGCTGCAATCCAGTTTTTTTCCTCATGTGTTAAGTCTATACGCTGTTTACTTGCATAATATAGCGTGACTTGTCCTATCAATTCTTCATCATATTTAATGCTGGCATTAAAATGTTCATATGCTTTTATACTTTCAGGAATTTTATTATTGTAAATTTTTTTATCTGTTAAACGATAAAAGCTAATTAGTGTTTCATTACCAATAGTATCAATGATTTCTATTGCTTTAATCGTATTATTTTCTTCCATTAAAGGTTGCAAAATACGAATCAACTGGTCTGTATCCAGGTTATAGACGGGAAAACTTGTGATGACAGCAATTGTTTGCGCAAATTGTTGTCCAGGGTGTACTAATTCTGGATTTTGTTTTGAAGAAGCAAAAACAGCAGTTGACATCATGCAGAGAAAAGACAAAATAATCAGCGGAAAACTTATAGGTCTATAATTTAGATATTTCAAAGCCCTGCCGTTCAGATCAAATTGATTGAATAAAAAACTCTCCAAAGCTATCATTACAAAGTTGAAATAAAATTTCACATTAAAAAGAGCTCTTTCAATCAATCATAACATCTAATGATGTAAGAATATTACTATCTAGGAGCCTGTCCGAGAATAGAAATTCTACCAAAGAAAACCTGATTTTGGCCATTTTTCTCCATAATTTTCGTTAAATATGCCTATATTCGCCTCAAATTATGAAAAAAACTGACTCAAAACAGATTTCCTTTGCTACGGTGTCCATTCTCGGACAGGCTCCTAGTTTTGTTAATTGTCGTTCAATCAAGGTAAAGATTAATGAATAAAAATATTTTTTTGAGTAAAAAGTACTATTTTATTTTTTCACTTTATTTTCTTGGTTTTGGCATTATTATTGCCCTTTTAACATTATTAATCAATTATAATTCAAGCTTGACCGATGTAGATAATAAATTAAAAATAATGGCAAAGACTGAGGTAGAGTTTAAGCGAAACTTTTTATCTAATTATATCTCCAATATGGAGAGATTACTTTCTTCAATCACAAAAAATGACATAGCATTACAATATACCGAAACAGGCGATAAAAATAATATAAATAACCTTTTCTATGCTTTAGGATATTCTAATAATGAGATTATGCAATTACGCTATATCAATGCATCCGGGCATGAGGAAGTAAGAATTGATCGAAATAGAATAAATAATGAATTACAAATAGTTGATCAAACAAAACTACAGGATAAGAGTCAACGTTATTACTTTAAAGAAACTTCACGTCTCATGGCTAACCAATTTTGGCACTCAAATATTGATTTAAATATTGAGTATGGAAAAATAGAAATTCCTTACCGACCTACCTTTAGAGTTGCAACCCCTTTTTTTATTGACAATCAATTTAAAGGTATATTTATTGTCAATCTAAGTTTTAAAAATATTCTTAAAATATTAGCTCAGTCTTCTAATTTCAATGTCTATTTATTTGATGTCTCAGGTGAAATTATCCATCACCCTGGTGCTAAAGATTCATGGAGCAAATATCTTGAAAATAAACAATCATTAGGTGAAATATATCCGGAATATATTAATGATTTTCTGAATAATAACAGTTTTAATTCTATTAATTTATATTCAAACTATTTGGGTGATTTATTTAATAATACTGAAAACTTAAAGATTCTATTTGTTCCAAAGTCCCAGGTAGTAGATAAGATGAAATATAACAATATTTATGCTGCATTACTTATTGCCGGAACAATTTTATTTATTTCTATACCACTTTCATGGATTGCAAGTATCGCTCCTTCTAAATTACAGACAAGACTTGCTGATGCATATGATAAAATTAAACATAGTACTGATCTAATCAATAACAATGTTATGATTTCAGTGACTGATAAAGATGGTGTGATAGTAAAGATTAGTTCTTATTTTAGCAAATTAACAGGTTATACTCCCCAAGATCTAGTTGGAAATAGTCATAATGTGTTAAAACATCCTGGTACACCAAAAGAAACACATCAAAATTTATGGCAAACAATTAAGAGCGGTCAAATTTGGACAGGAGAAATTCAAAACGTAAAGAAAAATGGTGAAGCATTTTGGATTGAATCCGTTATAACACCAGAATTTTATAATGGAAAAATTGAAGGATTTACTGCTATAGATCATGATATTACAGATAAAAAAATGATTGAAAAAATGTCTATCACTGATAGCTTAACAGGACTTTATAATCGAAATAAATTAAAAGATATCTTGTCTCAAGAAATGTGCCGTTTTGACCGCTACAATACTAATTTTTCAGTGATATTTTTTGATATTGATTTCTTTAAGAAAATTAACGATACCTATGGACACCCGGTTGGTGATGATATTTTGATACAGTTAGCTATAATTATAAAAGGAAATATTAGAGAAACAGATATCGTTAGTCGTTGGGGAGGAGAGGAATTCCTGATTGTTGCCTCTGAATCAGCACTTGAAATGACTTTTAGTTTTGCAGAAAAAATTAGAATTTATATTGAAAAATATCAATTTCCAGACGTTGGTCAAGTGACAATAAGTTGTGGTGTTGCACAGTACAGGAAAGGTGAAGCAACATCTGATTTAGTTTCCAGAGCCGATAAGGCTTTGTATGAAGCAAAAAATTTAGGTCGAAATAGAGTTGTTAAAGCTCTATCTTAACAAAATAAATACAATATGGCGTGTACGGGTTGGTGATCAAGATCCTTCAGCCAACATGAATTTGGCCACCATCATTTGTTAATATCACAAGCTAATTCAGGATTATATGTTTCACCTTCAGCTAAAATTTCCCAGGCAATATAGCCAGTGCAATCCTGACCTTATTAGCTGATTTTTATTCTAATAATTTTCTTAACCACTTGCTTTGTTGGATTGGATTTATTCCCCCAGTGCATTAATAATTGCCACTTGGAAAACTGACTTAGCTCTATCTATACTTAATTGTGTTACACTTTTTCATCATGGACTCCTTAAATTGAATCAAAGGAATAGTTATGAGACTACATAGAAAACCAAACTATTGTAGTGGGGGCAAAGCAACTCTTCTCGTATTATTGATACTATCACTATTATTAATTTCCTGTGATAGCTCTGACAATATACCAATTCAGCAGGTTGATAGCAGTGATCGTCTCAGTGATAATGATTTGCAGCTTGAAAATAAAAAGATACAATCTCTGCGACAAGAAAATAGTAAATTACCTCAACATAATAATTTTTACTTCGGTTTTGATTTGCGAAGTTCACCACAGGAGGATGCAGCACAATACCAACCTTTCTTAAACTATCTTGAAAGTGCAACTGGTTATCAATTTAAACTCCATTTCACTCCTCTAAATGGTTCTACTGTTGATGATTTGGGTCAAAATAAGACTCAGTTTGCTGCAATGGGTGCCGATAGTTTTCTCAAAGCTCAGTCGTTATATGGTGCAAAATCTTTAGTTCGTGGTCTTAATCTTCAGGGCAAAGCTGAATACCGATCTTTCTTTATCGTAAAACCAAATAGCCATATTCTGAGTATTAAGGATATCAAAGGGCATACACTCGCCTTTGGCAATCGTAATTCGACTCAAGGACATCTTATTCCTCGTATTATACTTTCAGAAAATGGGATTTCTCTGGATGATTTAAGTAGTTATAGCTATACAGGATCGCATCAAAATTGTGCAGAATCGGTCGTCTCTGGTCAATCAGATGTCTGTGGTTTACAGGATAAACTGGCAAAAAATCTGGTCACACAGGGTATTGTCAATATTATACACAGTTCACATTATTATCCCTCCAGCGGTATCGTAGTAAACCAATTTGTGCCTGCTGATGTCATTGCTAAAGTTAAGCAAGCATTAATTGATTTCAAACCTCAGGGTGAACATCATACTGGTTTGTACCATTGGGATAAAACAGAGATGCCCAATGGTTTTATTGCAGCTAAAGAAAGTGATTATACTGAGTTACGCCAGTGGTCTATCCGGCTTGGATTTTTGGAGAAAGTCCATTAGTGGAGCAACAATGATGACAATTTCTAATCGTATTTTTTTATTAATACTCATAACGACATCACTGAGCACCCTGGCAAATTTTATACTCACGCAACATCAAAGCATGAGCTTGCATCATGATTCAGAAAAAATCCTGGCTCGCACACTTGTTCGATCATTACGTGATGCCTTGATACAAGATGTTATCAATGATAATCAACTGCGAATCACTAACTTACTAAAAAGTTTAAAAAGCCACGATAATCCCATCGAATATCTTTATATCACTAAAGGTATACATAATACCGTTTTTGCACACTCTTTTGAAAAGGGTATTCCACGTTTTCTTGTCCATTCCAATAATCCTGCTATCAAACAGTCAGGCGTCCATCTGGTGCATAAATATCAGACAGAACATGGCCTTATTTATGATTATAGTGAGACATTACTCACAGGATTAGATGCCAGTTTGCATATCGGGATCAACCAGACAAAAATTATAGAACAGCTGAAAAAAAACAATCAATATATACTAACTATCAGTATTATTATATTATTATCTGCCCTCTTGATCGCTTTTTTATTAGGCCGGCAAGTATCAAAACCATTAACTCAGTTTGTTCATCAAATTAAGCTCTATGGTCAGGGAAATATAATAAAATTAAATAAATTAAAAAATACGTCACCAGAAATCAAACAACTCACTACAGCCTTTCAATGTGCAATAGTTGAACGCCAACAGGCTGAGAGTTCTTTAAAAAGTAGTGAAGCCAGATTGAGAGGACTTCTTAATACCTTACCTGATCTGGTCTGGCTTAAAGATAAAAATGGTATTTTTCTTTCCTGCAATGCTAAATTTGGAACATTCTATGGAGCAAAAGAAGTCAATATTATTGGCAAAACTGATTATGACTTTGTCTCTAAAGACATAGCTGATGTTTTTAGAAAAAATGATAAGGCGGCTGAAGCATTAGGACAGCCAAGAACCAATGAAGAACAGTTAACTTATGCAAGTGATGGGCATAAGGAATGGGTTGAAACAATTAAAGCCCCAATGTATGAACTCAATGGTGACTATATTGGTGTATTGGGTATCTGAAGAAAAAATTATAATGTGTTATACAGTTGGCAGGAATTATCCTTAACTGAAGTGTCCATGTCTATTAAACCATGTAATAACTCACCCTATAGTGACATTGCGGGTATTGACGATGGTTGACTAAATTTTAGTTAATTTTTCTATAGCTTTTAACCTGACAATCACATAGACTCTGAAGTTTAAGCTGAGTACTAATTATCGATATCTTGATAAAGTAAATAATGCTTCAAGTAGAACTGATTTTAGTTATGTTAATTATGATTTAAAAAAAGTATTACAGTGGAGTTGTTCATTATAGAATAATTTTTACATAAGGTTTGTGGAAAAATAGTGAAAAAAATTATATTTATATTTATATTTATATTTATATTTATATCTATATTTTATAATAATTTATATGCTTATGAAGTAGAAGATAAACTAAAATCTATTATTGTTGGTAAGATTGCTAAATTTATAAATTGGGAAAATTCAGACTCAAATGAATTCATAATAACCGTATATAAAAATCAACTTGGTAATTATTTTAATTCTATACATAAAGGTAAAAAGATTAATGATAAAAAAATCCGTATAAAGTATATAAATAATATTGAAAATTTAAAATTTACAAATATTTTATACATATCTAAAGCTACATCATCTGAGCTATCATCCATACTTAACTATATCCATGAGAAAAACATTTTAACAATCAGTGATTTGCGTGGTTTCGCTCAAAAAGGTGGAATAATTCAAATTTATTCACTATCTCAAAAGCTTAAATTAAATATAAACCTCAAAAAAGCCAAAAAAGAAAATATCAAAATAAAGGCATCTCTTTTAAGAATGGCGAATATAGTAGAAGGGGGTAGGCCATGAAGTTACTTAAATATATATCAATAATTAGCACTACGCTATTAGTTACTTCATTACATGCTACAGATGATTTAGATGATAAAAGTTTAGCAAGTATTTTAAATGAAACAATTGAGCTTAAATCAGAAATTGGTTCAAGAGAACAAGCAAAAAACTTTTTAGATTCAAAATCACCAGTAGATGTTATATCAGCAAAACAAATCGAAGAGTCTGGACAAACAAAGCTAACAAATGTACTTAAATATTTTGTTCCTGGATTTAATACTATCGAAACTTCAGTCTCAGATGGAACTGACCATATTAATGGTTTTACTTTAAGAGGGATGAGTTCAGATCAAATTCTCGTACTAGTTAATGGAAAAAGGCTGCATACCTCTGCACTAATGAATGAGATACCGAATATATCTGGTGGAACAACCCATGTTGATTTAAATACTATTCCTGTTGTAGCAATAGAAAAGATTGAAATATTAAGAGATGGTGCCGCCGCTCAATATGGTACAGATGCAATTTCTGGTGTTATAAGCATTATCTTAAAAGGGAAAAGTGATAAAAATACGATAAGTCTGCATGCTGGACAGAGAAAAGAAGGTGATGGTGAACAAGTTCAACTGGATTCATTTTTATCAGTTCCTTTAGATTATGATGGTTTTGCAAATCTAACTCTATCAGCTAATCTACAAAATAGGACACAAAGAGCCGGAGAAGATAGAAGGCTTGACCCACCAAGTGTGCAAACATGGATGGGACTTCCAGATTCAAAAAATATATCAGGCGTTTTAAATACAGAAATAGCTCAATATAATGATAGCGTAATTTATTCAAATGCTATTGTTAGCTATAGAGATAGTGAGTCAAGTACGTTTTATAGAGTACCTGATGAAAATCGAGCTATTTATCCAAATGGATTTTTACCAATAATGAATGCAAAAATACTCGATTATTCATTTACTCTTGGAGTAAAAGGAAGGTTTAGTGATGATACACAGTGGGACATAAGCAATGTATATGGGTATAACAATTTTGATTATTCTCTAAATGATACGATGAATTACACATTAGGAGCGGTCTCTCCTACCAGTTTTGATAATGGTAATTTGACATTTATACAAAATACTACTAATTTAGATTTGAAAAAAAATATTGGACAATTTAATCTTGCAGCTGGTTTAGAGTATCGATATGAAAATTATAAAATAGAAGCTGGTGATGAAACATCTTATGCAGGCACAGGAACTCAAGGTTTTTCAGGATTTAGTTCAGAAGATGAGACTGATAGTAGTCGTGAAAATTATGCAGCCTATATAGATACAGTTTATAATGTTAATAAAGATCTTTCCATAGAAGGTGCCCTAAGGTTCGAAGATTATAGTGATTTTGGTTCAACACAAAATATTAAAATTTCCTCAGGTTATAAAATAATAGAAAAATTATTACTTAGAACTACTGCAAGTACTGGCTTTAGAGCTCCATCATTAGCGCAATCAAATTTTTCACATACTTCACACTTTGTAACAAATGATCAGCTATCTTTAAAAGGGATTTTTACACCAGACCATGCTGTATCTCAGATACTTGGTGCGCAAGAACTTGAATCTGAAAGTTCAGTTCATTTTACAACGGGTGCTGTTTATCAATTTTCAAATAAAACATCATTAATGATTGATTATTTTTATACAAAAGTGGATGACAGAATATTATTATCTGATAAAAAATCAGCTTCTACACCGGAAGAACAAGCTATATTTGATGAATATGGTGTTTCAAATGCCAGTTACTTTACAAATGCAATCAATACAAAAACTCAAGGTATTGATATTAAGTTTAATTCCGAATATACATTTGATAATGGTTCTAAATTGAATTCTACAATTTGGTATTACTATGGTGAAACTGAAATTATAGGATTTAATGAAGATGTATCATTGAATAAAATAAATGATATAGAAAATGGGCAACCAAAATCAAACTTCAGGATTTTAAATAACTATAAAGTAGATAAATATAATATTACATTAAATATTAGCCGATTTGGTTCTTTTTCATCTTCTCTTGGTAGTGGTGTATATGATATTGATCCAGTAATAACAACAGACTTAGATATAAATTATGAAGTAAATAATAATCTTGATATTTCTATAGGTGGAACTAATATTTTTGATGAAACACTAGACAAATGGGGTAGATCCAATATATTTTTGGGGTATGACGGAATTTTGACGACTACAAATAATTCACCAATTGGTGTTAGTGGAGCGTATTACTATATTAAAGCTTCAATAAAATTTTAATTATGAAAAATAAAATACTTGGTTCAATACGAAAAAAACTGATTTTCATACTTAGTATAATTGCCGTAATAGCAATTACATTAACCACTACGACTATGTTTACATATATTTCTAAAAAAAGAATATCTGTAGACAAAAGTAGATTAGTTAATTTATCTAATATAATGGGAGAGAATTTACTTGCTTCTTTGTCTTTTGATGATAGACAAAGTGCTGTAAATACACTGTACGCACTTAAAGTTGACAATAGTATTGATGGGGCATTTTTACTTAAAAATGAAAAAAGTGAATTTGCAATTTATATAAAAAACAAGATAAATAAAACTAAATTCAAAAGTAAACTTTTCAATATGATGGATACGAAAAACTTTATTTTTAGCCAATCAAATACATATATAGACGATGAGAATATAATAGTTTCTAAGCCACTATATTTAGAAGGTGAGTATATAGGCTCTTTATTTATTGTTTCAAATAAGGATGAAATCAAAAAAACTTTAAAGGAAATAATATATGTTCTTTCTTTAGTATTTATTATTTTAATATTAATAACACTTCTTATGGCCTCTAAATTGCAAAAAATATTTACAGATCCTATCTTCGTATTAACTACCGTTATGAAAGATATTGAAACAAATTATAATTATGAACAAAATATAAGTATAAGTAGGAATGATGAATTTCAAATACTTTTTGATGGTTTTAATAAAATGATTAAAACCATACAAGAACAAAATACAAGATTAAAACTATTAGCTGATACAGACCCAATGACTCACCTATATAATAGACGATACCTTACTAAGGTATCCGAATCTATTTTAGACTTAGCAAAAAGGAATGAAACAGATTTATCTGTACTTATGCTGGATATTGATAAATTTAAAAATATAAATGATACTTATGGTCACAACGTTGGTGATGATGCGATTATATCTCTTGCTATAATACTGCAAGAGGAAAGTAGAAAAAGTGATATTTTAAGTAGATGGGGTGGTGAAGAGTTTGTGATATTATTACCAGCGACAAATATTGATGGTGCATTGGTAATATCTGAAAAAATTAGGACTGTTGTCGAAGAGTTAGTCATTAAGATAGAAGATGTGCAGGAACTTAAATTTACAGTGAGTATTGGTGTATCTCAAATTAATAAAGAAAGAGATGTTAGTATTGAAAATTCTATTAATAGAGCTGATAAAGCACTGTATGAAGCTAAAGAGAGTGGTAGAAATAAGGTTTGTATAAATTAATGTTATGAAAACCCCGCTAAAAACTGAAATTTACTTAATACTAAAAATAATGATCACAGTTTTATAAAATACATAGATAATGACCGCAATAAAGTGATTCGTGTGTATGATTCAATAATAAGATTAAAGTTAAGTCTGGTATAGCCGCTAAAAACAGAAGAATATAACCAGGGGAATTTTATGAAACACATACTAGCAATATTTGTTATTAGCACGCTATTTTCTCATACAGTATTGGCTGAAACAGCTGCCACATATACCTTAAACAAAGAATTATCAAATGTGCATAATCGTTGTATTGTGAGTTTTCATGATGATTTAGAAAGTGTAAAGGTTAAGGGACTTGCAAAAGCAATGTCTGTGCAGGCAAATGCTAGTTTAAAACATATTTACCAACATTCTATTAAAGGTTTCACCATCAATATCCCCTGTTTTGCTGCTTATACTGTTTTTGGTGATGATTCTGCTATTAGTTCAATGGAACCTGACGGCATTATTTCGATTAACAAGGGAAAACCTGTTAAAGATGGAGGTGATACAAATTCTCCTAAGCAAGAAATTTCTTATGGTACTGAAAGAATAGGCGGTGGGGGAGTAGTAGTGGATATTGATGATTATACCGCCTGGGTTATTGATTCTGGTATTGATTTAAAACATCCTGATTTAAATATTGACGAAAGCAATGGCTTTTCTGTTTTTAAAAATAGAAAAACAGGGGAAGATGATATGGACGATCAAAATGGACATGGTACTCATGTGGCTGGCATCATAGGTGCTATTGATAATACAACAGGTTCATTAGGTGTTGCACCTGGAGTCACTGTTATTCCAGTAAGAGTACTTGATCGTCGTGGTTCTGGCTCTTATTCTGGAGTTATTGCAGGTATTGACCATGTTGCTGAGAATGCATCAGCGGGAGACTGTGTTAATTTGAGCTTGGGTGGTGGTGTAAGCCAGACTCTGGATGATGCGGTTATTGCAGCCTCAAATAAAAGTGGTGCATTTTTTGTTCTTGCTGCTGGTAATGATGGTGATGATGCGAATAATCATTCTCCTGCAAGGGCAAATGGTGAAAATATATGGACAATATCAGCAATAGATCAAAATGATTCTATGCCATCATGGTCTAATTATGGTAATCCAACTGTTGATTTTTCTGCGCCTGGAGTTAATATTATTTCCCTTTGGAAAGATGGCGGTACCAATACAATATCTGGGACATCAATGGCAGCTCCCCATGCATGTGCAGTTATTATGTTGAGTCATGGTAATCCTTCTTTTGATGGAACAGCAATGAATGATCCTGATAATTTTGCTGATCCAATTGTTTTTTATAGTCCATTGTAATATATGTATTTTTACACCCTCTGACCCTGCTCAGAAAGTAACTCCTTTCAAGAAAAATATTATATTTGGTTGATTTGATAAATGAGTTTTTCGACCCAAAATAGTCGTGAATGAAATGTAATTATTTTATTTTTGTTATCCCTATCTATGTTATGATTCCAATATAAAAATAATTACATTAATTTCACCATGATTATTCAATATACCCAGGACTTGTCTGAGAATAGAAACCTTTCAAAATCAACCACAACATATAGAGCTTAATATTTTATAACTACAATATAATGTACCTATATTTAAAAGTATTTTATTCTCAGACAGGCTCATAGTAATTTGATGAACTAATTATTCTGAGAGTAAACATATGCTTAGTAATATATTTTGTATCATTATTTTATATATCTCATATACTAATATTAGTTATGCTTCTGGATTTAGTATTCCAGGAGGGCTCTCTATTGCGGGGCTTGGTACTGCTGATACTCTTGTTGCTAATCCTGTAGAGTCTGGAGCCTTTGCATATAACCCTGCTGCAATGTCTTTTCATGAAGGCAGTATCATTTCACTGGGACTGGAGGCTGTATATCCCAACTCTAGTGTTACCCCTGAAGGTGAGACTAAACTAATATCAGATAATGTAGATTCACCTCTTTTTGTCCCAAATTTATACTTGATGAGTTCTGTTGCAGATAATTGGAGTTTAGGACTTGCTGTTAATTCACCATTTGGATTAGAAACTAACTGGATGGAAGGTACATTCTCTGGATTTGCAGGAGCTCTAGCCCCTTTTCATCCCACAAAAACAGGGCTGGAGATGTTTAATGTTAATCCAAATATCTCCTACAAAATTAATAAACATTTTAGTTTTGCTACAGGTATTGATTATTATAGGGTAATGGAGACTACTTCTGATACACAAGGTTTTAGTCTTGGTGGTGATGGTGATGGTCTGGGGTGGAATATTGCTTTAATGTCTGTTTATAATCAGTGGAGCTTTGGATTTTCGTACCAGTCTACGGTTAAAACAAATATTAATGGTGAATTTGATGCTACCCAGATTCTTGGTTTCAAGGTCAACTCAGAAACAATAATTGAATTTCCTGATATTCTTCGTCTAGGTGTACGTTATCAGGTAAATGATCAATTTGCCATCGAATTTGATTTTGACCAAACAGGATGGAGTAGTTTTGATGAAATCGTGGTAAAGAGTCGTGATAGCCTACTAGTGGCTGGTATCTCTTCGGGCAGCGTGCTCGCAAAAACAACTAATAACTGGAATGACACAAACTCCTATCATCTTGGAGCTACTTACCAATTAATATCTAATTTACAGTTACGTTTTGGTTATACGTTAAATCAAAACCCACAACCAGAACAAAATTTCACACCACAATATCCAAACTCCAGGCGTCATCTTTTCACTATTGGATTTAAACATGAAAATAAAGGCTGGGATCTAGAAGGTGGAATAATGTATGCAAAATGGGAAGATAGAACAATAAATAATAGTAAGCCGTTTACAGGGGGGGATGCAAACGGTACATCTATCTACAATGGAAAATATGAACTTGATGGTATTTTGGCAGGAGTTGGTATTAATTTCCATTTTTGAGAACGTCATATGTAACTAAATGCTGTAAACCTAACTAACCATAAAGAATTAATATCCGATGGCGTATGCAATATATTTAATGCCTCTTTTTCAACTTTGGGAGTGGCTTTCTAATTTAGGTATCTCTGATCAGGGTGATATGGAAGTTCGCCGTATCAAAATGACAAACAGAATGGTTACTTTAGTTATAATTTCTACATTATGTTTTAACGTGCTTTACTCAGTTTATGACTTAAGAGGTCTTTTACCCGCTATACTACTCAATATAGGCTGTATTGTAGTCTATATGCTTATACTCTTTATTAACTACAGGGGATTTCACCTATTAGCAAAGTTAATGGGAGTAATTATACCCAATCTGCAATTATTTTTCCTATGCTGGATGCTTGGTACTCAGAGTGGGCTAGGTATGTTTTTTCTAGGCACCCCATTAGTCTCTGTCATAATATTTTCAGCTAAAGAAAGGATTGCGATATATGCTTTACCGTTGATGTCTATCATACTCTATCTATTGGCTTATTTTTTATTTTCAACAGGTACTGGAATCTTGAATCCTGTAAATTCACTATTAGTGATAGTTCATGTGTCCAGTTTTATTGGATGCATATTAATAATTGGAACGATTGTATTAGTTTATTATAAAGATATCGTACATGCTGAAAAACTTTTGAAAATTGAGCACAAACGATCTGAGTCACTTTTACAAAATATTCTTCCAAAAGTCATTATAAATCGATTAAAAGAAGGTGAAAAAACGATAGCTGATCGTTATGATGGAATTACAGTAGTATTTGCCGATATCGTAGGATTTACAGTGCTGTCTAATGTACTATCTCCTAAAGAACTGGTATCAAAGTTGAACCATATATTTTCCATCTTTGATAAACTTGTAGATAGGTATGAATTGGAAAAGATTAAGACCATTGGGGATGCTTATATGGCTGCAAGTGGTCTTCCAGAAGCTAGAGATGACCATGCAGCAATTGCGGCTGATTTTGCCTTGCATTTGCAGGATGAAATGAACAATCTTGATGATAATTTAGGTAAGATATTTAAAATCCGTATTGGTATACATTCGGGAGAAGCCGTAGCAGGTATTATTGGTACACGCAAATTTTCATATGATGTATGGGGTGATACAGTGAATACGGCTAGTAGAATGGAATCTCATGGTATTTCTGGAGAAATACAGGTTTCACAAAGCACATATCATCTGTTGAAAAAAACATACATATTTGAAGAGCGTGGTATGCTGGAGATTAAAGGAAAAGGTCAAATGCATACCTACTTATTGAAAGAAAAAATAAACTGAAACTTTTGACCTATTATGCATTAGTCTCTTAATGATCCATTTCGGTCAATTAGCACTGTCGTCCATGTGCTGTAATATTAACTGAACATAAAATTCATTTCAAAACTAGTGTCTTTTGTACTTAGCGAAATAATGAGCATTTTTTTATTTAATTGCCATACTTAAATAAAAAAATTCTATGAGTTAGATAAATAATTCTACATTAGAATTTACTCACACTTCTTTAAGGAGATATACTTGCATATTATGATAAATTATCATGATAATAGATTCAGGAGAAATTTCTTGTTTTTTTGAATTAATGTAAATTAGATATTGTGATTGATTAATCCCGAAGAGAATTTTTTAATGAAAAATAAGCCAACTTATGAAGAGCTATTAAAAAAAAATCAGTTACTTGAATTAAAGCTTATCCATCAAAAATCAAATTCAACTAGCCAATCTATTGATATGCTTTGTATTGCAAGTATAGATGGCTATTTTACACAGGTAAACACAGATTTTAAAACAACATTAGGTTATAGTGAAGAAGAGCTAACAAAACATCCCTATCTCTATTTTATTCATCCAGATGATCTGGAATCTACTAAAGCGGCAATGAAACAATTGTCTTCTGGGCAGTCTGTCATCAATTTTAAAATTCGTTATCGTTGTCATGATGGTTCTTATAAATGGTTTCACTGGACATCAATACCAATCATTTCTGAAAACCTGACCTATGCTATTGCAATAAATATTACGGAGCAAAAGCAGACAAATGAAGAACTCCAGAAAAATCATTTTTACCTTGAAAGTATTTTTCGGGCATCACCTACAGGGATTGGATTGGTTAAAGATCGCATGCTCAAAGAGGTGAATGAAAAAGTTTGTCAAATTACAGGCTATTCTCGAGAAGAGCTTATTGATAATAGTTCCCGAATGCTTTATCCCAGTGATGAAGCGTATGATTTTGTTGGACAAGAGAAATATCGCCAAATACAAAAAAATGGCACAGGTACTGTTGAAACTCAATTTAAATGTAAAGATGGGCATATTATTGATATATTATTAAGCTCTACTCCTTTAGATATCAATAATTTTTCCAAAGGTGTTACGTTTACATTATTGGATATATCAGAAAGAAAATTAAAAGAACGAGAGTTAAAAGAGAAAAACAAATTTATTCAAATGGTCATTGACGGCATTACTGATGTGGTCATTGTTATCAATAGTGATTACAGCATCTCCATGATGAATTTATCTGCTCAAGCTTTAATAGATAAAAGTTTTATAAAAGACATCAATTCACCTAAATGTTATGAAGTTTCACACCATTTCAGTAGTCCTTGTAGTGGTAACCATTACCCATGCCCTTTACAACAGGTACTGAGAAGTCATAGAACACACACCGTAATACACCATCATGTTATTGGTGTTGATAAAGCCAGACAATTGGAATTAACTGCAAGTCCGTTAAAAGGTGATAATGGAAAGGTTTATGCCATTATCGAATCCATTCATGATATCACCATGCTATTACAAGCACAGAAGGAACTGAATGAAAGCTCATTAGCTCTTGATCATTTAGCCCATCATGATGAACTCACAAAACTACCCAATCGCTTATTGTTTTCAGACAGACTGAATCAGAAAATCAAGTTTGCCTATCGTAATAAGAAAAAAGTTGCTCTTCTGATTATTGATTTGGATAATTTCAAGAAAATTAACGATTCATTAGGCCATGCTGTGGGGGATATTATTCTGAAAGAAACAGCTCAAAGACTTCAGCATTGTGTTTGTGATACTGACACCGTGGCTCGTTTGGGTGGAGATGAATTTAGCATTATTATGGATGATATTGAAGATAATGATACGGTAACTGAAATTGTGACAAAGATTATTCAAGATCTGCAGGAAGTATTTACATTTGCAGATCATAAACTCTATGTGACAAGCAGTATTGGTATCAGTATCTACCCCAGTGATGCTGAATCAGTAGAAGATTTGCTTAGAAATGCCGACTCCGCTATGTATAAAGCCAAAGATAATGGACGTAATACCTATCAATATTACACTGAAGATATGACACAAAAAGCCTTTGAACATATTTTAATGGAAAGTAGCCTGCGTCATGCCTTGCAAAATAATGAATTAACCGTTTATTATCAGCCTCAGGTAAATGCTAAGCATAACCAGATTGTTGGTATGGAAGCATTAGTACGCTGGCAGCATCCTGAATTGGGCATTATATCTCCTGCCAAGTTTATCCCTTTAGCAGAAAAAACAGGTTTAATTCTTCAATTAGGTGAACAGGTATTTGATATAGCAACAAAACAAATGGTAATCTGGATGAAAGATTATCAACTGGATGGGAATATGTCTATTAATTTGTCTGGAAAACAGTTTCAACAACCTCAACTGGTTGAAGTTTTATCTGATAAACTTCAAGAGAATGGTTGTAAACCTGAATGGATTGAGCTTGAAATTACAGAAAATCATGTGATGGATAATCCAGAACAAGCTATTATTATCTTACAAAAATTTCAGGATATGGGAATAAACATAGCAGTAGATGATTTTGGTACAGGATACTCTTCTCTATCCTATTTAAAACGATTGCCGATTAATAAGCTTAAAATTGATCAATCTTTTGTCCAAGATATCGAGACTGATGAAGATGATCGAGTGATTATTAATTCCACGATTTCATTAGCCAAAAATATGAATCTGAGTGTTATAGCGGAAGGAGTGGAAACAAAAGTACAAAAAAATTTCTTATTAGAGCAGAAATGTGAATTGATTCAAGGCTATTATTATTGTCGACCTGTTGCGGCTGATGAAATGACAGAATTATTAAATTCTTATGATTGGAAAAATTTATGATTATTGCACTGCCCTGAATTTTTAGTACTTTTTTGATTTATCATTTTCTTGAATAGATTTCTGGAATATTACAGGCTGCTATATCAGACTTTTTCAAAAAAACTGAAACAATCAGTTGTGACAATCTAGCCATTATGTGGATCTCCACATAATGAATTATTACTGTTACTATTATTTATATTAGATTAATAGTATATTTATCTTTTTTATCAGTCGTTTATAATAAATGAAACTAAAACTTTATCAAACTAAATTACTCATTATTTTTGCCTTATTAGGAGTCTATTTAATAGGCTATTATAGTGCTGTTTTTGAAGGAAAAATTCTTAGTTGGTGGTCTGATCTCTTTTGGACACTTGCATCCTTAGTTGCTGCCTTACGAAGTTGGTTGACAGCTAAAAGTTGTCCTAATAGACATGAAGGTACTGCTTGGCTGTTTTTTTCATTGGCCGCTTTTTCCTGGTTTATAGGTATGTTAATTTGGGATTATTATGAAATTTTTGGCGGCAAACTAATTCCATTCCCCTCCGTTGGTGACTGGTTTTTTATGGGCTATGCTCTCTTTTTTATTGTAGGAATTTTTTATTATCATTCTCAATCCAGATCACTTCATAATTTTATGATTCGAGCGGCAAACCTGGGGATCATTATAAGTACCGTTATCATTTTTTGTTTTTTTCTATTATCTTCTGTACTGGAACAGTCAGAAAATCCATTTTCATACAAAATATACGCTCTGTCGCATTCTATTTTAACTATAGCAGCCTTTCTTTTTGGTTTGTATTGCTATTGGTTTTATATTTGGAAAAAAAATAAACAGAGTTTTCAATTATTGCTCATCTCTTTATTTATTTTTGCCATCACGGATACACTTTATGCTTTTCAATTACTGGGACAAACTTTTAATGCCAGCAGTTATTTAAATGTGTATTGGCTACTGGCTTTTGCTTTACATTATTTAGGTGCAGTAGTACAAGATCAGGTTAATTATGATGAGAGTAAAAAGCATATTTATGATGAGCCTTTAACAGGCATGATCCATTTTGCTAAGTATGAAGCCATCATGCCAGCAATTTGCCTTATTAGTATTTTTATTTTTTATTATTTCTTTAAAGAAAATTTAAATCACCTTTCAAATACTTTTATTTTAGTAATAAGTGCAACTTTTATCTTTTTTTTGGGTATGAGAGAGTGGTATAGCAATCAACTTGAAACTGCTTTAATTAAAGAAGTAAGAGATAGTGAATTGCACATTAAAACAATAATAAATACTCTTCCTGATTTGGTTTGGCTCAAAGATATACAAGGTATTTATCTTAATTGTAATTCAAAGTTCGAACATTTATTTGGGAAAAAGGAATCAGAAATTATTGGAAAATCTGATTATGATTTTGTCAATAAAGAGTTAGCTGATTTTTTTAGAGAAAATGACAAAATCACTATGGCTATGGCTATGGGTAACTCCAATACAAATGAAGAAGAAGTGGTTTATGCCGATGATGGACATAAAGAAATTTTAGAGACTATTAAAACCCCCTTTTTCTCATCTAATGGCGGCCTGCTGGGTACTTTGGGGATTGGGCGTGATATTACTTCTCGTAAGCAAAGTGAAGAAACACTAAAAGAGCAACATGAATATCTACAATCCATTATTGATGGTGTTTATGATCCTATAATGGTCATAAAAGAAGACTATAGTATTGATCTGATGAGTAGTCGTCTTTTTGAGACTATCAAGGATAGTCTGACTAACAATTCTGATCATCCAAAATGCTATGAAGTCTCCCATCATCGCACAACACCTTGTGATGGAATAGATCATCCCTGTCCTTTAAATCAAACCCTAAAAAGTAAAAATCATACGGTTATGGTACATGAGCATTTTGGTTTAGATGGAAAAAAATGCTATGTCGAAATTTCAGCATCTCCTCTTTTTGATAAGGATAAAAATTGTATTGGTATTATTGAATCTTCCAGAGATATTACTACTCACCTAAAGGTACAAGATGAACTACGGGAACAGAAAAAATCATTAGCCTTTCAGGCTCATCATGATGCACTGACAGGTCTGCCCAACCGTGTTTTGTTTAATGACCGATTGAAACAAGGGATAGAAAAATCTAAGCGAAACCGTACTAAAATGGCACTTCTTTTTATTGATCTTGACCACTTTAAAGAAATTAATGATTCACTGGGGCATGATATTGGTGATAAAGTGCTCAAAATTGCTACTCAGAGGCTCAATGATGTCATTAGAAATGAAGACACACTGGCTCGATTGGGGGGGGATGAATTCACTATTCTTATGGAAGAATTAATACAAGGACAAGATGCTTCAATACTGGCGGGGAAAATTGTTAAAATTATTGCTCAGCCGATTATCATTGAAGATCATTGTTTGTATATTTCCAGTAGTATCGGCATCAGCTTATATCCTGATGATGGCTGTTCAGCTCATGACCTTTTAAAATATGCTGATACTGCGATGTATAAAGCAAAAGATGAAGGTAGAAATAACTTCCAGTATTACAGGTCAGAGATGACAGAGTTAGCTTTTGAACGGGTTGTGATGGAGGCTAATCTTCGTGCGGCACTTAAAGAAGAAGAGTTTGTAGTTTATTATCAGCCCCAGATGAATGGCAACACTAATAAATTGACAGGTATGGAAGCCCTGGTAAGATGGCAACACCCGATAATGGGATTAGTATCTCCCGCCAAGTTTATTCCTTTAGCTGAATCAACAGGGATTATTATTGAGCTTGACCAATTTGTGATGAAAACGGCGATGATGCGTCTGGTTGATTGGTGCAGTCAGGGACTAAACCCAGGCAGATTAGCACTAAATCTTGCCATAAAACAACTTCAGCAAAAGGACTTTATTAATATTTTAAAGAATTTAATTAATGAAACTCAATGTAAACCAGAGTGGCTTGAGTTTGAAGTGACTGAAGGTCAGATTATGACTAACCCAGAAGCTGCTATAAAAGTCTTGAAACAAATTAGTGAACTGGGTATAGAGTTGTCCGTTGATGATTTTGGAACGGGTTATTCTTCACTTTCCTATCTTAAAAAACTGCCTATCAATAAGTTAAAAATTGACCAGTCATTTGTACGAAACTTACCTGAAGATGAAGAAGATGCTGCTATTGCAAAATCTGTTATTGCCCTGTCGCAAAGTTTAAATCTTAAAATCATTGCAGAAGGTGTTGAGACTAATGAGCAAAAACACTTTTTAATTAATAATGGTTGTGAGAATATTCAAGGCTATTTTTATAGCAAACCAATGCCTGATCAGGAAATGGAAAAATATATTAAGAAAAATAACCTCGTTTAGAATCACTGTTAATCTGATAAAGTAAATCTAAGAGATGCTAGTAGAATGACTCTTAAAGGGTGGAGGGCGACGACTAAGTTATGCCTTATCCTGGATATGTTGTAAATTTTACTTTATTTTAGAATGTCCTTTTTCAAGAAATAAGATAAAATCAAAAGCTCTATCACCATTTTCCTGATCTAAGACAAAAATGCTAAACTTATAGATTGAAAAGTGTTATTGAACTTCCTATCCTTTAATTATAGATGTCATCACAAAGGTAAAATTAAATGTTTGCAAATGGAAAATTTAATGCGTTAATTTTAGGCTTTTTTTTATTTTTGGGATTAACTTCACTGGGCTATCAATTAGCTGATTCTGTCATTAAGTTTAAAGAATATGAACGTACGGTAACCGTTAAAGGGCTATCTGAGAGAGAATTTGAAGCAGACATTGTAATATGGCCCATCCAATTTACAGAAGCTAGTAATAAACTGGGTGACTTATACACATCAATAGATAAGAGCACAAAAAACATACAGACTTTTCTGGAAAAAAATGGTATCAGTAAAAAAGATATTTCCATTACAAGCCCGTCTATCACAGATAAATCAGCACAACAATATGGTAATCAAAAGGCTGAATTTCGCTATACAGCCATGCAAACAGTCACCGTATATTCTAAAGATATTCAAACCGTAAGAAAGGTGATGAGTTCGTTATCTTCATTGGGTAAACAAGGAATAGTCTTCACTGCTGCTAACTACCGTTCGCAAACTGAATATCTTTTTACCCGACTCAATTCTGTTAAGCCAGAAATGATTGAAGAGGCTACAAGAAAAGCCAGAGAAGTCGCTGAAAAATTTGCTTCTGATTCAAAAAGTACCCTGGGAAAAATAAAAAAAGCCTCACAAGGACAATTTAGTATCAGTGCAAGAGATAAAAATAACCCGCATATAAAGAAAATCAGGGTGGTTTCAACACTAGCCTATTATTTATCAGATTAGATACCCCCGATGTTAGACTAGTTGTCGCCTCTATTTCTAAAAATTGAGGCGATTTCGGTCATTTTAGTTAGATGAAAATCAGTTAATTGACCATCTGAAATTGGGTAAAATCCAAATTTTAATTCATGTTAATATTAATTAAAAAACACAAACTTCTTTCTTACCAACAATTTATTCTTTGTTAAACCATTTATACATTATCAATGCATCAACATAGCCTTTTTTGGGATGATGAAATGCTTTAGGTAAATGACCAACCGTATCAAAACCTAATTTGTTCCATAGTCCTACAGCTCCTTCGTTACTAGATGCCACAAAATTGAATTGCATGGCTTTATAACCTAACTTAATTGCTTGTTTTTGAGAATGCTGGCACATTGCTGTAGCAAGCCCTTTACCTCTTGCTTTTGATGAAACCATATACCCACAATTACAAACATGACATCCTGGACCAACTTGATTTGTCTTGAGATAATAAGTACCCAATATATGGCCATCTTCCACAAAAACATAAGTATTTCTTGGTGTTTCAATCCAGATTTTTAATGCTTGTTCTTTTGTCGTTTCTTGAGGGTAAGCATAAGTTTCACCTGCTGAAACAATCTCATGAAATATTGGCCAAATTTCATCAAAATCTTCTAATAAAGCTTCTCTAATTTTCTTAGTCATGTATTTTTTTACTATCAGCTGGAGCTTCTTCTCGATCATTCATTCCATAATCTCTGTTCACATCAGCAACTCTTAATCTATAGTTGCTGAAAATACCTCCACGCCCTTTTTCTTGGGCAAAGCGATGAGACTCTAGATTCCTCCACTGTTTTATTGCTTGTTCATCACGCCAGAATGAAAGAGAGAGAACTTTACCCTCTTCAACAAGACTAGAAAAGCGTTCTATAGAGATAAAGCCGTCAATTTTTTCTAATTGTAGTTTTAATTCAGCAGCTATATCTAAATATTCTTGTTTTTTTCCTTCTACCAGAAAAACTTCAAAAATCACAGCAATCATAATTGTCCTTTTATTCAAATTTTAGTAATCTATACAAACATGTCCTTTCTGTGGAGCCTTAATGCAAGAAATAGAAAATAATGATTTCAATGTGTGCCATGATTGCATGGTTGCCTATCCAATAGGCAAGTAACACAAATTTATTCTGCTTTAATACAGCATATTAGGATGCATCTAACAGACTGATCGTAGTTGCAACCATATTCTGCAAAGCCGATTTGCTAAACCCTGCCTTTCCCATAACTGCAATTCCTACAACGGTTGTTGCAATGGCCAAAGAAACACTTTTAACATCAACAGCAGTACTGATTTGTTCCTCATTTTGAGCCTCAGATATTTTTTTTGTTAAGAATTTTTCCATCTTCTTGACTATAGATTCAAGTAATTTGGTTGATTCATCCCCATGCTGTGCTTTTTCTAAAACAGATAATACAATCAAGCAACCACCAGGATTATTTTTATTAAAATGTAAATTAATTTCACCATTAAGCATTTTTGACATGGATTTTCTTATATCAGACTCTTTTTCAACAGACATCATTAATTGTGTAATAACGGTTTTCTCATAATGAGAAATGACGGTGTTAAACAGCTTGCGTTTATTTCCATAGGTATTATAAATACTGCTTCTTACTAAACCCATTGCTTTTTCAAGCATTTGTAAAGAAGTCCCATCATAGCCGTGATTCCAAAACAGATGCATTGCTTTTTCTAATGCCTTGACTTCATCAAACTCTTTGACTCTTGCCATTGAAGATTCCAAAAATTAATTTTAATACTATACTGTTCGTTATAATATTATACATAAATATAGATTATTTTAATATCTAACCGCAATGTACATATAAAAAAAGGGCACTAAAAGCCCCTTTTTTAATCAGTTCAATTGTTCACTGTCTATGAGCATTCAAAATTGCTCCTCTTTGAGACTAAATACTGGATAAATATTTAAGTCATCGAGTTATTAAGCAAATGCACCTTGTCCATCGATTTTATATGCTTTCAATAGAAGATCTACAGCAAGATTACGAACCGCATAATTTGCAGTTTCGTAAATGTCTGTATCTGTCCAGCCCTGTTTATATGCTTTTTCAAGATCACTTTTTTCAACATCATCTGGCTCTAAAACCATTTTTAAAACAAGAAGTAGAAGTATTTTCTCTTTTTCTGGGAAAGGGAATGTCGTTGGATCTTCCTGAGCATTACGAAGGTCATCTAGCTCTATATTCATTTGAGAGATCATAATTGCCTCACTAGTAGTAACACAATATCTACAATCCTTTTTTGCTGCCACTAAATACCTTAAAACAGCTAATAGGTTTGAATTCAAGCGTGGATGTGATTCATATTCACTTAAAAACTCAGCAAATTCCTGAAGAATTTTAGGACTCATTGCCATAACCAATAATGGATCAGGAAGAAACCCCATAACCTCTTCAGCATGTTTACACATTAACTTAACAAATTCTTCTTCACCTTCAGGGGGCTTTGGAATAATTAAAGGTGTTCGCATTCCTGTTGCTTTAAATACAGGAGTTTCTGGCTTAGGGACTTTTTTACGAAAAAATAGAAATATTTTCATCAATAAAATTTTCATTGTTAATCCTTTTATAAGAGTATTATTAATGCTCATAATCTATTTGTGTCAAAAAACACATCATAAATACAAACATCTATTAGTGCCGTATGAACTAATAGCTAATTAATTCACCTGGCCTTATTGTACTGTTCAATACAATATAAACCAGTCGGATTGATTTTGTCAATGTATTTATACCAATCAGTACAAATAAGTATAAATTGTTAAAATATTGAATAGTTTTTTAAAGTAGATTAAGTGGTATAGGGGAGATTTCAGGTAAGAAAAGTTTATAACTAGTAAACGCTCATAGGTAGGTACTTAAGGAAATTATCTTTATATTTCATATAAATACCATCGTTTTTATTGTCATATATCAGCATAAAATGCTGGCTCTAATGCATATTGTAAAATACCAGATTGCTTATCACGTTTTGGGTGTTTCCGTTGTGCTAAGTGATTGAAAAAAAAGGACTCAAGAGAGTCCTTTTTATTTTTGAAACGTTATTTGTCCGCTCTTTAGTTAGATTATACCACCTGACCCATCTGGAAAATTGGCAGATACATAGAGACAACAATTCCTCCGATAACGGTACCTAAAATAGCCATAATCATAGGTTCAAGGAGACTGGTCAAAGCATCAATCATATTGTCCACCTCCTCTTCATAGAAATCTGCAACCTTACCCAGCATAGTGTCAAGAGCTCCAGATTCCTCACCAATTGCAACCATTTGAATCATCATACTGGGAAATACACCGGTATTACTCATTGATTTATTCAACTGGGTACCCGTAGCTACTTCCTGCTGAATTGAGATAACCGCTTTTTCAAAAACAATATTACCGACAGCGCCTGCTACAGATTCAAGGGCTTCAACTAATGGTGTACCTGCAGCAAACATGGTCTGTAATGTACGGGCATAACGGGAAAGAGAAGCCTTTTCCATGATAGGACCGATAACGGCCACTTTTAAAATGAGTCGGTCTAATACCTCACGCATTTTTCTGGAGCGTTTTTTAAAATAGGAAAATACAAATATTGCCAGACCAATTGAACCAAAAATTAGCCACCACCATTCCTGAAGAGCCCTTGAAGCATCCACTACGAATTGAGTTGGTGCCGGCAGATCGGCTCCAAAGTTTTTAAACATATCTTCAAACACGGGAATAACAAATAAGAGTAAAATAGTGACAACGATAACAGCCATAATAATAACGGCAGTGGGATAAAACAGAGCTTTTTTGATCTTGGCCTTCATTGACTCTGCTTTTTCTTTGTAGGTGGCTACATTATCTAAAATAGCTTCCAGAATACCGGCATGTTCTCCTGCCTGAATCAGACTGCAGTATAAGTCATCAAAATATAAGGGGAATTTTCTTAGGGCTTCAGTTAAGGAGCTTCCTCCCTCTACATCTGCCTTAATGGCCAATATCAGCTCTGACATATTGGCATTTTCATGTCCATTACCGACAATTTCAAATGACTGAACCAGCGGCACGCCTGCTTTCATCATGGTGGCCAGTTGACGTGAGAAAATAGCAATGTCCAGAGGGCTTATGGCTTTTCTTCTAGGTCCGCCCATGCCGAATAAGGGCTTGGGTTTTACCTTGATTTTAAGGATGTTAATACCATCGCGGCGTAACTGAGCTTTAGCCAGTGCGAGATTTTGAGCCTGAAGTTCTCCTTTCTTTCGGGTGCCGCTTCTATCAGCACCTTCCCAGATAAATGTAGGATTGACTTTTTGTTTTTGTATTTTTTTTGCAGCCATAATCTGTCCTTAACTATTTGCTTATAACAGCCTGATCACTGGGATAATGACTTTTCCCTAATCTTTCGTGACCCTGTTAATTTCTTCAAGGCTGGTGATTCCACTCACTGCCTTTGCTAAACCAGATTGCCTTAAATCTGGAATCCCCTCTTTTTGGGCTTGATCCGCCAGATCTATTGCGTTACCACCTTCCATAATAATGCGTCCCATTGGATCAGAGATTTTCATCACCTGGTAAATACCAACACGTCCCTTATAACCGCCATTACAATTTGAACAGCCCACCGGTTTGTAGAGCGTAAAATTACTGGCGATATCTTCCTCTGTAAATCCCTCTTCCAGTAGAGCTTCTTTAGGTACTTCATCGACTTCTTTACAATTGTCACATAAACGTCGAGCCAGGCGCTGGGCTATAATTAAACTGACTGCAGAGGCAATGTTATAGGGAGGAACCCCCATATTCATCAGACGCCCCAAAGTTTGTGGTGCATCATTGGTATGTAAGGTAGAAAGAACCATGTGACCGGTCTGGGCGGCCTTAATAGCAATCTCAGCTGTTTCAAGATCCCGTATTTCTCCTACCATAACAATATCCGGATCCTGACGCAAAAATGAGCGCAGGGCTGCAGCAAATGTGAGTCCGGTTTTGGGATTGACATTAACCTGATTAACGCCGGGTAAATTAATCTCAGCCGGATCCTCTGCTGTAGAGATATTAACCCCTTCTGTATTTAAAATATTTAAACCGGTGTAAAGAGAAACAGTTTTACCTGAGCCTGTGGGGCCAGTCACTAATATCATACCCTGGGGTTTGGCTAATGCATCCATATAAAGTTCTTTTTGAAAGCCTTCATAACCCAGAGCATCGATTCCTAATTTTGCACTACTGGGATCCAGGATACGTAATACTGCTTTTTCACCAAATAAGGTGGGGCAGGTACTGACACGGAAGTCAATGGCTCTGTTTTTGGATATTTTCATCCTCATACGACCATCCTGGGGAATACGTCTTTCAGAAATATCCAGTCTTGAGAGGACTTTAATGCGGGCTAAAATTCTGGGGGTTAAGCTCACGGGAGGTTTTGCCACCTCCTGCAAAATCCCATCCATTCTTAAACGGACTCTAAAAAACTTTTCATAAGGCTCAAAATGGACATCAGAAGCACCTTTTTTAATGGCATCTAATAAAATTTTATTGACAAATTTAACAACCGGGGCATCGTCAGCATCACTGCCGCCTTCATCTTTTTCATTTTTTTCTGTATCTTCATAATCCAGCCCCTCAAGCTCATCATCATCAAAATCTGACATATCCATACCACCGTCAGCTTCAGAAAGGGCTTTTTCAATGGCAATTTCTAATTTATCTGCTTCTACCAGAATTGCTTCAGTGCTTAAACCCGACTGGAATTTAATTTCGTCCAGAGCTCTTACATTGGTTGGATCGGCAATGGCTATAAATAATTTATGGCCTCTTTTGAATATTGGTAATGCAAGGTGTTTGGTGATTAAAGCTTCTTTAATGGTGGTAACGGTATCCTTATCAATTTCAATTGCATTGATATCAAGTAATGGTGCGCCAAATTCACTTGAAGCAATAATTGCAATATCAATGGCTTTGACTAATTCCTTTCGAGAAAGATAATGGACAAGAGGAATTTTTTCTTTGTTTGCATCTTTAACAGCATTCTGGACTTCATCTTCCTGAAGAAAATTCTGCAGGACAAATTGTCGTGCCAGTCCTGTTAACATCGGAGATTGTTTAGCTGCTACCATAATTACCTGGATTTAATTGAGTATGAGGTTTAATTATATATGCTTTTAAGTTAAAGATAGTAAATTATTTATTGAAATCAATAATGATATAAATAAGAGAAATAAGTCTAATACTCTGTCTATTAAACCAGAGGTCTTGGTATAATGTCTACTCTTCTAAGTAAAAAAATTTAATAAGTACTATATTCAGGACTTTATGGTGTTATTTATGTTTGATAAAAGCAATGGAGGTCTAAATGTTCTGGAACAAATAGGCCATGCTTTAATTGGTGAAGTAAAAGATAAACCCCAGCTCGTGAAACTATTACGTGATGCCCAACTACGTGACGTGATCAGCAGTGAAACTTTATCTATGATTGAAGGTGTCATGGAAGTAACGGATACACAGGTTCGGGAAGTGATGGTACCCCGTTCACAGATGACTATTATTGAACGACATGACAATGTGGAGAAAATACTCTCTATAATTATTGAGTCCGCACACTCACGTTTTCCAGTTATTGGTGATAATCGAGATGACATTGAAGGTATTCTCCTTGCCAAGGATATGCTGACCATTTTTCTTAACAGGAAAAACAACAATAGCCAAACGGACAAGCAGTTTTTAAATGAAGAATTTCAAACCATGGATTTGCGGGAATATATGCGTCCGGCTGTTTTTATCCCGGAAAGTAAGCGTCTGAATGTATTATTAAGAGATTTTCGTTCTAATCGTAACCATATGGCAATGGTGGTCGATGAATACGGCGGGGTTTCCGGTCTGGTAACTATTGAAGATGTTTTGGAAGAAATTGTTGGTGAAATTGAAGATGAACATGATGTTGATGAAGATAGTGATATTGTTTCTCACGGAAAAGGTGCTTACTCTGTCCAGGCTCTGACTGAAGTCAATGAGTTTAATGATTTTTTTGGTTCTGATATCAGTCATGACAGATTTGATACAATTGGTGGTGTTATTATGAATGCTTTTGGTTATATCCCCCAGCGCGGGGAAGAGGTGGAACTGAAAGGCTTTCTGTTTAAAGTGACTCATGCGGATCATCGCCGTATTCTTAGTTTGAGGTTAATTATTGCTGCTGATACAGTGGAAAATGGGTAATAACTTTTATGTTTGATAAGAGCCATCGGCCAATAAACTTGTCAGCTGTTGTTTTGCAAACATATTTTTCCTTGCAAATAAGACAGTGCTACTCTTGATTAGCTCAAGGCTGTTTATGTCAGATAAGAGCCTGCTTGACTATTTACCAGGGGGAGTTCAGGATCAAATAACAATAAAACAGACTTCTTACTGGGTTAGTCTACTGTCAGGAGCAATGATACCTTTATCTTTTGCTCCCTTTAATACCCTGAATAGCCTGTTTTCATATTTAATTTTTTTCCCACTGGCTTTATTTTTCTTTCAGCTGCTGAATACTCATTCAGTTAAAGAGGCTTTTTTTAAAGGTTGGCTTTTTGGTTTGGGATTATTTGGTGTCGGTGTTTCCTGGCTTTATATTGCTATTCATGACTTTGGTTCTGCACATTGGCTTCTGGCAGGTTTTCTGACGGCTCTGTTTATTTCAGCAATGGCGTTGTACTATGCTGTATTTGCCTGGTTTATCTATAAATTAAGAATTAATATTGGGCTTAAAACAGAAAATCCATACAAGACTGATGAAGGTGGTTCTGTTGAACCGAAAATTTTTATTGTTCAAAAAAGATTAATATTATTTTATTTACCACTATTGTGGGTTTTTTTTGAGTGGTTAAGGAGCTGGCTTTTAACAGGCTTTCCCTGGATATTAGTTGGATATCCACTTATTGAAACGCCATTGTCAGCCTATGCTCCTGTCTTTGGTATTTACGGCCTGTCTCTTTTAGTTGTTTTTATAGCATCACTATTCATTGTCAGAATCAAATTGATTTATAGTGTTGCCATTATTGTAATACTAATGATATCAGGCACCCTTATCGGAAAAATCCACTGGGGTGAGGATCAGGGTAAAGTATTAAAAGTGGCGTTAATACAGGGGAATATTGCTCAATCGGTCAAGTGGGATCGGCAGCAGCTGGAAAAAACAAAAGAGATTTATACTGGACTCAGCCAACAGCAATGGTTGAGCAATGATATTATCATCTGGCCTGAAAATGCAATTCCGGTGTTTTACCATAGTCTGGAAAGTAGTTTTTATCATGATTTAAAATTACAGGCTGAAAAAACACAGACAGAGCTGGTGACTGGTCTGCCTGTGTTTGATGATAGTAGTCAGCAATATTACAATGCAATGACTAATTTTGGTGGTGAGCAGGGTTTTTACTATAAAACTCATCTGGTTCCTTTCGGAGAATATGTCCCTTTGACTTCTTTATTAAGGGGCTTAATTCGCTTCTTTGATATGCCGATGTCAGGTTTCAGTGCGGGAAAAGCACAACAGGATTTACCTTCTATTAAAGGAAATAAAGTGCTGGTGACGTTATGCTATGAAGATGTTTATGCTCAGGATGTCATGCAGCAGATTCCACAGGCTCAATGGATGCTTAATTTGTCTAATAACGGTTGGTATGGTAATTCCCTGGCACCCCATCAACACCTTGAAATGGCCAGAATGAGAGCATTGGAAAGCAGTCGTGAACTGGTTCGGAGTACAACCAGTGGTATTTCAGCTATTATTGATTATAAAGGCGGCATTCGTGTCAAAGGGCCACAATTCAAATCTGCGGTAATTAATGGTACTATTCAGCCAAGAACAGGTACAACCCCTTATGTTTCTTGGGGTAATTATCCAATATTCTTTTTATTTATTATTGCGAGCATTTTTTTCTTTTTAAAAGATAACCAAGACGACTGAAAAACGGATGATACCAGAATTTAAGCTGAAAATTACAGACTCTGAATTATGGGTTGAACTGAGAGGTGACTGGACACGTGATGCTGAGTTTCCTGATGACTTTGATGATGAATTAGAAAAACTGCTGCAGCAGGATCAGGTAAAGATTGTATTAATTAATATGCGGCAGCTGACACAGTGGAATTCGGCTCTGCTGACCGTTGTTCTTTCATTGATTGAATTGTGCAATAAATATCAGATAGCTTTTGACCTATCACAGTTACCATCGGAAATGAATCGATTAATCAAGCTTGCACATCGCCACCCGGCAAAAAAAATTACTCAGGCACTCAAATATAAACAGTCATTTTTACATAATGTAGGTAGTAACACTATTGCTGCATTGCAAGATGTTGCAGATGTATTTACATTTCTCGCTGATGCGGGAGCTGCTTTTATACATATGCTGCGCGGCAATGCAATTTATCGGACTTCTGATACCCGAGTCATTATGCAGCAAACCGGTGCTGAAGCACTGCCTATTGTCAGTCTGCTTAATTTCCTGGTAGGTGCTATTCTGGGCTATATCGGGGCTTTACAATTGGAAAAATTTGGCGCAGAAGTCTTCATTGGAGATATGGTTGGAGTGGCTATGACACGGGAAATTACTGCAATTATTACCGGTATTATTATGGCGGGTCGTTCCGGGGCAGCATTTGCTGCACAATTGGGCACGATGAAAGTTAATGAAGAGATTGATGCGCTTAAAAGTATGGGAATTTCTCCCATGGAATTTCTGGTTTTACCGCGTATGATTGCTCTTATGTTAATGATGCCGCTATTGGCAATTTATGCTAATTTTATGGGTATCTTTGGTGGCGCTCTAGTGGCGTATGCGGTTTTAGATATCGGTTTAGTCCAATATCTGGATGTAGTGATTAAGTCGGTTAGTCTTAATGATGTAGCTGCCGGTGTTTCGATGGCTATTGTATTTGGTATTATTGTTGCCGTAGTGGGTTGTCAAAAAGGAATGAGTTGTGGTAAAAGTGCAGAGGCTGTGGGAGTTTCTACAACATCTGCAGTGGTGACTGCCACTGTTTTAATTTTTGTTGCGGCTGCAATAATGACGATTATATACAGCCTGTTGGGGATTTAATTTGACCTTAGCTCGGCCTTTGTCCGGAAAATACTCATCTGATGCTGTGATTGTTGTTGAAAATTTATCAATGTCTTATGATGGTTGTATTATTCAGGAACAACTTAATTTCACTGTTAATCATAACGATATTTTTATTATTATGGGTAATAGCGGTAGCGGTAAAAGTACCTTATTAAGGGCGATGACCGGCTTGAAGCAACCTGATCAGGGTGATATCTTTTATGCCTGTAACTCATATAGAAGCGGATCTAAGCCATCTGCTTCAGGTGATAGTCAATATTCTTACAGTGACAGTGAGCAAAAATCTCGTGCACCTGAAGCTTCTTCTCGTCATACGGATGAGAAAGACAAATATGAATCTCATAGTGACTATCAGAGCTACTGGCAGTCACCCAATGCGATAAAACATAAAATAATGCAGCAATTTGGTGTTATGTTTCAAAATGGGGCATTATTTAGTTCTATGACACTATTGGAAAATGTTTCTCTTAGATTATCTGAAACAACAAAGTATAGTGCGATGAGGATTCGCAAGATTGCTTCATTGAAATTGGCTTTGGTGGGCTTGAAAGGTTTTGAGTACTACTACCCTGCACAGATAAGTGGTGGTATGCAGAAAAGAGTATCTATTGCGCGGGCAATGGTAATGGATCCGCCCATTTTATTTTTTGATGAGCCTTCTGCAGGACTGGATCCTGTCAGTTCCCGATTATTGGACGATTTATTATTGGAGCTAAGAGATAGTATGGGCATTACTATGATTATTGTGACTCATGAGTTAGATAGTATTTTCTCCATTGCAAATAATTCAATTTTTCTTGATCATGAACAACAAACTATTATTGCCAGTGGTGATCCTCATAGTCTATTACAGGAAAATACCCATCCTCATGTGCAGGCCTTCCTTTCCAGAGGTAAAGAGTTACCCGGAGATTTTCTACAGATGAAGAATTAAGAGTGCCAACAGCCAAAAAAATTGGCTTGAATTATTTGTTAATCAAGAAGGTAAAACACAATGAGTGTGAAAGCAAACCCGGTGGTTGTGGGTGGATTTGTTATGGGGGCAATTATCCTGATTATTATCAGCCTTCTGGTGCTGGGTTCAGGACGTTTTTTTAAAGATGATCTGCGCCTGATGGCTGTCTTCCCTGGTACTGTTAAGGGCTTGCATATTGGATCTCCTGTTCTATTCCGTGGTGTTAATATTGGTTCAGTGACTAAAATTAAACTCTACCATGATCCTGAAACCAGACAAAGCCTGGTGCCCGTCTATATTGATTTAAAACAGGAAATATTAGAATTAATTAACTCAGATGCAGAAAATACACAGTTAACAAAAGAGCAGGAACTTGAATTTATGGTTGCAATGGTTAAATCAGGACTGCATGCCCGTTTAACAATGGAAAGTCTGGTATCAGGGCGACAACTGGTTGAATTTGAAATTGATGCGGATATTCCCATCAAATTAACGGGTATTGATAAGCAATTTCTGGAAATTCCTACAACTGAATCAGACATCAACAAGCTACAAAATTTACTAAAATCAATACCTATGACTGAGTTAACAAAAAGTCTGGTGATTACAGTAAGAGAAATCAATAAATTATTTGCTGATAAAGATTCAAAAATAATTTTTGATAATATTAATGCTACTATCAGAGAAAGTCAGGCCTTGTTTGAAAATCTCAATCAACAAGTAATACCTTTGGCGCAGTCAACGCAGAAAAATTTAGATGAAATTGGTGTCTTATTAAATAATACTGATACACAATTATCAGGCACACTTGGAGAATTCCTACGCCTGACAAAAAATTTAAACCAGCAGCTGAAATTATTAACAGATTCAGGCACCCGGGCTTTTGTAAAAACAGAGCAAACATTTAATAATATTAATCAGATGGTGGATCAGGAAAGTATTACGCGTAATAAATTAGAAGAAAGCCTGAATGAATTATCAAAAGCAGCTAAATCCTTTCGTATTTTTACTGAATATTTAGAGCGACATCCTGAAGCCCTGATACAAGGCAAAAAGTATTAGTAAGGTTTCTTCAAGCTGGCAAATTATGAAGTACAACTTTGGAAAAAAATACAATGAATATTATTAAAAAAAATTATATGCGATTTTATCTGCTTGGTCTTCTTTCAGGGTTACTATTTTTGTCTGGCTGTGCCAGCACACAACAATCCAACTTTTATCATTTTGAAGAATCTGTTGATATTGCTTTAACAGGTGTTGAAAAGGGATATGTTGTCGGTGTGGGTCCTATTCAATTACCTGAATATCTTAATCGACCTCAAATTGTGACCCGGAACTCTGAATATCATCTGAATGTTTCAGAGTTTAACCGCTGGTTAGAGCCATTAAATGACAGTATTATTCGTTTATTAGTCGTCAATCTTTCCAATAATTTACAATCGAACAGAGTGTACTGGATACCAAGACAGGATAGAAACATCCCGCTGGATATCAGAATTGTGATTGATATTGGACGTTTTGATGGAAAATTGGGAAAAAATGTCTCTCTGGAATCACGCTGGACAATTTTCAATCATAACAATCAACCAGCATTAACCAGGGTTTCTCTGATTAATCAAAAGGTTAATGGGCCGGCCTATGAAGATTTAGTAATTGCCATGAGTCAGGCTTTAAAATCATTGGGAAAAGAAATATCAATAGCATCAATTCCCTTTCTTGAAGCTCCCAGGTGACAGGTTTCTTAGTAATTTATTAATCTTTCCACCAGATTGTTAGGTACGGGAAGTAAGTAATTATTAATAGCCAGATGAGCATAATCATTAAAAACGGGAAGGTTGAACGGAATAATTTTAAGATGGGTTGTTCAAAACGCTGACTGGCAATAAACAGGTTGATACCAACAGGTGGTGTCATATAGCCGATTTCAAGGTTAGCAAGAAAAATAATACCCAGATGTGCCGGATCAATATTGTAACGTATGGCTAAGGGCATAATCAGGGGAACAACAACAACAGTGGCAGAAAAGATATCCATCATGGCACCGACAAGCAGAAGAAACAAATTAAGTAGTAATAAAAACTTTAACTGACTATCAATATTTTGTTCAACTATTGCTAATAACTTCATCGGGAGCTGTGAATCAATGAGTAGATTAGTTAAGCCCATAGCAATCCCTAAAATAATTAATATACTGCCAACCAGAGTGACGGTGTCGATGAGAATTTTAGGCAAATCCTTTATAAGATGAATTTCTTTTGCAATGACGCTTTCTACAAACATGGCATAAGCTGCAGTGAGTGCAGCCACTTCAGTGATGGTGACAAAGCCGCCAAAAATTCCAGTAAATATTAAAATCGGCAGCATGATATCCCAGGCACAACAGCGTAAAGCCGTGGTAATCTTCTGCGGGGAAAATTCATAGGCAGGAATATGAAACTTTTGCGCGGAAAAAATACTATAAACAGAAAGCATAATGAGTAGTAATATCCCTGGAGCCATACCGGAAAAAAAAAGTTCATCAATACTGACACCAGAGACAATCCCATAAAGCAAGATGGCCATACTAGGGGGGAAAAGCAAGCCGAGAGAGCCGGAAGTGGTGAGTAAGCCCAGGCAAAATCTATCATGATAATGTGCGTGTTTCAGCATTGGATAGAGCAAGCCGCCCAGTGCTATTATGGTGACACCGGAGGCTCCGGTAAAAGCAGTAAACGCTGAACAGCTTACAATTGTCACTATTGCCAGTCCTCCGGGCAGCCAGCTTAATAAAACATTGAATAGCTGGACTAAGCGTTTACTACCACCACCGGCAGCCATTGTCATACCGGCAAAAGTAAAAAGCGGTATTGCCATCAGATTAGGTTGAGAACTCAGACGATACATTTCAATAATTAAAATGCTGGGTTCCAGATCCGCAGAATAACTGGCTAAAAGGCCACCGGCTCCTAATACTGCAAAAAGTGGTGTACCAAGAATGGCGAGAAAAATAAAAATAAGAATAAAAATGATCATATAAAGGGTAATGATTATGTGCGCTTGGAAAAGCGTCGATCGATTTTGTTATTCACTAATATGGTTTCTAGTGTTGATGTCTGTGATATTTCAAATCCACTGATAGTGAGCAGCAGCAAATGTAATGCAAGAATAAAGAAGCCAATGGGCAGAATCAGAGCAAGATAAACAGACCATAATTCATTGACGGGAGCATATTGCCATTCATCCAGCCAGAAAATAATCGAATACCAGCAGAAAACAGCGCTGATAATTGAGCTGAAAAGAAAGATTGGGGTAATTAGTTTTTGTTGCTGTTCAGTACTGAGAAATGGAGTGAGTATATCAATTTTTATGTGCCTGTTTTGTTCAGAAACCAGTGCGGCACCCATAAAAATAATGAACAATATTAAGTGTCTTGCCACAGTATCCAGCTGAGAAAATCCCAGCTCAAAAAAGTTGCGCGCGAAGAATTGAAAGATAGCCAGTGTTAACAACAACAACAGGCTGGATGCTGCTATTATTTTTTCAAGAAAAATTAATCCATGTTTAATTTTTATTATAAATTCTAACCAGTCCTGCATTATAGTCGATGATCCTGATTCTAATTATTGCTATTATGTTTTGCACGATAGTCATTCAATATGGCTTTGGTACGATTAAACATTTTTTTTGAAATATAACCGGATTTAATTAATTCAGCAGCGGCATTATCACGAATAAGCAACATTTCCTGTTTTTCCTGTGGATTCCAGTCCCACATAAATTGAATACCATTTTCTTTTAATAGTGCAATGCTTTGTTGGTTATCTCTGCGGGTAATTTTATTAATATTTTCACCTGCTTTCCAGCCGCTTGTCTTTAGTAATTGTTTTAAGTCTTGCGGAAGTTTATTAAAAAAACACTGACTGACAACCAGACTGCCTATGGCATTAGTCATAGAAATGTTAGTGGCATAAGACAATTTGGTATACCACTGCATGGTGAGAGCACCAAAAGTTGAATTATAAACTGTATCAATACTGCCGTGTCGGGCACTGAGTTGAGTATAGACATCAATAATGGATAAGGGGATAGGAGAAACTCCAGAGGCTTCAGCAAAAGCTTCTCCAACGGGATCACCCTGCCATAGCCAGACATGTCGAGTTTTGAGTTCGGCTAATGAATTGATTGGATGCTTGGAAAAAAAATGTATTGTTCCAATCTCCGGCCAGCCCAATAATTCAAAGCCTTTATAACGAAAACCAGCTTTAATCTCAGGCATCAATTTCTCACGTACAAAATCAGATTCATCTATATTTTGAAATAGGAAGGGCATTTCTAATACCCGGGCAGATGAATAAATGCGGCCAACACCATAGCCGGTAAAAAAAGCACCTTGTAATTGGCGACTGCGGATTTTTCTTAATACATCGGGTTCATCACCCATTACACCTCCGGGATAAATTTTAAATTTTAGCCGTCCATTACTTTTCTGATAAACTTCTTCCGCCCAGCGATTGACTTCTTTCATCCAGGCGGTACCGGATGGAACCAGAGTGGCAAATTTGAAAATATATTGTTCAGCGGCATTAGCACTACTGCACAATAATAAGCTGCTGAGTAAAAAACTGCCGAGTGATCGTAATGATGTATTTAATAGTTTTTTTAAGGTCATTGTTAAAACCATAGATCTTCTTTCTGTATGAGCAGGGAGGCTTTATGTTTGGATATTTGATTGATTAGTGCCTGTTCCGGATATAGTTCATCACTGGCTTGTATGACATTGTTCAGCAGCTTATGAAATTTTTGCTGTGCAAACCTTTGGCGTTCCAGATACTGTGCGCGCAACAGATTAACTACGAGTAATTTATTATGGTTCGCCTGATTAGCCAGTTCAAAATGCTGCTCTGAGAGTTGATAATTACCACCCAGCATGGGGGATTTACTGCCATAATAAACACCAAAGAAAATATGTGCACCACTCATATAAAAATGTTCATCCAGATCAAGAACACGCTGCATTAACATGACAGCTTTGGGTAGTTGAGCTAGACTCTGAGCTTTGTCACGATTTAAATCAATAAATTTTGCCAGACATGAAGCTGTCCAGAATAAAGCAGGTACTTCCTTTTTATCAAGCTGAAGGAGTCCATCCTGCAGATCTTTTAGGGAGGCATCAAACAGATGCCTGTCTAAGCCCTGTTGAATTAATACCTGTTTGGCATGAAGAAAGCCTCGTTGATAGAATCCGGCAGCCCGATCCTGATCCCCTTCACTATTAAAGCCATCTTCTACAAAGCCAAAGGCATAACCATAATAAGCCTCGGCAGCATAAAGGCGCAAAGTCTCATTGTCGGGATCTTGAACTAACATTCCCTCAATAAGGCTGATATTAGCTGGAATTGACAGGCTGGCAAGCTTGAGATCACTTTCCCTGTTCATTGCAATGATACCGCCATCAATTAGCGGCATTGCTGCACGGACAGTAATTTGTGATACTGAACAGGCACTTATCTGTAAAAGTAAATATAGGAACAGGCTGAGTCTGAGAAACTTTTTCATACTTGATAGGTACTATTATTGGCTTGTATAATTATTTATTAGAAAAGTGTTATATTCTAATAAGATGTATTCGAAAATACTAATATAACATATTGTTTTAAAAGTAAAAAAACTTGCAGGTCATTGTACATTATTTATTTTATATTATCTTTAATTTTTATTATTTTTGTTTGCTCTGCATATTATTGTGGAAGAGATTTTGTGCTCGACCTCCATTTGCTTTAGAGAAAATAAAAAATTGTCTGACGGAATCCTGTGATTAAAAAAATACTGAATTCTGTGGGTGAAGCAACCGAACCACCTACATTATTTCCAGCCATTCTGTCGATTACCCTGCGAGGCTGCTGGACGTAGTCTGGAATGGCAGCCAGTATCCGGGGTCTGGAGACAATGGTATTGACTGGCAGGAACTGGAATTTGATGTGGATTCCTGGTATCAGTTTCGAGAGATTAGTTTTAATGGCTTTTTGCACCACAGAATCATGAAGATGATACTGCCTGTATTTCTGGCTGGCTGCAACCAGAGTGAGTGTGGGCACGGCGAAAACCATTGTCAGACATATTCTTTTGCAGCATTCTTATATTTTATCTCCAATTGATCTGGTAGAAATGTCCCAGAGAAATTGGCTTTAATATCCGTTTCATAAAGTGCCGCCGGTTTTTGTATTTGCCTTTTTAAGAAGATTTGTCTTCTAGTCTTTCAACACCGACATCCCATGCATATTTAACACCTATGCCTACAGCTAAGGCAAAAAGCAGACTACTCCCAACAGCACCGGCAACCGCCGCTGATACACCTGTTGCGACTCCGGTGCCTATAGCCTCTTTTCCAACGCAAATACTCGCATCAGTCGCGTTAATTTTACCTTTTCTGTAATCTTTAATATTTGCTGCCCCTGAGACCATAATCCCAACGAGTACACCTATTACACCCGAATTAACAGATGATCTGAAAAAATAACGTGTTGCATTCATAAATAACTCTTCCAGTTAAAATTTTTAATTAAGTATTTTTTATTCATCTTTCTTACTTAATCATTAACGCTTAACCCTTTAATGACTCCAGAGAGAGCTAAGCCCCGATCACTTCTTATTAAACAAGTGCTTCATTAATAATCATGTGTTGCTCACTTCTATGCTAATTTACTTTTCCCTGCTGGTTTTGTCAACAGCCAGCCTTGTCTAATATGAAATGATTCTATCCTGTCATACATTGTCCATCTTTCTCTGAAATGGAATCAATATCGTAAAGCAGACCCCATGTTTAGTGTTCTCTACTGTCATTGTGCCTTGTAGATGCTTCTCAACAATCGTCTTGCTCATATAAAGCCCTAAGCCTGTCCCGGAACTTACCGCTTTAGTGGTGAAGTAGGGTTCAAATATTTTCAAAATGATTGCATCATCGATACCACCACCATTATCGCAGATAGTGGTGATAACACTATCTGTATTATCACTGAACATAATATCAATTCTGCGTTCTTTAAGGCAGTGTTCCAGAAGCGCCTCCTTTGCATTATTCAGCAGGTTGATGTAAACCTGCAACAGTTCACGTGAATAGGTATTAACCTTGTGGCCATTTCCATATTTGATGGAAAGTGTAATATTGTTGTGCTCAAGAGTTTTGCCAATGATCTTTTCAGCTTCATCCATGACTTCTTCAAGACTGACTTCATCCATCGGTTTGTTTGGCCGGAAAAAGTTTCTAAAGTCCTCTATAGTTTGTGAAAGGTGTTCGGTCTGCTTTAAAATACTCTGAGCATATAATTTAACACTTGATTCACTTATAGCGTCTAACTCAATATCTACCAGCATGTTGTTTGCGCCCATGGCAATAACTGTAATAGGCTGTCGCCATTGATGAGCAATCATCCCGATCATCTCACCCATAGCTGCATGACGGGATTGAGACAGCATAATCTCTTCTTTATCGAGCAGCTCTTGTTGAAGCTCTTTAAGTTCGCTGATATCAGTATGTGTACCAGTCATACGGATTGCTTTACCTTCATCATCATAGAGTGTTTTTCCACGATCAAGAATCCATACCCAGTGACCATCTTTATGTTTAATACGATGAGTATTTTCATAGTAGTCTGTCTGACCATTAATATTTGCTTGAATGTCAGCAATAGCATTTTCCAAATCATCAGGATAAACTTGAGTTTCCCAGTTGGAAAATTCATTAGCAAATTCATTATCACTATAACCCAACAACTTTTTCCACTGAGGAGAAAAATAAATTTCATTGGAAATAAGATCCCAATCCCATAGACCACCATTACTGCCTAAAAGAGCTAATTCCATACGTTCTTTTAATATTGCAATTTCATGGATATCTTCTTTACGTTTAGTAATATCACGACCTATACCTAATACGCCAATATAGTCCCCATTTACTTCATACATGGGGGCTTTAATTGTTTCTATCCATTCTTCATGCCCATCACTGGCAAAAGTTATTTGCTCTTCATTTATTCTTGCTTTACCCAACTCTTCGGCCGCTTTATCATTTTTTCTAAAAAAATCAGCAAGTTCTTTTGAAACGAAGTCATAATCACTTTTTCCTATAATATCGACTTCTTTGTGGCCATAAAATGCCTCAAATTTTTGGTTGCATGCTAAATAAATCCCATCGTGATCTTTAAGCCAAATCAAATCAGGTAAGGTATTAATGAGAGTTTTTAATCTGGCCTCACTATTTCTTAAGTGATTTTCAGCTTGATTTTTTTGAATAAGTGTACTGAGTAATTTTTTATTTATTTTAATGAGTGAAAAGTATCGCCATGTAATTGAGATAACAAGAAAAAGAATGAACAAACCCAGTGTAAGCAAAAAGACACGCATGTTTGTCCAGTATGGTTTAGGGCTTTTATGCCATTTGGCATATATTTGCTGATATTTTGGGGATGCTATAAATTGTTTGATAGCAAGATTCAACTTTTTCAGTAATTCTGGATTTCCCTTTTGAATGGCAATGGCTCTTTTGACTTCTAATACAGTCTCACCAACAACCTTGATTTGGTTTTCTACTCCAATACTCTGTGCCAGGGAAAGAAGTACAGGTTTTGGAAAGATAAATGCATCCACTTCACTGGAAAGTAATGCAAATAGAGCATCACGAGGGTTATCATAGATAAGAAGTTCAAAGTCTGTACGAGATTGCATAATAGGCACAGCGGCATTTTTTTTAACCATAGCCACCTTATGTCCTGCCAGTTCCAGATTGTTTGTTATCTTTGTGGATGATTCACGAACAAAGATTGAGATAGGAAATGTTTCAATAGGCTGTGTAAAATCATATAACTTCAGGCGTTTAGCACTAATACCCAGGTTAGGAATTAAATCAATGTTTTTATCATTCATAGACTGAAAGACATCAAGCCATGAACCTTTATTGACATAAGTAAAGTTTATCCCTGCAAGAGAGCTGATTTCATTAAATAAGTCGATAGCTAAACCAGTATAATTTCCTTTTTCGTCTAGATAATAAGGAGGGAACTCACTGGGTATGCCTGCTATAAGTTCATTTGAGTTGGGGTTAGAGTTAATGTCTTTAGCAGCAAAGCTTGGTGCTGTTAACAGGCTGAGTAATAAAAGAGAGAAGAGTACTATAAAAAGTTTGTAATAAGTCATCTAAATTTTCAAGTAGTCAAAGAAAAATGCAGCATATCGCTAAATCACATTAATCTGGCACAATAAATAATATGACGTTTCGATATATAAACTGCTTATGATGCATGCTTGGTATGCCAATATAAAAATACGTAATTTTGTATTGAACTGTTTAAGTCAGTTTTGCGATACGGGCTTTTTCACGATTCCAGTCGCGTTCTTTTTCAGATGCCCGTTTATCAAATTGTTGTTTGCCCTTTGCCAGTGCAATTTTGCATTTGACATGGCTTTTTTTCCAGTAGAGAGATAGCGGTACAATAGTATAGCCTTTGCGTTCTACTGCACCAATGAGTCTGGATAATTCATAAGCATGCAGTAATAATTTTCGACTTCGCTGTTGCTCAGGATGAATATGAGTGGATGCAGATAATAATGGACTAATAATTGCACCAAATAAAAAGGCTTCGCCATTTTTTAATAAAATATAGGCATCTCTAATCTGAGCTTTACCTGCACGGATGCTTTTAACCTCCCAACCCTCAAGGACTAAGCCGGCTTCAAACTCATTTTCCAGGTGATAATCATGCCGAGCTTTTTTATTAGTGGCAATGGTATTAGACGGTGCTTTCTTTTTCTTTTTTCCCATAAAATCAATTATACTAAAAAATGTTATAATAGGGTGAATAATATAAAAAAAAATAATTATAGGGAAACATCTAATGCCTGATTCCGCATCTGTTGATACTTATGCCGTAAAAAAGGAACAATGGTCATCACGTTTTACTTTCATTTTAGCTGCTACCGGCTCTGCTGTTGGGCTGGGTAATATCTGGAAATTTCCTTATATTACGGGTGAAAATGGAGGTGGAGCCTTTGTGCTGATTTATCTGTTTTGCATTGCGGCTATCGGAATCCCGATTATGATGGCGGAGATCATGCTGGGACGCAGGGGAGGACATGATCCGGTCACGACAATGAAACTACTGGCAAAAGAATCAGGTCATTCCAGTTCATGGGGAATTTTAGGCTGGCTGGGTGTGATTGCCGGTTTTTTAATTCTTTCTTACTATAGCGTGATTGCCGGATGGGCACTAGCCTATGTGCCTATGATGAGCCTGGGCAATTTTTCCGGCCTGGATGCACAGGAGGTGAATGCAGTTTTTGGTGAGCTGGTTTCTAATCCGATCACCTTAATGATCTGGCATTCCCTGTTTATTATAATGACGATGTTTGTGGTAGCCAGAGGGGTTCGGGGCGGGTTGGAAAAAGCTGTGACCTATCTTATGCCGCTGCTTTTTATGTTGTTAATTATTTTGATTTTGTATGCAATTGGTACCGGTGCTTTTCAACAGGGCTTATCTTATTTATTTAATCCGGATTTTAGTAAAATCACTACAGAAGGTGTACTCAGTGCAATGGGGCATGCTTTCTTTACTTTAAGTCTTGGCATGGGAGCTATCATGGTTTATGGTTCATATCTGCCAAAAAAGACCTCAATTGCCCAAGCTTCAATTGCTGTTGCTATGATGGATACACTAGTGGCTCTTCTGGCAGGCATGGTTATATTTCCAATTGTTTTTGCCAATGGTCTGGAACCCGGTGCCGGGCCGGGTCTTATTTTTAAAACCCTGCCATTGGCATTTGGTAATATGTCTTATGGGACTTTATTTGGTACCTTATTTTTTATTTTACTGGTGTTTGCTGCCTGGACTTCAAGTATTTCTTTAATTGAACCGGCAGTGACCTGGAGTATGAAAACATTTCAGCTTTCACGGATCAAAACATCAGTAATTTTAGGACTATTAGTCTGGCTGATGGGGTTAATGACTGTTTTTTCATTTAATCTGGCCAGTGATTTTACTATTTCAACGAGTATATCGACCCAGTATGGTGAATTTGTTATTCTTAAAGATGCAACGGCATTTGATTTTCTTGATTATCTGACCTCTAATATTATGCTGCCTCTGGGTGGTTTAATGATTGCCATTTATGCCGGCTGGTTAATGAAAAAAGAGTTTTCTGCTGAAGAGCTGAAAATCAATCCTTTGTGGTTTTCTATCTGGTTATTTTTAGTTCGCTATATTGCTCCGTTGATGGTCATTATTGTATTTCTTAATGCCCTGGGTATTGTGGCATTTGTTCGCCATATTATAAATTAAAGAGGTTGTTGATGTGACCTGTATTAGCAAATCAGCTTTGATTCCTTTTAGTGCGGACAAAATGTATGATTTGGTCGCTGATGTGGACAACTACCAGTATTTTTTACCCTGGTGCAGTGGTTCAAAAATATTAGAACGGACTGAAGATGAAATAAAAGGACAGGTTGACATTCAGCATTTAGGCATGAATAAAACTTTTACTACCTTGAATCGCATGCAAAAAAATAAAATGATTGAAATGCGTTTAATTAATGGCCCATTTAAGCAATTACATGGTTTTTGGCGATTTAATGCACTGGATGAAAATGGCTGTAAAATATCTCTTGATTTGGAATTTGAGTTTTCCAATAAGGTTATGAGCTTGGCTTTCGGCCCGGTCTTTAGTCAGATAGCCAATAGTATGGTAGATGCTTTTTGCCAGAGGGCAATGGATATTTATGGAAAATGAGTCAGTTGTCAGTGAGAAGCCGTTAGCTAATACTCTAGTGGATGTGTCTATGATTACAGTAGAAGTTGCCTATGCTGCTACAGCTTTACAGGTGATACTGCCTGTTGAGGTGAATAAACATACGACAGTTGAGGAAGCTATTATTGCTTCCGGTATTCTTATGGATTTTCCGGAAATTGATCTTAAAAAAAACAAAGTGGGTATTTTTAGTCAATTAACTCAACTGACTCATTTGCTGAATCATAAAGATAGAATTGAAATCTATCGCAAGCTCATTGCCGATCCAAAAGAAATCAGAAAACAGCGTGCCCTGGAAGGTAAAAAGATGAAAAAGGGTTCCTGATTACAGACAGTCCTGGAAGAAGAATCATTCACCACTGGTTTGAGGTGATGTTTCCATCGTACCCGGTCTGATTTCACCTTCGCCTTGCGAGACAGCGGGGACATCACCGCTCTCCGGGATCCCTTTGTGCTCATCCGTCCAGCGGAAGAAATCAACAAAACGTCCCCAGCTGCTTGTTGAATCACCATTGTCTTCATAGTCCTCTAAAGGAACAACAACGACTTCAGTTGTTTTATGCTTGTCTTCCGCCTCATCTCCAGGACGATAAGTTCCTTGAATATTAATGAGTTTTCCTGAGGGGCTAAAATAAAGTGTGGCCTGTTTTGCTTCAACTTCACCATAGCCGGGCTTGAAACGAAAAATATAATCCCAGCGGTTAGCATGAAATGAATCATCCAGCATGGGAGTCCCCATAATAAAACGAACCTGTTCTTTGGTCATATTGGGTCGTAACTGATTAATCTGATCCTGTTCAATCACATTGCCTTGTTGAATATCTATTTTGTGTACTCTGGGTAGACCAATACCTGAAAGATCAGGTGCCCATGAACAAGCAGATTGAAGTAAAGTGACAGTGATGAAGCTGATAATGATAATATTTCGCATTTCTATAATGATTTCTTTGTTAATTTCTGTATACTGGCGGAGTTAGACTAAATATTAATAGTTGTGATTGCGATAATACAATATTATGACTATAAAAGCACCTGCCATGACTATGAATATGAAGTTTTTATGAATGATGTTGTTAAAAGATCGAATGGGGCATTGAACAACGTGGGATTGAAAAATACAGAGCTGAAAAAAGCGGGTTTAAAGGCAACTCTTCCGCGCCTGAAAATACTGGAATTGATGGAAAATTCAGAGGGACGGCACATGAGTGCCGAAGATATATATAAAAAGTTACTGGAACTTGGGGAAGATGTCGGCCTGGCAACTGTGTATCGTGTTATGACTCAATTTGAAGCGGTTAATCTGGTTTCACGACATCACTTTGATAGTGGACTTTCAGTCTTTGAGCTGAATGAAGGTAGTCATCATGACCATCTGGTGTGTGAAAAATGTGGCAAAGTAGAAGAGTTTGTTGAAGAATCCATTGAAAGAACACAACATAAAATTGCCAAAAAGTTTGGCTTTAAAATGACTGATCACAGCCTCTATATCTATGGTATCTGCCCGGCCTGCCAGGAAGAAAGCTCCAGAACTTAATTACTCCTGGCCTGTTGGCGCATTTCATGGGCATGAGAACGGGTCTGTTCTGTGATGTTTACACCACCCATCATTCGAGCGAGTTCTTCAATTTTGTCCTGTTCACTCAGTGAATTAATAAAAGTACTGGTGTTATTATCTATTGTTTGTTTGTAGACATTAAGATGTTGATGAGCATTGCATGCGACCTGTGCCTGATGGGTAACGCACAAGATTTGCGCATTCTGGCCTAATAAGCTTAATTTTTTGCCTACCATTTCAGCAATACCTCCGCCGATACCAACATCTACCTCATCAAAAATCAGTGTTGGAATATCGCTGAATTGTGCAGTGACGACCTGAATTGCCAGACTGATACGGGACAGTTCACCACCGGAAACCACTTTGGATAAGGGACGTAATGGCTGCCCGCTATTAGTGCTGACATAAAATTCAATGACTTCCATGCCGTGCAATTGCGGTTGTTCAGATTCAATTGCTAATGGTTGTATCTCAAAAACACAATGTTCCATACCCAGTTCATGAATATGCTGCATGACTTGCTGAGATAGTAACCTGGAAGCATTACTGCGTTTCTCTGTTAATTGATGAGCCAGTAAAAAATAGTCCTTCTGGATTGCCTTAAGCTCCTTAAATAATTCATCAAGATGATTATCTGCATGTTTCAGTTGCTTTAACTCTTGTTTTAAATGCTCAAGGTGATCATATAGTGAATGAGTTTCTACCCTGTGTTTACGTGATAAATCATGAATGTTGGCAATACGTGTATCCAGCCAGCGTAATCTTTGTGGATCAATTTCTATAGATTCTAAGTAATGGTGTAACTCAGAACTGGCTTCATCCACCTGAATTAAAGCGCTATTGAGCATTTCCGAAATAGGAAGCAGGCTGTTATCCAGTTCTGATAAACTGTTTATTTCATTGAGACAATGATTGACTTGATAAGAGATATTACTTTGTTCATCTGCTGATAATTGAGCATAAACTGCCTGAGATATTTCAATTAATCGATTAGCATGACTGAGCTTATTATGTTCTTCTTCCAGTATCTTAAATTCATTTTTCTGTAAATCAAGTTCATTCAGCTCCTGCACCTGAAATTGTAATAAATCCAGTTTAGCCTCACGTTCTACTGAATTATCTTTTAATCGTTGATGCTCAGAGTATTTGCTTTTCCATTGTTGATAATGTTGATTAAGGGTTTTACGTAATGACCCCAGATTGGCAAAATTGTCCAGCAGCAGGCGCTGTTCATCTTTTTTTAATAGTGCCTGATGAGTATTTTGACCGTGAATATTAACCAGTTTTTCACCTAATTCACGTAATACCTGTAGTGGAACGGGGTATCCGTTTATAAAACCCCGGGAACGTCCTTTTGCATTTATGGTGCGCCGAATGATACATTGCTCATTGCTGTCCAGCTCATTATCTTTGAGCCATTGTTCAACCAATATTTTCTGACTATCAAATTCTGCTACAATATCTGCACGCTCAGCACCATAACGAATAGAGGCTGCTTCAGCTCTATCACCCAGGACAAGTCCAAGAGCATCGATTAAAATAGATTTGCCGGCACCGGTTTCACCGGTTAACACAGTTAAGCCGGACTCTAATTCCAGTTCAAGGGTATCAACAACAGCCAGGTTACTAATGGTAATATGATTAAGCATAATGTGTTCTTTAAGTATAAAAAAAGCTAATTTCTCAGTTTCTCACCCCAATGTAACTTGGCTCTGAGGATATCAAAATAGTCATAGTCTTTAGGATGTAGAATAGTAATGGATTTTGGATGACGCATAATTTTTACATGATCGCCTGGTTTAAGATTGAAGTTAATCTGACCATCATAAGTAACCTGTGCATTATTTGAAAAATGATCGCTGACCACAACGTCAATTTCACAATCACCGGAAACGACTACAGGCCGGTTACTCATAGTATGGGGACAGATAGGAACCAGTTCCATTACATTGAGGGACGGATATAAAATGGGACCCCCGCCGGATAAGGAATAAGCGGTTGAACCAGTGGGTGTCGCAATAATTAAGCCATCAGCATGCATGGAATGCATAAACTTGTTATCAATATAAGTTTCAATTTCAATCATACGTGCCACATCAGTTTTATGTACGACGACATCATTAAAGGCATTTCCTCCGCCAAAATAATCGCCATCACGTTCAATTTCGCTAATAATTAAAAAGCGATTTTCCTCCGTATATTCCCCATCCATGATTTTATCGAGTTCTTTGTGCACATCAATAGCACATAAATCGACCAGAAATCCCAGGTGTCCCAGATTAATGCCTAATAAAGGAACGCCAAAGCCGACCAAACTTCGAGCTGCGCTGAGTAATGATCCATCTCCACCCACAATAATAATCAGGTCACACTGCTGACCTAACTGGGTTCTGTTCACAACCTCCATATTGTGAGCAGTGAAAACAGAGGCAGTGCTTTCATCCAAAAGTACATCACATTGGTTGGCAGAAAAATATTCCTGCAAATCAATTAAAGCATCACCGACATTGGGATCGGCATATTTCCCAATGAGACCAATGGTATTAAATTTTTTTGTCAGTTCACTATTTATTGTATTATTTTGTTCTGTCATTTCAGTTACCAGCCTTTAACCTAAATAAATCAGTTGAATCTACTGCGAGCGTCCAATGCACTGAATCTTCAAGACTTTCCAGAACATTTTGACTGCACCCGTAGGGTGACTACGAATGAAGTCAAAATAACCTGTAACGCCTTGAACCTTCAGCGCTTTGATCGCTCTCGCTACAATTCAACTGATTTATTTAGGTTTAAGCTGAATTTATCAATTATCTCAGGACATCGAACACTTTTGTTAATATTGTACAGGATAAATTTTATATCATTAAGTAAATTTCTTATTTCAACCTTGAATCATGAGAATTAACCCTTATTTAGTGTGTTAATCAGGATATACCTTTGAAGAATGAGGAATAAAATATGTCGGAAGAACAAAAAGTTGATGAGCAGACAGCTGAAGGTGAAATCAAGCAGACTGCAGAAGAAATTGTCAATGAAGATGAAGATAGTGAAGAAGCCGTTGACGAACTGGCGGCATTAAAAGCAGAAGAACTTATCTCCCGTATTAAACTGGCTCAGGCAAAGGCAGATGAAAACTGGGATGTTGCCTTACGCACTAAAGCTGAAATGGAAAATGTACGCCGCCGCACTGAAAAAGAAGTATCGAATGCCAGAAAATTTGGTGTTGAAAAAATGGTGAATGAAATCCTTCCGGTCAAAGATTCTATGGAATTAGGATTAAAGGCTGCCATTGAACTTGATATTGAAGATGAAGCAGTACATAAAGTTCGTGAAGGTATGGAGCTGACCTTAAAAATGATGAATAATGCAATGACTAAAATCGGTGTCAAAGAAGTGGCGTCAGAAGAGGGTGAAGCCTATAGTGCTGATTTTCATCAGGCCATGTCTATGCAGGAAGTAGCGGGCAAAGAGGCTAATACAATTATAGCTGTGGTGCAAAAAGGTTATATGCTCAACGATCGTCTGATTCGTCCGGCGATGGTGATGGTTGCAAAATAACCCCTTGAAAAGTGGGAATAAAACCCCATAAATAGAACAAGAACAATTTTAAGTTAGTTAGAAAAAGAAATTTTTAGGAGAATAAAATGGGTAAAATTATCGGTATTGATTTAGGAACAACAAACTCATGTGTGGCTGTGATGGATGGTGATAAGCCTAAAGTGATTGAAAATCTGGAAGGTGATCGGACTACACCATCAATTGTTGCCTATACTGACGATGAAATCCTGGTTGGTCAGCCTGCAAAACGTCAGGCAGTCACAAACCCTACTAATACACTGTATGCTGTCAAGCGTTTAATTGGCCGTAGCTTTAATGAAGATGCAGTACAAAAAGATATTGATCTGGTTCCCTACAAAATTGTTAAAGCGGACAATGGTGATGCCTGGGTTGAAGCACAAGGCAAAAAAATGGCACCACCCGAAGTTTCAGCTAAAGTCCTGGCAAAAATGAAGAAAACAGCTGAAGATTATTTAGGTGAAGAAGTCACCGAAGCGGTTATTACTGTGCCTGCTTATTTTAATGACTCTCAACGTCAGGCAACTAAAGACGCCGGTAAGATTGCCGGTCTGGAAGTGAAACGTATTATTAATGAACCGACTGCCGCCGCACTGGCCTATGGCCTGGATAAATCAAAAGGTGATTCAACGATTGCCGTATTTGACCTGGGTGGTGGTACTTTTGATGTGTCTATTATTGAAATTGCTGAAATTGATGGTGAATATCAGTTTGAAGTATTATCAACCAATGGAGATACCTTCCTGGGTGGTGAAGATTTTGATATGCGTCTGATTGATTATCTTGCCGATGAATTCAAGAAAGATCAGGGCATGGATTTACGCGGTGATCCACTGGCAATGCAGCGTCTGAAAGAAGGGGCGGAAAAAGCAAAAATTGAACTATCATCTACTCAGCAGACTGATGTTAATTTACCTTATATTACTGCAGATGCTTCGGGTCCCAAACATCTTAATGTTAAAATTACCCGTGCTAAATTAGAATCATTAGTTGAAGATCTCATTAAGCGTACTATTGATCCTTGTCGTATAGCCATTAATGACGCAGGTCTGTCTGTTGGTGATATTGATGAAGTCATCCTGGTGGGTGGTCAGATTCGTATGCCTAAGGTGCAGGAAGAAGTTCAGGCTTTCTTTGGTAAAGAGCCTCGTAGAGATGTTAATCCTGACGAAGCAGTTGCTGTGGGTGCAGCAGTACAGGGTGGTGTTTTAGGCGGCGAGGTTAAAGATGTCCTTTTACTGGATGTCACACCATTGTCTCTGGGTATTGAAACAGCCGGTGGTGTAATGACCAAGCTGGTTGAGAAAAATACTACCATTCCAACCAAGGCATCACAAACCTTTACTACTGCAGATGATAATCAGACTGCAGTAACTGTTCATGTCTTACAGGGTGAGCGTGAAGTGGCTTCAGGTAATAAGTCATTAGGTCGCTTTGACTTATCTGATATTCCACCTGCACAGCGTGGAACACCTCAGATTGAAGTATCTTTTGACCTGGATGCCAATGGTATCTTACATGTATCAGCAAAAGACAAGGCGACTGGCAAGGAACAGTCTATTGTGATTAAAGCGTCCAGTGGTTTATCAGATGATGAAGTGGATCGTATGGTTCAGGATGCAGAAGTTCATGCTGAAGATGATAAGAAGTTTCATGAACTGGTCAGTGTACGCAATACTGCTGAAAATATGATCCATGCAACCAAAAAATCAATGGAAGATATGGGTGATAAGCTGGAAGATGGTGAGAAAACAGCGATTGAAAGCGCAATTAAAGATTTAGAAGAATCTCTTAAGGGCGATGATAAGGATGATATTGAAGCAAAAACTAAAGCTCTGACTGATGCTTCAGCAAAAATGGCGGAACGTATGTATGCTGATCAGGCTGGTGATGCTGCTGGAGCCGAAGGTGCTCAGGATGCTGCTGCCGAAAATACTGCTGATGATGATGTGGTTGATGCAGAGTTTGAAGAAGTAGACGACGCTAAGAAGTAATATCTGCTGAAGGGGTCGGAGTTAAAATATCAAGGACTTGGAGTTCAGACTCTGACTTCTTGATATTTTAACTCCGACCCCATTTTTTGTATAGCTAGAGAAGAAAAGCCATTATGTCCAAAAAAGATTTTTACCAGGTACTCGGGGTTGATAAAACAGCCAGTGATGCAGAGTTAAAGAAGGCTTATCGTCGTCTGGCAATGAAGTATCACCCTGACAGAAACCCTGATAATAAAGATGCTGAAGCACACTTCAAAGAAGCTAAAGAAGCCTACGAAATCTTATCCAATGCACAAAAGCGGGTGGCCTATGATCAATTTGGTCATGCCGGTGTTGAGCAGGGTGCTGGTATGGGTGGTGGTGCTGGTCATGGTAACTTCAGTGATATTTTTGGTGATGTTTTTGGTGACATCTTTGGCGGCAGTGGCGGCGGTCGTCAGGGTGGTGAAAGAGTTTATCGCGGTGCTGATCTGCAATACAATCTGGAACTCAGTCTGGAAGATGCGGTGCATGGAAAGTCAGTAAAAATTCGTATTCCTACCATGGTAGGCTGTAATAAATGTGATGGTTCAGGTGCTAAAAAAGGTTCTAAGGCGGATACTTGCAGTACCTGTCAGGGCGTTGGTCAGGTACGTATGCAGCAGGGGTTCTTTTCTTTGCAGCAAACCTGCCCTACCTGTCATGGCAGTGGTAAGGTCATAAAAGATCCTTGTGATGCCTGTCATGGTGAAGGACGTATACAGGAACATAAATCTCTTTCAGTTAAAGTGCCGGCAGGTGTTGATACAGGCGATCGTATTCGTCTGTCTAATGAGGGTGAAGCTGGTCAGAATGGAGGTCCTGCGGGTGATTTGTATGTTCACGTCCATGTTAAGCCCCATGAAATTTTTACCCGTGAAGGAAGTGACCTGTTTTGTGAAGTGCCTATTAATATCACTACGGCTGCACTGGGCGGCAGTTTGGAAATCCCCACTCTGGATGGTCGCATCAGCTTAAAAGTTCCAGCTGAAACTCAAACCGGAAAAATGTTTCGCATGCGTAACAAGGGTGTTAAATCTGTACGCGGAGGCGCTCAGGGCGATCTGCTCTGTCGCATTATTGTTGAAACTCCGGTTAGACTGAGTGATAGACAGAAGGAACTATTACAGGAATTTCAGCAGACACTGGTTGAAGGTGGAAAGAGTCATAGCCCCAAAACTCATGGCTGGCTAGATGGTGTTAAGAAATTTTTTGATGATATGAAGCAAAACATGGGATAGGCGTTCGGGAATGATGGTAGTAATAATCCCTATTCACTCCCTCTCTTTCTGCAATTGCGTTAACATCAGCTTATGCTAAAACTTCCAGTTAGCGACCATTTCCGGTTTGTAAAAATAAGGCGTAATAGAATTTACAGGTGTCAGTTTTTCCATCATTGATTAGCTTTAGCTTATACATTATCATGTGTATTAATACATATGATAACTACAAGGTAATAAAATGTTTTTAAAACTTAGCCTAAAGTTACGTCTGACATTTTTTATTTGTACCTTTACCATCCTTTCTACTATTTTATTAAGTCATTTTGTCAGTCAGTACTCCAGTGAACAAATTATTAAAGATCAAGGTCTGTTACTTAAAGAAGTGGCTTTATCCATGGCCAATCGCCTTGGTCAGGATATGAATACTCGTTCAGCAGAAATTGAATTCCTGGCTCATATGGAGTTAATTCGTAATCCTTCTACACCACTTGAGCAAAAACTTAAAATTTTTGAAGATATGAAACGTGCCTATCCTTATTACGCATGGTTAGGTATGACAGATGATAAGGGAAATATTTTAACCGGTACTGATGGTTTGCTGATTGGAAAAAATGTTTTTAAACGTACCTGGTTTATTGAGGGCAGTAAAGGATTGCACTTTGGTGATGCTCATGATGCCTTTCTTTTAGCTAAATTAATGCCCAAGCCCAAGTGGGATGATTTACCGCTTCGACTGGTTGATGTATCTGCTCCCATATTAGATAAGCAGGGTAACCTGCTCGGTGTTATCTGTGGTCATTTAAGTGTGGACTGGGCATTTGAAGCACGTATTCGTATGTTAGGTAATCTGTCAAAAGATTCGGTTGATTTAATTGTTTTAAATAAGGAAGGAAAAGTGTTGATGGGTACACCTTCTCTCCCGTCTCTGGAAGTTGACCTAAGTGCATTACAATCATGGCAGGATATTAATAAGGACAATGATGCGATTGTTGAAACCTGGCCTGATAATCAAAATTATTTAACTGCAGGTGTATCAAAAACTGCCTTTCGCTCAAGATTAAATATGGAATGGTCAATTATTGCTCGAAAATTAGAGCTGGAGGCTTTAGAGCCGGCATTTAAAGTAAAAGAAAGAATTTATTTTATTGGAATATTGACATCTATTGTCTTGGGTATATTAATCTGGTTATTTATAGGAAGACAGCTTAAGCCGCTTGAAAACGTCAGTCGGGCGGCTGAGAAAATCCAGAGGGCTGATATTAATGCAGACTCTATCCCACATCTGGAAGGTAATGATGAAATTGCCACTTTTGCCCGCTCATTAACAAGTTTGGTTACGTCGCTGCAAAGTCGCAATGAAGAATTAATGCTGACCAATCGAATTTTTGAAGAAAGCGGACAAGGGATCCTGATTACAGATAAGAACCAGAAAATTATTCGTGTAAATAAATCATTTACAGAAATTACAAAATACACGGCTGAGGAGATTAAGGGAAAAACACCAACAGTTTTAGCTTCCGGTAAGCATGATGACGCTTTTTATAAACAAATGTGGAAATCACTTCTTGAGTATGGGATTTGGAGCGGTGAAGTATGGAATCGTAATAAACAAGGGAAAATATATCCGGAATGGCTGAATCTTAATATATTAAAAAACGACAAGGGTGAAGTCACTCATTATATTGCTTTATTTGATGATATTACAGAGAAGAAAGAGTATGAACAAAAACTCATTCACCTGGCTAACTATGATGTTTTAACCAGCCTGCCCAATCGAAATTTGTTACAGGAACATATCAGAGGCTCTATAGAACAAATTGAAGCCAGTGATGGTGAGTTAGCTCTGCTTTTTATTGATCTGGATAAGTTTAAACATATCAATGACACCATGGGACATTCTGCAGGGGATAATATCTTGCAGGAGGTTGCCGGTCGATTTTTAAATGTGATTTCATCGAGCCAGACTCTGGCTAGATGGGGTGGAGATGAATTTGTTGTCTTATTGCCAGGTGTAGATGCTATTCATGCAAAACAAACAGGGCAAAAACTGATTGATACTCTGACCCGATCTTTTATTATCGATTCAGCAAGCTATCATATAACCGCCAGTGTTGGTATTGCTCTATTTCCATCTGATAGCCGTAGTGTTGATGGCTTATTACGTTGTGCCGACACAGCAATGTACAAAGCCAAGAAAGAGGCTGAAAATACTTGTCAGTTGTATGAAAGTGAAATGAATGAGAGTGTGCAGCAGTTTTTGAGAATTGATAATGCAATACGCCAGTCTTTACGTAATAACGGTGAAGGATTAAGCCTTGTTTTCCAGCCCCAGTATACAATTGATGGCAAGCAAATCATTGGTGCTGAAGCATTGATTCGATATCAGGATCCTGAATTTGGGATAATAAGTCCAGGAGAGTTTATTCCCATTGTTGAAGAAACCAGACAAATAATTCAATTAGGTAATTGGATTATTGAGCAGGCTATTAAACAGTTTAAAGAAGTGATCGACCATTGCCATCTCATTACCTTATCGATTAATTGTTCAACTCAACAAATTTTGTCGGATAACTTTATCTCTCACCTGGTTGATACCACAAGAAAATATGATGTACCCTCAAAATTCATTCGAATTGAAGTGACAGAATCTGCCATTATGTCAGATGAGCAAAAAGCTTCCAATGTTTTAAAAAAAGCAAGAGCACTTGGTTTTTCAGTATCAATTGATGATTTTGGTACCGGATTCTCTTGCCTGCACTATATCCAAAAAATTCACCCGGATGAAATTAAAGTCGATCAGAGCTTTGTCCAATTATCGGATGTTGATGAAGACAGCAAAAATATTATTTTATTTACTGTAGGTTTAGCAAAAAGCATGGAAATAGATATTGTTGCGGAAGGTGTTGAAACACAAGCTCAATTAGATATTTTAAAATTGATGGGAGATATGACGATCCAGGGGTATCTGTATAGTAAACCTATTACTTTCGATGAATTGAAAAGGTTATTATGTTAACTCTCTGAGATTGTAAAATATAAAAAGGCGTAAAGAAGTAATGATCTTTACGCCTTTGTGATCTATTATCTACAGATAATAAATAGAAGATATCAGGGGGAAGTATGAAAGTTAAACAGGTGATAGAAAATTTTTTGTATCATTGTTTTGGGAATAAAGAGTCAAATAAAGAAGTAAGCAAAGAATGTAACAAAGAGCTGGGCTCCGAGGCACGCCGTTCAGCTTTAACAAAATTGATTGCTAGCAGTGGTGCTGTTGCTATGGGGGTTGTCGGAACCGTGCAGGCACATCGAGCAGTCGATGCTGATGAAGACAAAGAAGAGCGTTTTCCCGGTGACCCACCAGAGCATTTTATTGTTTATCAGTTTAATCATGCCGAGCAGGAATATCATCAACATATATTAGGTTCTGCTGGTGCTATGATTGCCAAGTATGATGATAATGTTGATATTGTGGTCGCTTGTTTCGGGAAAGGAATTCATATTCTGGCAAAAAATCCAGTACGTCCTGTTGATGATGCGATTAAAGAAAAAGTAAAAAGTCTGGCTGGTCAGGGAGTAAAATTTCATGCCTGTGGGCGCACATTACAATCTTTGCAATGGAGTAAAGATGATTTACTACCCTTTGCGATATTGGTGGATGTGGGGGTGGCAGATATTATGGAATTACAAGAAAAAAATTATGCTTATATGGCCTGGTAGTTAGTATCAGGGTGCGGAGTAAAAAACTTTACAATTAACACATTAACAATACAATTAAATCAAAGGATTGGAGTGATTTGACTCTAACCCCACTAGGTAGAAAATAAAATGACACGAGTATTAGTCACCGGTGCTGCCGGGCGTATGGGAAGAAATTTAATTAGTGCAGCAGCGGATGCAGAGGGTACTGTTTTAACTGCTGCAACGGAACGTCAGGGCAGCAGTATGGTGGGTGTTGATGCTGCTGAGCTGATTGGCCTGAAAAAAAATCATGTGTCATTAGTTGATGATATTCAGTCAGTTATTAATGATTTTGATGTCTGCATTGATTTCACAGCACCAGTTGTTACTCTGAAAAATATTAAGGCCTGTCAGGCTGCTGGAAAAAAAATGGTCATTGGTACTACAGGTTTTACTGATGAAGAAAAGCAGGTGATTCAGGATGCAGCACAGGATATTGCCATTGTCTTTGCTCCTAATATGAGTGTTGGTGTCAATTTAACATTTAAATTATTAGATATTGCAGCACGTGTTTTAGGTGATAATGTGGATATTGAAGTTATTGAAGCGCATCACCGGCATAAAGTTGATGCACCCTCAGGAACAGCCTTACGTATGGGTGAAGTCGTTGCAGAGGCATTAGGACGTGATCTTAATGAATGTGCTGTCTATGGTCGTGAAGGTCAAACCGGTGAACGTGAACGCAAAACAATCGGTTTTGAGACAATACGAGCCGGTGATATTGTAGGTGAGCATACCGTTATGTTTGCTGATATTGGTGAACGGGTTGAAATTACTCATAAAGCATCCAGTCGAATGACCTTTGCTAATGGTGCTGTTCGAGCTGCACAATGGCTTGACAATCATGAGAAAGGTCTATTTGATATGCAGGATGTGCTTGGCTTAACATCCATCAGCCAGGAAAATAAGACTGAGGCATGATTTTTTGTTGAATAAAAGATTAAATATATTCAGCTTATCATAGACAGAATTTCTGTATTTTTGTAAAATCACAGAGTTAAATTTCACGACAGACTCCCAGGCACTTCGTTTGTACATCCTATGTTTGATTATAGCTTGTGAAATGACACTTATAATAACTTGGAAAAATGGTAAGAATTATGCTTCAGGCACCAGCAATATTGGCTTTGGAAGATGGTACGGTGTTTTATGGCAAGGCCATAGGGGCCGTTGGTGAAACAGTTGGTGAAGTTGTTTTTAATACTTCCATGACAGGCTATCAGGAAATACTGACTGACCCCTCCTATAAAGAACAAATTGTCACCCTGACCTATCCTCATATTGGTAATGTCGGTACTAATACCGGTGATGAAGAATCCGACAGCATTATGGCCAGAGGTTTGGTGATTCGAAACCTTCCGCGTTTAATGTCCAGCTGGCGTGGCGAAATGTCTCTTGCGGATTATTTGAAAAAACACAACATTGTTGCTATTGCTGACATAGATACACGAAAATTAACCCGATTGTTACGTGATAAAGGTGCTCAAAGAGGAGCTATTGTTGCTCAGACAGAATCTGAGGAACAGATTAATGAAGCAAATGCAATCGCTTCTGCTCAGGCTTTTCCAGGTCTAAAGGGAATGGATTTGGCAAAAGTGGTGACCACTAAAAACAACTATGAATGGCAGGAAGGTTCCTGGTCATTAAATACGAACGCTACCGAAGTTTCAAATGATTTGCCTTACCATGTTGTCGCCTATGATTATGGTGTGAAGAAAAATATTTTGCGGATGTTGGTGGATAGAGGCTGTAAAGTCACCGTTGTTCCAGCACAGACGAAAGCAGCTGACGTATTAGCAATGAATCCTGATGGTATCTTTTTATCTAATGGCCCCGGTGATCCGGAGCCTTGTGATTATGCCATTGCAGCCATTGGCGAAATACTGGAAACTTCAAAGCCAGTATTTGGTATCTGTCTGGGGCATCAGTTATTGTCACTGGCCAGTGGTGCAAAAACAGTAAAAATGAAATTTGGACATCATGGCGCTAATCATCCGGTGAGCAATCTGGAAACTAAAGAAGTCATGATAACCAGTCAGAATCATGGCTTTGCCGTGGATGAAAGCAGCTTGCCGGATAATTTAAAAGCCACGCATAAATCATTATTTGATGGCTCTTTACAGGGTGTTCATCGTACAGATAAGCCAGCTTTTAGTTTTCAGGGGCATCCTGAAGCGAGTCCGGGTCCGCATGATGTAGCACCTTTATTTGATCATTTTATTGAATTGATTAAAGAGCAGAAACGTTAGAAGTAATAATCCCCACATGCCCTCACTACTCGTAGTGATAAATGTTTTAATAGTGTTGTCCCAGAGCATTAGATCAAAAGAAAAAAAGAAGATGCAATCTGAGTTGAAGGTTTTTTTAATCTTTTGATTTTGGACTGCATGGTTGAAGATAGAGTACAAAGTGAGTGTTGAGGAGGTAGGCTGAACTAGTTCAGCCTACCTCCTCAATACGGATCATAAGCACAAAACTAAATACACATACTAGTGAGTTAAGAATGCCAAAACGTGATGATATAAAAAGTATTCTGATTATTGGAGCAGGTCCAATTGTCATTGGCCAGGCCTGTGAATTTGATTATTCAGGTGCCCAGGCTTGTAAGGCTCTTAAAGATGAGGGCTATAGGGTGATTCTGGTCAACTCTAATCCTGCCACGATTATGACCGATCCGGAATTAGCAGATGCCACCTATATTGAACCTATTCACTGGAAAGTCGTTGCCAATATTATTGAAAAAGAGCGTCCTGATGCCTTATTGCCGACGATGGGTGGTCAGACCGCATTAAATTGTGCTTTGGAGCTGGATCGGGAAGGCGTTTTAAAGCAATACAATGTTGAAATGATTGGTGCAGATAAAAATGCCATTAATAAAGCAGAAGATCGGGATTTATTTCGTCAGGCGATGATAAAAATTGGCCTGGATATGCCTAAAGCTTTTATTGCTCATAGCATGGAAGAAGCGGCAGTTGTGCAAAAAAAACTGGGTGCATTTCCAATTATTATTCGCCCCTCATTTACCATGGGTGGTAGTGGTGGTGGTATTGCCTATAACAAGGAAGAATTTGTTGAAATCTGTGAGCGTGGTCTGGATATGTCACCCACCAGTGAACTGCTGATAGAAGAATCCATTATCGGCTGGAAAGAATATGAAATGGAAGTGGTTCGGGATAAGAAAGATAATTGTATTATTATCTGTTCTATCGAAAACTTTGATGCCATGGGAGTTCATACGGGTGATTCGATTACCATTGCGCCTGCTCAAACCCTGACGGATAAGGAATATCAGATTATGCGTAATGCCTCTCTGGCAGTTTTACGTGAAATTGGTGTTGAGACAGGTGGTTCGAATGTTCAGTTCGCGGTAAATCCTAAAAACGGCCGTTTAATTATTATTGAAATGAATCCGCGTGTGTCCCGCTCGTCTGCACTGGCCTCCAAGGCAACCGGATTTCCTATTGCCAAAGTAGCTGCCAAATTAGCCATTGGTTATACTCTGGATGAACTGGATAATGAAATTACCGGTGGTGCGACTCCGGCTTCATTTGAACCAACTTTAGACTATGTGGTCACAAAGGTGCCTCGTTTTACCTTTGAGAAATTCCCTCAGGCGGATGATACGCTGACCACACAGATGAAATCGGTGGGTGAGGCGATGTCAATTGGTCGTACTTTTCAGGAATCATTACACAAAGCACTGCGTTCATTAGAAATTGATACGGATGGCTTTACAGAAATGGCTCAGGATCTGGATGGTGACACTGAAGAAGAAAAAATGGATTCTTTACGTCATGCCTTAAAAGTACCCGGGGCTCATCGTATCTGGTATATCGCTGATGCATTCCGTGCAGGTTTGTCTATGGAGGATATCAATGCTCTGACAGGTATTGATCCCTGGTTTCTGGTGCAAATTGAAGAACTCATTACATTAGAAGAATCTATTCGGAATAAAAATGTGCTGGATCTGGATGCTGCTTTTCTGTTTGAACTTAAACGTAAGGGCTTCTCTGACAGTCGTCTTGCCGTCTTGTTAAATACAGATGAGGCGACGGTTAGAAAATATCGTCATTCACATAATATCCGTCCGGTTTATAAACGTGTTGATTCCTGTGCTGCTGAATTTGCTTCTAATACCGCTTATATGTATTCTACTTATGAAGAAGAATGTGAGGCTGCGGTAAGCAATAAAGAAAAAATTATGGTATTAGGCGGTGGCCCTAATCGTATTGGTCAGGGTATTGAATTTGATTATTGCTGTGTTCATGCTGCTCACGCCTGTCGTGATGATGGCTATGAAACGATTATGGTGAATTGTAATCCGGAAACAGTTTCAACGGATTATGATACCTCTGATCGGCTGTATTTTGAACCGCTGACTCTGGAAGATGTATTAGAACTGATTGATCTGGAACAGCCCAAGGGTGTAATTGTGCAATATGGAGGTCAGACTCCGTTGAAACTGGCTAGGGCGCTGGAAGCGGCCGGTGCTAATATTATTGGTACTTCCCCTGATTCTATTGATTTAGCAGAAGATAGGGAACGTTTTCAGCAGATGATTGAAGATCTTGAACTGCTGCAGCCGCCTAACCGTATCGCCAGTGATACCGAAACTGCGGCAGTACTGGCGGAACAAGTGGGTTATCCATTAGTGGTTCGACCATCTTATGTATTGGGCGGACGTGGCATGGAGATTGTTTATAACGAAGAAGAACTGCGCAGCTATATGGGAACGGCAGTGAAAGTCTCTAATGATGCACCGGTATTACTGGATCGATTCCTGGATGATGCCGTTGAAGTGGATGTGGATGCCATTTGTGATGGTGAAAATGTACTTATCGGCGGTATTATGCAGCATATTGAACAAGCGGGGGTTCATTCCGGTGATTCAGCCTGTTCGATTCCACCGTATAATTTATCAGCAGAAATACAGGAAAGATTACGTGATCAGACCTCTAAAATGGCTTTAAAACTAGGTGTCGTTGGCTTAATGAATACTCAGTTTGCCATTAAGGGGGATGATATCTATATCCTGGAAGTCAATCCCAGGGCTTCTCGTACTGTGCCTTTTGTTTCCAAAGCGACCGGAATTTCATTAGCCAAAATAGCAGCCTTATGTATGACCGGAAAATCATTAAAAGAACAGGATCAGCTGGTTGAAGCAAAACCGCAATTCTTTTCTGTTAAAGAATCTGTTTTCCCTTTTATTAAATTTCCGGGCGTTGATCCTATCCTGGGGCCTGAAATGAAATCAACCGGAGAGGCAATGGGGCTGGGTAAAACCTTTGGTGAAGCCTTTGGCAAGTCGCAGCTTTCTGCAGGCGTTGAATTACCCACTGGTGGAAATGCCTTTATCAGTGTACGTGAAGCAGATAAACCCAAAGTAGCCGATCTGGCAAGAAAGGTTCAATCCTTAGGTTTTAATGTACTGGCCACCAGTGGGACGCATAAATTATTAGCTGAACAGGGTATTGCAACCACATTGGTGAATAAAATGAAGGAAGGTCGTCCACATATTGTTGATATGATCAAAAATGAAGAGATCAATCTGATTGTGAACACCACAGAAGGTAAAAAAGCCATTGAAGATTCTTCCATGATACGTCGTCAGGCTTTGCAGCATAAAGTCACTTATACAACAACGATAACTGCAGCAGATGCATTGTGCGAAGCACTGAAGATAGAGGGTATTCATGAAGGTGATGTGGATGTTTACCGTATCCAGGATGTCCATAAAGCGCTTTTGGCTTAAATACAAGGAATTATAATAATGAACAAAATACCTCTAACAAAAGCGGGTGCAGATAAGCTGGACTCAGAACTGAGAGAGTTAAAATCTGTGCGCCGGCCAAAAGTCATTCAAGCCATTGCAGAAGCGCGTGCACACGGTGATTTAAAAGAAAATGCAGAATATCATGCCGCCAGAGAAGAACAGGGCTTTATTGAAGCTCGCATTAAAGATATTGGGGGTAAATTATCCAATGCCCAGATTATTGATGTCACTACATTGAAAGACGATGGGCGGGTGGTTTTTGGCACTACCGTTGTCTTATATGATGAAGAACAGGACAAGGAAATCACCTATCAGATTGTGGGTGAAGACGAAGCCGATATTAAAGCGGGGAAAATCTCATACACATCCCCTGTTGCTATGGCAATGATTGGTAAAGAAGTCGATGATGTTGCTCTGGTTCGAGCACCAAATGGAGAGAAAGAATACGAAATTGTTGAGGTAAAATACATATAATAAATATATTCAGGGGTCGGAGTCAAAATAGTCCATCCCATGGTTTTGTTGGCTTTCACCACTTTTTGAAACAGAGTCACAGCAAAGAGGTAGTCCAAGGCTGTTTTGACTCCGGTCCCGGCATGACTTACCTGTATAAGTTCAGAACTCAATCTGACATATTCATAATCACAACTCAATCTAATCTGACAATACAACTGTATGGTGGTGCTTATCAATCATACATAATAATACCGGCTTCGTCCCTTTGCCGAATTTTAGAGAGTTCTAATACTGCTTTACATTCTGAAAAAGGGGACATTATAAAAAGTGATTAAATAATATCTAATATCTATACTGAAGAAATACACAAAAACATCTATGACTGCCATAGTGACATTACTCTGTTGGGCAAATTTTAATTAATCGATAGGTAAACCCCCAGCTATGCTGGGGAGACTCTCATAGGTTTTACCTTTACAGTAGTATGCTTTACCTTTAAGTTTC
>JAHXIV010000064.1:0-59532 GCA_025655455.1 gamma proteobacterium symbiont of Taylorina sp.
TTTGCTTAAGCAACTTTTGTTTTACGCGTAAGCGAGTACAACCGAGGAACCGGATGCGAGAAAACCGCACGTCCGGGTCTGTGCGGGGGGCGCTGGGTAACTGGTGTTCCTACCGTGAGAGAACTTAAAAAAAACCAAAAGTCCGTATTATAAAAATATCATTAACACCCTCATTTGCAGGTAGTAACCAAAAAATGAAAATAGTTTTTTGCTAAATCAATTCCGAGTATACTGGTATTCATGATGGATGCTCCTTTGTTTACTTAAAGATTACACCTTAAGTATGGCACATTGTGATGATGCCGTTTGAATCGGGCGTCCATCTCATCATCCACTTATTGCTGGAGTTGTCAAACAAGGTAAAATTTATATACTTCATAGTGCTCTGAATGTTTTGGTGAAAGCAAAAAAAGTACACAAAAAGAATTTAACCCAACGTGCAACAATACAACAAATTGGGACAATAGAATAGCACTTAAGGTAGGTTAGATTTTGATCCTTCTACAGGTCTGCTTTTTAATTAATCTCAAACTTTAAAAATCACTTAAAATTGCTGCTTTATTGAAATGAATTCAAATCCTGAATCAAAAAAAGGTCACGGTTCATATTCATTAATCATTTCCTCCACTGTATTAAATAACATGTTAACCTTTGTTATTGGGGAACTATGACTATTCTTTGTCGATCCAAAAGCAGTTCGCAAATACCTTCTTCGGCTCAATATATTGTTTACTAGTCTGCCAAAACCCGTTGTCACACCATACTGCCAAACCACAATCAACATATTGTATACATTGAAAATTATAACGGTATTCTTTTCGTACTAAAAAACCACAACTAACAACTGGTGGCGACTCGGATGGCCTAAACTCCATGCCTTTTGGGCATTCCAGAAATACAAAGTTCTGATAATCTTGATGAAAAATATCAAATTCATACTTATTTCGATTGTTATCGGCCAACGTCAAGGTAAGGGCTGGATTTGATCCACTTCTGTTACCTAAAGCTCTCATACCATGCTTAATGTGGGTATTAGACTCATAAAATTTATCCGCATGAAGTTCACCTTCATAGTCTAACTCCTTATGGTATATATCCTCTTCTAAAACATTGCCATTTTTGCTTAAAGTTTTGGTATGCAAATAAATTACCGTAAACTCATATATTTTTTGGTCTTTGGAATCTATATTGTGGGAATATAAAATAATATCATGAGTCAGTGTGGATGATTCCACCACTTTATTTACTGTTAACCGATTCATTGCGTTATTAAATTCACCATCCTGCTCACCTGGCGCATCCCCAGCATTACCTGTTTGAAGCTCATAAACCTGGCCTCCATGTAAGTTAGCATGATCTGTAGCAATTAGTTTGACACTGACATGTTTACCCGTATCAAGAATAATATTATTGAAGTGTAATTCCCCAGGATTAGTCCCATCAGGATGGATATAAGAGGCTGCAAAAATAGCTTGAGTAAAAAAAAGGAAACTTAATAGAACTATGAGAGTTAGTGGGGCTGGTATTTTTTCTAAGTTACTCATAATTTGACACCTTATTTCATAAAATGAATGGCTCAACTATGATAGATAAGGACATCAAAATCAATATCTATTCCTGTATAGAAAAAGGATAATAAGCTTAAATTTCAAGATAATACTATTATAATATTACTCACACCCAATATTTGCATTATCTAAAAGTCGGCAATGTCATTAATACTTTAATCGGTGATTTTTTGCATTTCTGTAGTACTGACTTCATTAATTGCATTATGAGTGTAGTGATGATGTTTCTGTAATGGAAATAGAGCAAAGGGGCTGACATATCCAAACATAGAACTTTGGTCAACCATAAAAGGGAGGAACCTGAGATTTATGAAAACTTGGAGGTTTTCAAGGGATATGAAGAGCCGTATGAGGTGATAGTCTCATGTACGGATCTGTGAGAGCCTGAGGGGGAGGTTCCCTTGGGCGACTCGACTGCGGGGGGCGCTGAGTAATCGGCGTTCCTACCGTGAGATACCCTAAAATGATTTTATAGAATTCCTCAAGATATTTAGGAGCATTAAAATTTTGACATTGAAAGTTATATCACTAAGTGCTATAGTTGAGAAATGAAAGAGTTAATGACAAAGGAGTTTTCAAAGTGGCTACTAAAACAAAATATTCATGATAATGAACTTTCAAATGCACTAAAAGAGCTTGAAGATGGTAGTTTTGAAGCAAATTTAGGCGGTCATATTTATAAAAAGAGAATTAGGTTTAAGGGCAAAGGTAAAAGTGGTAGCGGCAGAACAATTATTTGCTACAGAAAATAAGATAGAGCAATTTTTATCCATGGCTTTTCAAAAAATGAAAAAGATAATTTATCAAGTAAGGAACTTATTGCTTTAAAAGAATTTTCAAAAATTTTACTGGCCTTTTCCTCAACTGAAATAGTTACAGCCATAAAGAATGGTGATTTTATCGAGGTAAAGTTATGAGAAAATCAATTATAGATTCAATTACAAATACAGTACATGATCTGAATAAAAGTGGTTTAGTTGATGATATAACAATGAAAAATATTGACAACCTTTGTATTCCTGAAGTTCAAGAATACAGCCCACAAAAAATTGCTTCAATAAGAAAAAAACTAAGCCTAAGCCAAGCTGCTTTAGCGAGTATTTTTAATATAAGCCCTTCAACTGTTCAAAAATGGGAACAAGGTAATAAAAAACCAGCTGGGGCATCAAAAAAACTGCTAGATATTATTGAAAGGAAAGGCCTTGAAGCTCTTATTTAATCTTAAGCAAAGGTATAACAATCGCTTGCATCTGACGCCCACTGCGCTTGCGCTACGTGGGCGCAGATGAAGCGGGCGTTGGGCTTCTAATATCGTCCATAGCCCAGCACTTTTAATTTCAGGACGTTGAGAATTATGAACATGATAAAATTTTCATCCTTTTGTTTTTATTAACATACTCTGCTCAATGGTTCTCTGGAAATGCTCGTAATAACGCTGACTACCTCTTTGATTGATTAGAAGGTAAATATTCAGATATTTTCCCATCAAAAGTTGTATCTTATTTTTCATCATTTACCTATTGAGGTAATGTATTATGAATAGAGTCTATTTATTAACTAATAAAATATTATTTACTATGTATAATTGAAAAAGATTTATTTATTTTCAAGTTTTCTTCTCATTTTATCTCTTCCAATCTCCTATGCAGAGGAGCCAGAGAATCTTAGTTTTTCAGAAGGTTACCTCATCAATGAGGGAGATACTGTTTATCAGGGATATGTTGATGATGCTATTCCTATGACAGCAGAACCGTGGAGGAAACCCTATACTAGCGAAGAGCGTCGCAATGCAAAACCTGCCGTGATTCGACGAGAAAAAACAAAGAATAAAAACTTCACTAGTAATGAGCCTACTTTACCCAGAATCCATGATGAAAGAACGCAACAGGAACGAGTCATTGAACCAAAAACAATCAATCATTCCCTAGATAATAATGAGCAACAAACAGATGCTTATGAAGGCACCAGTCATAACAAGATTTTAAAATCTTTTTCATCTAACTTAAATATATTAGATACAACGGTTAGTCCATTGTCACGGGTTGTAAAAATTTTTTTTAAAGACCCAAGTGATAATCTTCTGCATAGTTGCTCAGGTTCATTGATTGGCCCATCCGTCGTTTTAACGGCAGCTCATTGTGTTCATGATGGTTCATTTAATTGGTATTCTGATTTTGAAATAATCCCAGCCTATAATCAAAGAGGAGCTGGTATTGCGGGAAACATTATACTTAATGAAAAGCCCTATGGTGCTGCGTATGGCACCCTTAAAATTTCATGGCCTTATGATAATACAAATTATGAGGGAGACCTAGCGGTTATAGAATTGGATCGACCTGTGGGTGGTCTGGCTGGCTGGATGGCTTTAGGTTCTTCTAATTTCTGCTCTAGCCTTACAGGAAAGCAATATACATCAGCAGGCTTTCCTGGAAACGATCCAAGCTATACTTTTTGCTCTACTTACAGTGGTCAACAAATGGTTAAGTTAAGTGGAACCTTTAACGCATGTGCTGATGGAATGGCTCATTTCCCCGTTGTCACATGTGGCGGACAAAGTGGTTCTGGATTTTGGGAAACAGATACAAATACTGTTAGAACAGTACTGTCTAATGGTGACGCAACAACTGACTATACACCTATGATAGAAATGGACGAATATGGTGATATGGTTGACTTTATGGATGGTGCACTTCCATTTATCGACAACTTAGTGCCGATGGGAATGCAGGCACACAATATTAGTACAATTAGAACCAATGAACAATTACAACTCTTAAAATTTCGACTTTTTAATTTTTCCTCAGTGTGGTTTCTAGGCGATGTGAGTACAACTTTTTATTTATCTGATAATACAATTATTTCTCCCAGTGATACATCACTAGGGACATATCAGTGGAATGCCTTGGAACTTGACTCAAAAAAAGGGACTTGGTTGAATGTATCTAATTTACCAAGTATTCCATCCCATGTACCTCCCCGCACGTATTATATCGGTGCCATTGTAAGCTATACTAATTTTTCTGGTAATAATACAGGGGAGATTGTTATGAAGAAAGAAGAACTCCAAGAAATTGTGGTGATACAAGGAGACGATAGCTACGAAGACAACAACACAATAAATACTGCCTACGACTTATCATCACAAGAACAAACTTGGCTGAGCAGCATTGCAGGCACTGGCATACAAGCAGATGATGATTGGTATAAAATTTTTGTTGAGCCCGGTTTTGAAAGAGTGATTATCGACAGTACTTTTACCCATGCTAATGGCGATATTGATATTAGATTATATAATGCTTTTGGATCTATTCTGGCAGAATCTACAAGTAGCACAGATAATGAGAGTATTGATTATACGGTTACTGGGAGTGGTAGTTATTATATTAAAGTATTTTTTGCAGATGCAAGCAATAGCTATGATTTAAAATGGGATGATGTCGCAGTTGCCCCGACGAGCACTCCCAGTCAACCAACATTGCCATCAGAAGTTGATAACACCCCAAGTGAAGGTGATAGTAATCACATTACTTATTTTTTATTGATGATAGATACTTCTTTGGAGCATAATGCTTCTGTCGACTACTATACTCAAAGCGATACAGCCATTGCAGAAGAAGACTATATATCAACATCTGGTACAGCAACCATTACTGCTGGAGAAACACATACCGCTATAGGTGTTGAAATTATTGGTGATACAATAGCTGAAAGTGATGAAGTATTTAAGTTAATTATTAGTAACCCTGAAGGAGCAAGTTTTCCAGCAGGTATAACAGAAATTTCAGCCAGTAAAACAATTGTCAATGATGATTAAAGGTTCAATATATTATAAATCGGGTAGCCAAGGGTTTCTCTCCCTCAGCCCCCACACCGCCCCTCATGCAAAGTAATAAAGAGTAATAAAGGACGTATATGGACGCCCCCTAAAAGTCAACTTGTTTTGCTCTAAATCTTTTGTTTTTTCTCTTTTTCAGTTTATTTAAGCCAAAAGCTATCCATTAATCTGAAAAGGCTTAAGAATGAATGACCTCTCTTTTTCCCTTAATCAGATCGCTCTTTTATGATGGTAAATTTCAAATCCTAATAATCGATAGGATTTAATTTATGGATGTCCGATGTTTTCCATTCGTATCAAACCCAAACTACATGAGAAAATTGTAGCAACCTCTAAAGCCCAAATGATTAGTTTAAATGAATTTATTAATGAGGCTATTGAAAGTAAATTAAAAAATATACACTGAACAGTGACTATCTTTTTAACATAACATTACTTTTAATGATCTGGAATAATTAACTCTACAGTTGGAAAGTAGGTAGCAAATCTGCCTTTATCCCGAGACATTAATTTATACTGCTTGACCGCAGCATGTGCGCCAATAAAAAAATCTGGCAATACGTTACATTTAGTCCCTTTATTTTTTCGATATTTCAAAAATACTTTTCCAGCTAAAAATAATGCTTCTCGTGGAATTGACTTAATAGATAAATCCAGCTCTGAAAGGTATTCATCAAATTCTTCAATTGTGGGATATATAACAGATGATTCAGCATAAATGACATCATTAACAATAAAAGAATGAGAATTATCCAACTTTTCTAAGGTTGAAGAACACCATTCAAACCAATCATTGTCCTCATTTGATAAATCTGAAATGACACAAGTATCAATTAAAATTATTGACAAAATTATCCCCTTGTTAATGCCATTAACTCATCTGTGCTCATCATTGGCTTTACACATTTATGGGCTCTTCTAAAGCGACTGTTCTCTTTAGTTTTTATTTTTTTTAGATACCAATTTCCTTTTTCATCGCAAACAAAGTCAACTTCTGTTTCAGAGGGACGAATGCCTAAATCTTCTCTTACTTCTTGTGGGATAGTAACTTGTCCTTTTATTGTTACTTTCATAAAACACCTGCAATAATATGTAATAGTATTACTGTAATAGTAATACTTCTCTCTAAATTTCTCAAGTGATGATTATTACATCTTTTTTAATTTATGCACTTTTTAGAATCAATTTGGATTTTTTATTGAGTTTAAACCTTCGATTTGTGGGTGGCTTGAATTATTTAGGTTAAAGGTTGGAAATAAAAATTTTGCAGTAAATATAAATGATGTTTCAGTTGTGGCAGCAAGAAGTCCATTGCCCCGGGGATGTTTATAAAAACCAAGGATTTGTCATGACTTTTAAGCTTGAAATCAGTACGTGCGAAGCGAGCAACTTTGAAAAGCCCCTGCCCGACGAATAGCACGTACTTCTGTGATAACCCCCCAATTTAGCAGTCAATAATGATGTTGATTCACTATTCCTGTGTCTTCTGCTAAAATCATTGCTTTATTTTTTATGGTAATATTGATCTTATGGCAAGACGACGACGCAGGGCGAAACTCCCCCAGGATCCTGTTCAGGTAACGATTGAATCAGTCAGTCATGATGGCAAAGGTGTTTGCCATGTGGATGATTTGACAGTGTTTGTGGATGGTGCTTTAGAAGGAGAGGAATTAACTTTCCTCTATACTAATAAGCGTAAGAATATTGCCGAAGCAAAAGTTCATGAAATTATTAAAGCTTCCCCTCATCGTGTCGAACCGCAATGTCCGCATTTTGATTTATGTGGAGGTTGTAGTTTGCAGCATCTGCAGGAAACACAGCAAATTGTTTTAAAACAAGGTGTTTTACTGGAAAACTTGAAGCGTATTGGAAAAACTGAACCTGAAATTATTTTAGAACCCCTGACTGGTCCTCACTTTGCTTATCGTAAAAAAGCCCGCTTAGGGGTTCGATTTGTCATAAAAAAAGACAAGATGCTGGTGGGGTTCAGAGAAAAGCATAGTAACTTTTTAGCAGAACTGGAAAGCTGCAAGGTTTTGCATCCTGATATCGGTCTGCATTTAAGAGACTGGGCAGAATTATTGCTTAGTCTGACTATTTATCAGAAGATTCCACAGATAGAAGTGGCTTATGGTGATGATCAGGGCGCTTTCATTATTCGCCATTTGGAGCCTTTTGCGGATGATGACAAACTGAAACTGATTTGTTTTGCAGAAAAAATGAAACTGCAGATTTATCTACAACCTAAGGGGCCAGATAGTATTACTCGTCTTGCACCGGATGATGAGCATTTTATGCCTTTAAGTTATGCTCTGCCGGAATTTAATATTATTCATGAATTTCAGCCCACCGACTTCACTCAGGTTAATTCTGAAATTAATCAAAAGATGATCCATCTGGCGCTGGAATTATTGGATCCACAACCTGACGATAAGGTGTTGGATTTGTTTTGCGGGCTTGGTAATTTTACTTTGCCTCTGGCACGAAAAGTTGCCCATGTTACGGGTGTGGAAGGTAGTTCTGATTTGGTCATTAGAGCAAAACAAAACGCACTTAAAAACGGTATTGGAAATGCCGATTTTTATGCGGCAGATTTATTTGAAGATTTTTCTGCAATGAAATGGGCACAGCAAAAGTATGATCGTATCTTATTAGATCCTGCCCGCAGCGGGGCAAAAGAAATTGCTGAAATTATCCACAAGTTTAATGCTCATTTAATAGTCTATGTTTCCTGTAACCCCTCAACATTAGCCAGAGATACAGAAATATTAGTGCATAAGCAAGGTTATAAGCTCGTAAAAGCAGGTGTCATGGATATGTTTCCCCATACTGCACATGTAGAATCAATTGCATTATTTGTAAAATCGTAACATCTTAAAAGTCCATCATACATATGGAAAAACCTTATAAAAACTGGTAGCTTCGATTGATATGATAAAACGGAATCTTTCGCTCTTTATTTCTTTTTTAATCGTTTTTTTGCTAATTTCCTGTGTTAAAGAAATGAATGGGAATGAGCAGCAATCGACAATTCGCTTTGGTATTATCTCTGCTCCTGTAACATTGAATCCTCTTTTTGCAACGGATGCCGTTTCAGGTCGAATTAATCGTTTAATTTATCAGCAGCTCATTCAATTCGGTGATGATAATCTGCCTGTTCCGGGACTGGCAAAATGGCAGCAGATCAATACCCGGCATTATCGTTTTACCTTATTGAAAAAAAACTATTTCCATCATGGTAAACTTCTGACTCCCTATGATATTAAAGCAACTTATAATGCTGTACTGAATAAAGATAATGCATCACCTCATCTAAATTCTTTAAAACATATAGAACATATTGAAATAATTGATGATTTAACTATTGATTTTTATTTGAGTCGTGCTGATCCACTGTTTCCTGCTTTTTTGGTTATTGGTATTATGCCTGAAGATTTGCTGAAAACAGGCCATCGATTTAATCATCACCCCATAGGCAGTGGTGATTTTAAGTTTTCTCACAGACCCTTTGATGGACAGTTATTTTTAAAAAGAAAAAGTGATCAGCAACTCTTCGAATTTTTAAAAGTAAAAGATCCCACTGTTCGGGTGTTAAAATTATTACGTGGTGAGCTGGATTTAATACAAAATAATTTACCGCCTGAACATATTCGTTATTTAAAGAAACAGGATAAAATTAAATTTCTGACACAAAAGGGCTCCAATTATAGTTATCTGGGATTTAATCTACAGGATGAAGTAACAGGACAGATCAAATTAAGAAAGGCAATTGCTCATGCTCTGGATAGAGACAAAATTATTCAATATGCCCTGGGCAATGCAGCGGTAAAAGCCAGTAGTTTTTTCCCTCCCTATCATTGGGCAGGACTGGCAATGGATAATTATCACTATAATCTTGTTGATGCTCAAATTCTAATGAGAGAACTGGGCTATTCTAAATATAAACGTTTAAAGCTGAGCTATAAGACCTCCAGCGATCCCTTCCGTATTCGTATTGCCACAATTATTCAAAGTCAATTAAAAGCAATTTTTATTGATGTGGAAATTAAAAGTTTTGATTGGGGAACTTTTTATGGTGATATTAAACAAGGTAAATTTCAGCTTTATAGTCTGACCTGGGTTGGTATTAGAACACCTGATATCTTTCGCTATGTTTTTCATAGTGCATCATTACCTCCGGCAGGTGCAAACCGGGGCAGGCTGGATAATAAACAGATTGATCAATTGATTGAAATTGCTGAGCAGGAACCACTGATAATAGAGCAGGCAAAATATTATCAGCAATTACAAGAAGAACTGGATCAATTATTACCCTATGTTTCCTTATGGTATGAAGATAATATCGTTTTCTATAGTCAAAATCTCATTATGCAGGGGCAGGGCTATCAAGTCTCTGCTGACGGTAATTATGATGGTTTACACTTTGTCACTAAGCCTTCTGTTTTACTTTAGGCAATAGACGAATTACTATACGGCGATTTTTAGCTCTTGTTGGTGCTTTATTGCCTTTTTCAAGTGGCTGGTATTGGCTGGCTCCAACTAATATCATGCGTTGAGGTGCTATTTTTTCGGCATGTTGCAGATAGCGTATAACTGCTGCTGATCTAAAAGCAGATAATTCCCAGTTTGAGAGAATAATATCATGTCCACCGGATCGAACAGGAATTGTATCAGTGTGTCCGATTATTTGAATTTTTCTACTGGGAAATTGCTGCAGCAGGCTGGCGATTTTCTGTAGAATGTGACTGCCGTTCTTTATAATCTGTACTTCACCTTTGCGAAACATTTGAGTGTTGTTGATATTGATTTCAATTATCCCGTCTGTTAGATAAGCAATATTAATTTGATTATCTGTAATTTGCTGACTCAGTTTATTTTTTATTTGCTCAATTGCTTCACTTTCTTCTTTGCTGATGGTTAATTGATTATTTTGTACGGGACTAAGTGCTGTGATTTCTTTTACATTATTCGATTTTTCCTTTCCTATTATACTGCCAAAATGTTGCTGACTGGCTTGCAGCTGAGTCATTTGAGTGGACAAATTGTTTATTTGCTGACTGAGTTTATCGATTTGTTCATCGTTGATTGAATGCTGAAGTGAATTGTTTTCTTTTATTAATAAGCTTGTTTCCAGCAATTTCTTTTCAGTTAATGTTATTTTTGTCTGACATAGATTGATCTCATCAGTCATTTTTTTGACAATGGTATCAATATTATTTTCTTTAGATTTAAGTGCTGAATTCAGATTATTATTTAATGCTTTACATAAACTAAGTTCTTTATCTTTTTGTTTTATAACTTTTAAATTTTCTTTAGTTTGTTTGATTTTTCTTTGCTGCTTTTCAATTTGACTTTTTAATTGATAATTTTTGTTCTGGCTTTCTTGTACTTTATTCCATGATTCATATAACTCATCTGTTTTTTGGCTATACTGTCGTTGAATTCTCTGCTTTTGCTTTTGTGATTTTTTAAGTTCAGTATTAACCTGCAGGTAATAATAACTCCCCGTCATACAGACTAAAAATAATATCAGGCTGATTATCCAGGGGAATATGCTGCATTGAGATGACTGATAACTGGTATCATTATATGAATTCATAGTATTAAACTTATTTTAATTGAAATAGCCACTATATCTATGCAAAGATAATACCATCTACAGATTTTTCAGCTTGATGGATTATTGCAATAGAAATGTCTATTATAAGTGAAATTCAGGCTATATAGAGGATTTGCTATATCAAACACTATGATATTAATGCTTTAAAAAAACATTATATTAATATTTCCCTGTGTGAGCAGCGTTTACAATTAATTGACAATAAAAAAATTCTTTTTGAGGCTGACATCTCAACTGCAAAAAATGGTGCGGGTGAGCAGTCCGGTAGTGAATGTACACCGCGAGGCTGGCATATTGTCAGAGCCAAAATTGGTGCAGATTGTCCTGAAAATACGGTCTTTATTGCGCGCAGGCCAAGCGGTGAAATTTATTCTGAACAATTACATAAGACATATCCACATCGTGACTGGATATTAAGCCGAATCCTCTGGTTGAGCGGTCTGCAGGTCGGATTTAATCGCTTAGGAGAACAGGATACTATGCGGCGCTATATCTATATACATGGTTGTCCTGACAACACAGTGATGGGTATTGCTGATTCTCATGGCTGCATAAGAATGCGCAATGCGCAATTAATAAAATTATTTGATTATGTTGAAGCGGGTATTCCTGTATTCCTTTATGAATAAAAGCCTATGAATAAATTTTTTATATTGCCATATGTTTAACTATATTATCTCACGTCTTTTCAGTGCTGTTATTGTCATTCTGGGTGTGGTTTTTATTGTTTTTATGCTCATTCATATGGTGCCGGGCGATCCAATTGAAGTGATGCTGGGGGAATCCGCGACTGCTGCTGACAGAGAACTACTGAGGCAATCATTAGGGCTTGATCAATCTCTGATACAACAATTTTATCAATTTCTACAGGGATTGTTCCATTTCGACCTGGGTCATTCTCTGCACTCAAAAAAACCGGTTACAGAGCTGATTTCGGCTCGAATTGGACCTACTATTGAATTGACACTGGCTTCACTGCTGGTTGCTTTTCTTATGGCTTTTCCTTTGGGAATTATTGCCGCTTTGAAAAAAGACAGTTTTACAGATACTGCAGCAATGACTTTTTCTTTAATGGGTATTGCTATCCCCAATTTTCTTATGGGGCCTTTATTAATTTTATTATTTTCAGTGTCGCTTGGCTGGTTTCCAGTGAGCGGACGAAGTGATTTAAGTTCTCTTGTTCTGCCTGCTTTAACTTTGGGTACTGCCCTGGCGGCAATTTTATCACGTATGATCCGTTCTTCATTATTAGAAATATTGCATGAAGATTATATTCGTACTGCAAAAGCAAAAGGTTTGAGCCGTTTTCGTATTATCACTAAACATGCTTTAAGAAATGCATTATTACCGGTTATCACGCTTATTGGTTTGCAAATAGGAGCATTATTGGCAGGAGCTGTGATTACGGAAATGGTTTTCTCATGGCCGGGATTGGGTCAATTGACTATAGAATCTATTCAAAAAAGAGACTATCCTGTGGTACAAGCCTGTATCCTGCTCATCAGTACAACGTATGTTGTTATTAATACATTAACTGATATTGCTTATGCGATGCTTGATCCAAGAATTCGCCTGTCTACGAAGATTGGGTAATGGAAAAACTACCTGTACTATGAAAATTTATTTCCCTTTAAGCATACTGATGCTCTGGTTATTAATGATATTACTGGCTCCTTTGCTTAATCTACAGCCTAATGAAATCATGCTGGAGAAAATATTACATACGGGTGATCAGCAAAGCATATTTGGTTATGATGATTTAGGTCGCCCTTTATTTGATCGTTTACTAATTGGTGCCTATACTTCTTTTGTGGTTGCCTTTGGTGTAATTTTTGTTTCATTGATTGTCGGTACCAGTATTGGCGTGATAAGTGCCTATGTCGGTGGTCGCTGGGATCATCTGGTGGTACGTATTATCGATATATTTATGGCATTTCCGGGAATTCTTTTAGCCATTGCATTAGCAGGATTAATGGGGCCGGGTATTAGCAATGTTATTATTGCACTCAGTGTTGTGAGTTGGGTGGGCTATGCACGATTATCCAGAGCTCAGGTGATGACTATTAAGCAGCGGGAACATGTACAGGCAGCACAGGCTCTGGGCGCCTCTCACTGGCGTATTATGTTCTATCATATTTTACCCCTGATTGTGGCACCATTATTAATTGAATTTACTTTTGGTATTGCCAGTATCATTATAGCAGAAGCAGGTTTGTCTTTTTTAGGTCTGGGTGTACAAGCGCCGCAGGCTTCCTGGGGAAGCATGATTAGAGATGGGAGCCAATATTTATTGATGGCACCACATATGGTGTTAGTTCCGGGTATTACATTGATGATGGTGGTTTTATCCATTAATATGCTCGGTGATGCAGTACGTGATAAACTGGATGTGAAAACTCCTTAACAAAATTTCTTAAGGCAGAGAAAAATATGACATTAGGTCCGGTTATGGTTGATATTGCAGGTCAGGAGTTGACTGCAGATGATAGACATTTACTATCTCATCCTGCTGTGGGTGGTGTTATCTTATTTAGTCGTAATTATCATTCTCTGGATCAATTAGAAAAACTGGTTCAATCTATTCAGTTGATAAAGTCACCGCGTTTATTGATTGCAGTTGATCAGGAAGGCGGGCGGGTACAGCGTTTTAAAGATGGCTTTACAATTTTACCTGCTATGCGTTGTTTTGGTGAAGTTTATGATAGTGATCATAAACTGGCATTGGATCTGGCACAACAATGTGGCTGGCTGATGGCCAGTGAGATTCGTTCTGCAGGGATTGATATCAGCTTTGCCCCTGTACTGGATATTGATAAAGGAATCAGTAGCGTGATAGGGGACAGGGCATTTCATCATGATCCTTTTGTGGTAGGAAAAATTGCTCAGGCATTTGTTAAAGGGATGGATGAAGCGGGAATGCAGGCAACAGGAAAACATTTCCCCGGTCATGGTTCTATTGCTGCAGATTCACATATTGCCATGCCGATTGATGAACGTTCAATGGTGGATATTGAGATGAACGATCTCAGACCCTTTCAATTTATGATAGAAGCAGGGCTTAATGCCCTGATGATGGCTCATGTAATCTATTCACGGGTTGATTCTCAACCCGCCGGTTTTTCCAGTTTCTGGATGAAAACTATGTTACGCGATAAAATGCACTTTCAGGGTGCTATTTTTAGTGATGATTTGAGTATGGAAGGGGCGGTAATAGCTGGCAGCTATATACAACGAGCCAAAATTTCACTGGATTGTGGTTGCGATATGGTTTTAGTCTGTAATAATCGTGCAGCGGCATGGGAGGTGGTTCACAGTCTTGAATCCTATGCTGATCCGGCTTCCAGTTTACGTTTGGCACATTTGCATGGCAAACAAATGCTTACCCGGGAGACTCTGGTGAATGAACCGCGTTGGAAAGAAGCAAAAAAAATATTAGATAAATATGTAGAAGAACCTTCATTGAATTTATTGGATCCAATTAATTATCATCATTAATTTTATAAGTTTGTCCGGATTAGGAGGAATAAAGGAAAGTTATGGAATCTGAGTTAAAACAACTATTATTACAAATGGATTTTTTACGCGGTGACGGGCTTTGGGTTACCGAGGCTTTTTTGATTATTCTGATCGCTTTATTGTTTGATTTTTTTCAAAAAAGAGTCTTAAAAAAACTGCAGGCCAGATTTGAGAGAACAAAAAATCCCTGGGATGAAGCATTCCTGGATTCTGTAGCAAAACCTGTTTCTTATTTTATCTGGCTTTGGGGGATTACAATTGCCGCTAACGTGATTGGTGATGCAAATAATATCAGTCTTTATAATGGTATGGTTAATGTTGCTCGTCAGGTGGGTATTATCCTGATTTTAACCTGGTTTGTGCTACGTCTTGTTATCCGCATTGAAAAAAATATTATTAAAATTGGTTGCTCAAAAGAAGCTGACTATGATGTGACAACGGTTCATGCAGTGGCTAAATTAATTCGCGTGTCTATCTTTATTACCGGTTTTTTGGTGATGCTGCAGGAACTTGGGGTGAGTGTTTCGGGTGTGCTGGCTTTTGGTGGTATTGGTGGTATTGCGATTGGTTTTGCGGCCAAGGATTTACTCTCTAATTTTTTTGGCGGGCTGATGATTTATATGGATCGTCCCTTTGCAGTGGGTGAATGGATACGCTCTCCAGATAGAGACATTGAAGGGACAGTTGAAAATATTGGCTGGCGCTTAACGATGATTCGAACTTTTGACAAACGACCACTTTATGTTCCCAATGCAGCTTTTGCTAGTATAGCAGTAGAAAATCCTTCCCGTATGAGTCATCGCCGTATCAAAGAAACTATTGGTATACGTTATGATGATATTGATAAGCTGGAAGTGATTCTGGAGGATATTCGCAATATGTTGCTATCTCATGATGAGATTGATACAGCACAGACTTTGATGGTTAATTTTAATCAATTTGCACCATCATCATTGGATTTCTTTATCTATACCTTTACTAAAACAACCAATTGGGTGAAATATCATCAGATAAAACAGGATGTTTTATTTCAAATTATGAAGATTGTTGAGATGCATGGTGCAGAAGTTGCGTTCCCAACCTCAACTTTACACCTGAACGGGAATATTACACAACTTCCTGAAAAGTCTGTTGTGTAGAGGTGATTCATCCAGTTGATGCGAACAATTTTTAAAGACTAGAGGATATTATTATGGCAGATAAACTACTCATTATCATGGTCAATACCGATCCTAATAATAGTGCAGAATTAGGAGCTCCCTTTTTTCAGGCAACGGTAGCCGCTGCTATGGAGTATGATGTTGAAGTAATCTTAACCGGGCGTTCTGGTGAAATGGCTATTAGAGGCGTTGCTGAAAAGCTTTTTATCAAACCTGATAGTAAAAAAACGGTGTATGATATTATACGTGAAGCCTATGAAGCCGGGGTTAAGTTTAAAGTCTGTACGCCTACTTTAGAACTATGGGGTGATGACTTGATTCCTGAAGTTACTGAAACTATTGGCGGTGCTTATGTCATCTCTGAAGCCATGGATGATAATACCGTTACCTTTACCTATTGAATTGTTAGAATTAAGAAATAAGAAAATATGTCTGATACCAAGCAATTGTTCCTTGAAAGCCAGGAAGTAAAAGAAAAGGCTGATTGTCTGTTTAATAAAAATGAAGTGTATTCTGCTATTGTTTCATTGGCAGAAGAAATTTCAATTAAGCTGTCTGATACAAATCCTGTTGTTGTGGGTATTATGAACGGTGGTTTGATACCTTTAGGCTTATTGCTGCCTGAGCTGGATTTCCCCTTACAGGTTGATTATCTTCATGCAACCCGTTATCGGGATAAAACCAGAGGTGGGCAGTTACAATGGCTGGTATCACCCAGAACTGATTTTTCTGAACGAACCATTTTATTAGTTGATGATATTCATGATGAAGGGATCACCCTGAATGAAATAAAAACATTTTGCCATAATAAAGGGGCAAAAAATGTGTATAGTGCGGTGCTGGTGAATAAACTGCATGATAGAAAAAATGACACCTGCGCTGACTTTATAGGGCTGGAAGTGCCCGATCGCTATGTGTTTGGTTTTGGAATGGATTATAAGGGAATGCTGCGTAATGTGCCTGGAATTTATGCAGTGAAAGGAATGTAGGAAAAGAAATGAAAATAGCGATTGTGGGTGGGACGGGATTAACTTCTCTTGAAAATCTTGACATTATCCGTAGTGAAATGATGAACACTCCTTTTGGAGAAACTTCTTCACCGTTAAGTATTGGTCGGATTGATAATAAAGAGGTGGTATTTCTTGCCCGTCATGGTCTGACTCATAATATTCCTCCTCATAAAGTCAATTATAGAGCCAATCTCTGGGCTTTAAATGAAGTTGGGGTTGATACGATTATTGCTGTGAATGCCGTTGGTGGGATTCGTGAGGATATGGTTCCGGGTAGTCTGGTTGTGCCTGATCAGATTATTGATTATACAACTTCGCGCAGTAACACTTTTTTTGAGGATGATTTAACGCAGGTCACTCATATTGATTTTTCCTATCCTTATAGTGCAGAGATTAGAAATGTGATTCTGGACAGTGCAAAAAATAACAATATTAATATTATTGACGGTGCTGTCTATGCAGCAACAGAAGGTCCCAGACTGGAAACTGCTGCAGAAATACAACGCCTTAAACAGGATGCTTGTGATATTGTGGGAATGACAGGCATGCCGGAAGCCGCATTGGCCAGGGAATTATCAATAGATTATGCTTCAATTTGCGTCAATGCTAATTGGGCGGCAGGTTTAAGTGAACAACTGATTACTATGGAAGCCATAGAACAGACTTTGCTGGAGGGGATGGAACAGGTACGCCAAGTCATTGTACAGATACTGGTTGGGCAAGCTTATGATTAACGCCAGCATAGTGAAGCAGGGTGGCTATTTGAAACCAGACCTCTGACGCCGATGTTAGTCAGGGTGAAATTACCGCATTTATCATCTGTCATACTCCCTGATCTGGTTGCTGTTAAAGTATAACTGGTTTGTGTGACAGCAGATATGGTCATATTATAGTAGCTTGAACCACCACTGCCAGGGACATTGGCAGAATAAATTCGTGGTGAACCTGCTGCGCAAGTGCCGGCAGTACCTCCAGTTTCAGCACCACAAAAAGTATTATGTTCTGTGAAAAATCGCTGCATGGCATTGGCAAGTCCGTACAAAGCACCTTGAGCATCAGAGCGTCTGGCTTTTGCAATACTTTCCTGATATGACGGCAAGGCAATAGTTGCTAATATGGCAATAACAGCCACAGTAATCATCAACTCAATTAAAGTGAAACCATGATGGATTTTCATTTCAAATTCTCCTCAGCTTTTAGCTAACATAAATTTTCCACAGACATATTGCCTTTATATATTAGCAAAATGACAGCGAAAAACTTCATTTGGTTGATGGTTCATATCAATACAGATTAATAATGTAGACGGTATCACATTTTTTTAAAAAAAAAAGAAATGCTGCTTAAAAGTGTTAATTAGCACACATTAAGTTTTATTTTTCATTTTACAATGGGTTTAACTTCTAACTCCTTGTTCGCTCAAGGCTGTTTATATTTAATAGGTGATTGATGATGCAGAAACATTGGTTATTTGAAAATGGTTTTAGTCTCATTGAATTGATTATCAGTATCTCAATTCTGGGTATTTTATTGACACTGGCGGCACCCAGTTTTATTTCAACAGTGCAAAGAAATCAACTGTCTTCCTCGGTAAGTGAATTACATTCTATATTGAGTTTATCCCGTAGTGAAGCGATTAAACGTGCCTCTTATACTACCTTGTGTGCCAGTAGTGATTTAATGAACTGTAGTGATTCAATGAGTTGGTCTAATGGTTGGATACTCTTTATGGATAATGACGGAGATGGAATTTTTGAGGATGATGGTGATGCTGTATTATGTGAGATTAATGAGGATTGTCTATTGAAATTATCTGATAGTTTATCTATCAATGTTGTTTTAACCGCAAATGTCTCATTTATTACTTTTGATCTTAATGGTTTGCCGATAGCAACGGCCAATTACACAGCATCAATAACCAGTTGCAGCAATGATACTAAAATTATAGTTAATACGACAGGAAGATCTCATGTTCAATCCGACTGTTAATCAATCTTGTGGATTTACTCTTATAGAAGTACTGGTTTCACTGGTGATACTTTCAACTGGCTTATTGGGTGTTGCCGGTATGCAGATTAATAGCCTGAAAAATAACCAAAGTGCTTATTATAGAACTCAGGCAGTGAATCTTGCTTATGAATTAGCAGATAGTATGCGGGCAAATCCTGCAGGTGTTGCTAATGGCCACTATGATGAAGGCGTGCCTTTAAAAAATGACAATTGTGAGAATAATACTGGTTGCAGTAATAGTGAAATGGCGGGCAATGATTTGTTTCAATGGTCAAGTAACTCGGTAGCACATTCTATAGCAAATACTTTGTTAAAAGGTAGTGGTGTTGCCTGCATAGACAGTACACCCGATGATGGCTGTATTGCTGGTCAGTTCTGTGATGGTATCGGCAGCACTTATGCGATTAAAACATTCTGGCTTGATCGTCTGGATAATGCTGCCTCTGCAGGTGCAGACTGTAGTAATTATGAACAAAGTAATGAAGTCCGTTTTGTAATGACTTTTATTCCTTAGGGTGAACATATGTTAAATAACAGCAAGAAACAGTCAGGTCTTACCTTGGTAGAATTAATGATTGCACTGGTCATCAGCCTGATTGTGATTGCAGGCGTGATAGAAATTTATTTGAGCAATAAAAGAACCTACAACACACAGGCAGCACTTTCTCAAATACAGGAAGATGGGCGCTTTGCAAGTATTTTTATAAAAAAAGACTTGCGCATGAGTGGTTATATGGGATGCATGGGACGCTCGATTCAATTCAAAAATAATGTTGATTCCAGCCAATATAGTGATGAATTAATTGCTGCTGCCAATTTAAACTTAACTTCATCCGTCAAAGGCTTCAACAATGGTGCTGTTCAGGGATTCAATGATGTGACTGTTCTACCTGATATATTAACTAATATGGGATTGTCCATTGGGACTGCGCAGGGGCAAATGATAACCAATACTGATATTGTGTTAGTTCGTTTTGCCGGATTTTGCTCTGGTGGCAATGTGGTCGCCCCGTTAATGGGAGATAAAGCTGCCAATATAAAAATTGCAGATGCCGGTTGCTCTGGCGGTTGCTGTATTAATAAGAATGATTTGGTAATTATTACTGACTGTAAAAATGCTGACTTATTTGCTGTTGTTAATAATGCCAGTGCCGGAGGAGGATCTCAGGATACTTTAACACATTCTAGTGCATTAAATTCCTCCAATACCCTGAGTGTAAAATATGGTCTGGATGCACGAGTTTATAAATATCAGGCTACTGTCTGGTACATTGGCAATGGTGCATATGGACGTCCGGCGCTATTTAAAAAATCCATTCAAGGTAATAATTTCAATTCTGTTGAAGTGGTTGAAGGCATAGAAAATATGCAGCTGGTATTTGGACAGGACAGTTTATCAAACGGGAGCGTTGATTCTTACGTCAATGCCGATACTCTACCAGGTACAAATAATATTGTCAGTATTAAAGTCTCTTTTCTGGTTTCCAGTTTAAAAGATAATGTGGCTTCTGAGCCTGTTGCTTTAAATTATAATGGTGTCACAATTAATTCTGGAGCAGGTTCAGATAAGAGACTCAGGCGGGTTTTCAATAGCACAATTGCTTTGCGTAATCACTTAAAATAGAGCCCTTGGCCAATAAACCTGTCCGCTGTCGTTTTGCAAACATCTTTATCTGAAAATAAGGCGGCGGGCAAGTTTATGTTTGAAAGGAGACTGCAGAAGATGACAGGAATAAATGAAAAAGGTGCGGTATTAATAAGCAGTTTGATTTTTTTATTGATATTGACTCTTATGGCAACCACCAGTATCAAAGTGTCGATTCTGGACGAAACCATGTCAGCTAATATTAAAGATAAAAACCTGGCTTTTCAGGCAGCGGAAAGTGCGCTTCGTTCAGGTGAATCATGGATGGATGCTCAGATTCTGGTGCCTGAAAATGATAATTATCGTATTTACGCTCTGGATAGTTTTGATGCACTCGATCGCAGCTGGTGGTGGCCTAATCATAGCAATATTGATGAAGATAACGAAGGCATTGCCACCAATATGCAGCTGGTTAACAAAGATCCAAGATATGCAGTCGAACAGAAAAGTTTTATCAAAGACAGCTTAAGAGTGGGTCATGAACCTCCAGCAGGTCAATATATTCATCGTGTCACGGCTTTTGGTGTTGGTGGAACAGAGAATACATTCAGTCTGTTGCAGTCTACTTTTACAAAGAGGTATAACGAATGAAATTAATAAAAGCAGCATCATTATTATTGACTATGACATTAATTTTATTACTGCCATTGACTGAAGCGGCTAATCTGAATCTGAGTAATACGCCATTGTTTCTGGGTAAAAATACTCAGCCTAATATTTTTTTTGAATTAGATGATTCAGGTTCTATGGACTGGGAGATCCTTTCCCGACCACATTGGCATTATTGTGCCTACGATCCTGATGCCGGTAGTTATAATGATTCCAGCAGTAGTTGTGGATGGTTAGTTGAAAATGGACTGATTCGAATTTATACAGCGTCTAACTGGGAGTATTTTGAATATATTTTTAATAATACAGATGATGCCTATTCCAATAGTTGTGATAGTAGCCGTCAAACTGTTGAGATGTGTAATAGCAGCGATATGGATCAGGAATGGCGTGCAAAGTCAGCGGCTATGAATGTGACTTATTATAATCCGGCAGTGACTTATAAACCCTGGATTGGTTCCGGTATGACAGATGCTGATTTTGCTCATGTGAGAAGTGATCCGGAGCCAACATCAGCAGGTTATAGCGATCAAAGAGATCTGAATGGTTTTGTCTACCATGTATGGGAAGATTCACATGGCTGGAATACAAGTGATGCAAGTCCTCTTAGAGGAGCTAATCGAAATCGAACCGTGGGTGCCAATGGTTTCGTGGATCTGTGGGATAATCATATTGCTTATGTGATTAGCGGTAATTCATTTACAAAAAACACTATTAGTTATAACTTAACAGATACCTCTATGGGAGAAACAATTGTTTCCACAACAATCAGTGGTTCTGCAACGGATATTTATGGTAGAACGATTGCAGAAACTAAAATTAATATTGCTAACTGGTATCAATATCATCGTAAACGCTCTTATGTTACTAAAGGAGCGGTTGCATCAGTGATGAATAATTCACCTTCCTTCCGTTATGGCCTGAGTGTTATTAATAATGAACATAAACTCTTTAAAGAAGTGCCTGATCAAGCTTTAACTCCGCCTTTTACAGCGCATAATAATGATATTGTGCAGGACTTATTTAAATTTGACTGGCCGGCTTCCGGTACTCCCTTACGTCGCGGGCTGGAACTGACCGGGCGTTACTTTGATCATGATCTGATGACCAACCCTGATACAGGTTCTGCCATGGATGATCCCATTGTAGATACTTGCCAACAGAATTTTTCTGTACTATTTACTGATGGCTATTGGAATGGCAGTGATCCTGCGGCAGCGATTGCTGATGCGGATGGCGATGGTATTGATTTAAGCATTGCTGATGTTGCCAGATATTATTATGACCGTGATCTCAGTACATTGGCCAATGAAGTGGCAGCAAATATGTTTGATTCTGCCAGCCATCAGCATATGGTGACATTTACCGTTGCATTTGGTTTACAGGGTTTATTAATAGACAGCAGCAATAATGGCTGGCCGAATAATGCTGACGGAACAGAAAAAACTGCAGCAGACAACTGGGGGAATCCATTTTGTAGTGACTGCCCGGAAAAAATCGATGATCTCTGGCATGCAGCCTATAATAGCAAGGGAACCTTTGTGAGTGCCAGTACGCCTGAAGATGTGGTGAAAAGCCTTAATGATGCGATTAATAACGTGGCTGACCGCACTTCTTCAGCTGCCTCAGTGGCACTGAATTCAGGTACCCTGATAGGGGATACTTTTATATTTCAGGCACGTTTTGATAGTGGTACATGGGAAGGTGAACTACTGGCTATTCCGGTTGATGCTGATGGTTCAATCGGCTCTGTCAGCTGGAATGCCGGGAATCTATTACAATTACAAGATCATACTGCCAGAGAAATACTTTCTTTCAATGGAACACAGGGTATAGCCTTTGACTGGCCTGTTAATCATGCCATGCCGGCTGCAGATGAACTGACTGCCAGTCAGATTAGTGCTTTATTGTCAGAAAAACCGGCTTCATTATCCACTACAGCACAGGTACAGGATTATGGCAGCAAATTAATTGACTATCTAAGAGGAGATGACAGCCACAAGGGGACAATGATTATCCCCAGAAATAATCGTACAGGAAAACTGGGGGATATTATTCATTCGGATCCTTTTTTTGTTGCAAAGCCTGTATTTCGTTATCCTGAGAACTGGGTTGATATTCAGCGTTTATCAGCACATGCTGTGGATACTTCTGAGGCTGAGGATCTGGTTTCTTATGCGGCCTATCAATCAGCTAATAATAATCGCTCTAAAATGATTTATGTGGGTGCTAATGATGGCATGATGCATGGTTTTTTTGCTGAAAGTACAGCAAGAAATGGTCACCATCCAGGGGATGAGCTGATTGCCTATGTGCCATCCAGTATTATTAAAAACTTGCCGCAACTGACCAAAGATCCTTTTGTACATCGTTATTATGTTGATGGCCCGACAACGGTGGGCGATGTGCTTTATAATTCAGCCTGGCATACGGTTTTAGTTGGTGCCTTGCATTCAGGTGGACAGGGAATTTATGCCATTGATGTGACCGATCCAGAGCTTTTTGATGAAACTAATGCAGCTGACTTGGTTTTATGGGAATTTAGTGATGCAAATGATGAAGATATGGGTTATAGCTTTTCACAGCCTGCCATCGTCAGAATGCATAATGGAAAATGGGCTGCAGTATTTGGCAATGGTTATAATAATACTGAAGTTGATGCTTCTGTAAGTTCTGGTGTCACAGCAGGTCAGGCAGTGCTTTATATTGTTGATATTGAAACGGGAATATTAATTAAAAAAATAGAAACCAAAGTGGGTATCAGTGATCCCGCCAGCAATAATGTGCCTAATGGTTTGTCTACCCCGGCACCGGTTGATGTGGACGGTGATCATATTGTTGATTTAATTTATGCGGGTGATTTGTATGGCAATCTATGGAAGTTTGATGTCTCTGATACGAACATAAATCAGTGGGATATTGCCTATAAACATGGTTCAGATTGGCTGCCTGTATTTACGGCTGAAACTGACACTCATATCAGACAGGCCATTACAACACGGCCGGAAGTGACTAATCATCCAACAGGGCAGGGGTATCTGCTGTTGTTTGGTACGGGAAAATATATGGAGATTGATGACGCTGGAAGTTCTGGTCAAAATACACAAACATTTTATGGTATCTGGGACAAGGATGAAAATACTCTGGATGCTTTTGATCGTGATGATTTGCTGGAGCAAATTATTATTCAGGAACTGCTCGCCAGCTATGATACAGATGCTGACGGCAGTGTGGATACTTCCTATGAATTACGTCACACCAGTGATTATACACCGCTATGGCATATACAATCCGGAACACCCACTTCAAATCCCCAGATAGATGAAAATGGAGATCCCCTTGCAACCCATCTGGGCTGGTCACTTGATTTGCTCAATACTCAAAATAATACCAATACGAACAATTATGGAGAAAAACAGGTTTCTAATTCTATATTGCGCAATGGTCGAATTATTTTTACCACCTTATTACCATCAACCAGTTCATGCAGCTTTGGTGGTGACAGCTGGTTAATGGAATTAGATGCACAGACTGGCTCACGCCTGTCATATGCTCCCTTTGATCTGAATAATGACAACGTTTTTAATCGTTTTGATTTTATTAATGCAGGTGATATTAACGGAGACGGAAATGATGATTATCTGCCGCCTTCCGGGAAAAAATCCGGCAATGGCATTACACCGGCACCTGGAATAATTGCTGATGGTAATACTGAGTACAAATATACCAGCGGCAGTAGTGGAAATATTGAGAAAATAACTGAAAATCCGGGGCCATCAGCCTATGGTCGTCAGTCCTGGATTGAAATTCGTTAAACCTAACCCTAATATACAGGATTATAAATATTATGAAAATTAAACAGAGTAAACTATTTTTAATCTTAATATTGATGTTGATCAGCAATACTTGCCTTGCTCTGGAAAATTTATTTGGCATAATTAATGTGATTGATCCTGAAGAAAACACCTTGCTTATCGATCATAAGGCCTATCGTTTTAACCCGGGCAAAATTAATGTACAGATGCAAAATAAAAAAGTGGATATGGAAAATCTAAAACCTGATATGCAGATAGAATACAAAGTACAGGCTAATCAGGTTTATTTTGTCAAGATTTTATATCCTGACAGGGCTAATCACTATAATTTAAAGCAATAGGATAATAATTATTGATAATTTATTGTGAAGAATGATGAAACTTTGGAGTTTTATCTCTTAACATGACAGTGGGTTCGGAAAAGCTGGTCAGGCGTTCCATAAAATCAATCATTTCCAACATGGGTGAACCGCGAAAAAATTGTGTCATGGGTCTATCGACCCAGAGACGGTCAGACCAGGAATAGAGCTCGAAGGCGGTATCACCATAGCCATCATTATTATTGTCAAAACCTTCATAAGTATCCCAGAGATTATTTTTCCAGTTGTTATAAAAAGAGGCTCTGGGTGAACTGGCCTGGATATTGAGTATATTGGCTTCAAAATGATTATTGTGAATAATATGTCCGCCTCGTTCACCATAAAAATACATGGCAATATCATTGTATATAAAATGATTATCCTTAATGGTCAGGATATTTTCAGGATCCAGGGGAGCATTGGCGCTCATGCCGACCGCACAATGCAAAACTTCATTTTCAAGAATACGAATATTATTACTTTCTTTAAATGCCATGGCTGAACCGGAAACACTTCTCAAATGACTGATATGATTTTTATTGATTAACAGATTGTTGGAATAGATCAGCATTAACCCGGTGGCATTGTGTTTTATGGTGTTGGCTGTGATTTCATTTTCATGTGAAAAAACCAGTTCGAAGCCAATACGGCTATGACTGATTTGATTGCTGATAAAACGATTATTCTCCGAATTGGTAATATAAATATCTCTTACTTTGTTAAATTGATTATTTTCAATTAAATTATCATGGCTATTCCACATTCTCAAACCATCTCCCCTCAGGCTCAGGGAAGTCTCTATGGATGTGATGCTATTATTGCGGATGATATTGTCATTACTGCCCAGAACATTAATACCAAACAGAGTATTGTCAATAATATTATTTTCGATTAGAGTATTATCGGCTTTAATTGTGATCCCTGCATGAGTCTTGTCAAATGATTCACCTGAATTGGTGATATGCAAACCTCTGAGCGTGGTATTATTTGCCTCAATGGTTATGACACTTCCATATCTCTCAGCATCCACAGTGACTTGACCGCGACCATCAATAGTTATAGGCCGGGTCAGTACAACAGGACCTGAATAATGACCGGGTTCCGGCTGCAGTATGCCTCCGGGAGGCGTTAGCTCAACGTAGAGCTGCAAGGGAGGTAGAGCAAAAGCAGATTTTTGAATTAATAAGACAAATATTATAATCAGATAAAATTGAAAATTAGCCGCCATTTGAGGTGTATGGAGTTACGTAGATAAGCAGGCCAAATACGGGGTTATCTATGTAATGCAGTTCCTTGCTGCGCATTTTACGACTTTGTGAAAATAAATAGGTCTGATTCACACAGCCAAAGTTATCAGTATTTGTGTTTGTTTTCACCTGGTCAATGTTTGATGGTTCTTCTCCCGGTTGATTGTCTGATATGCTGTCACTGACAGGTTTGTTTATCGGATTCTTGCTATAAACACAATCACCGGCACTGAGATCAACCTTCATATGAAGAAAACGTGAAACAAAAAGTGTGAGCGTGCCGGTCGGTAACAAATTCTCTGAATATTGATCGGATGTAATCCGAATGGGTAGCGCTCTGTTTTTAGATAAGGATCTTTGTGTCCAGCCAAAGTGTGCTAATAATTGAAAATCTTTTGAATATTTTATATGCGCTGCAGAATCTCTGAGCTGATAATGCTCTGGTGATAAAGCTGAAACGCCACCATATAAGGGTGTAAATTTTTTATTATTAAGATTATATTGCGCTAAAGCAGAGCTAGGGATGTTATTGATGCTATCACTTTCAAAACCATTTTCTATTTCTGGAACTGAACTGTCCCAATATTCATTGTCTTCCCCTTGTCTATTAATGTGTCTGAATAAAATAAGCTCAACAATATAGTATTGCTTTGGTTTTTGCTTTGACTGAGCTGGTGCAGCTGCAGCTATTGTTTGTACAGAGACTATAAAAGAAACACCGCTTAACAACAGAATGAATATTTTTTTTAATAGAAAGGAAAAAGGGCGCGTATTGGCTTGATGCTTCATGTCTGGTTAAAGACTCCTGTCTGGTTAAAATATACAAACGTATTATGCAAAATAGAAGCAGGGAAAGCCATAGTTTATAGAATAAAATCAGGAAAATATATTTTGTAATATCTGTTTGGTAAATAAAGTTCTAAGATAAAAGCCACGCGGTAAAGTTTGCTTTCTGAGTCCGTCCTGACCAATACCGGTTGTAATGACTGATGCATTAGCTGCTTTGGGTCTGATTTGCAGATATTCACCTTGATGAGCAGTGATACTTTCTACCTGTCCAAGGCTGATTAACTCCATGAATTCTTCCCAGTCAGATTGTAGAATCTCCATATCATCAGCAGTCGGTGACCAGAGAAAAGCATGTCCTACTTTTCTTTCAGACAGGATAACAGCAGGATCAGCCTCTATTGGAACCCATAAAACCCGCTTTAGTTTTTTATAAACGCATGAATCCTGCCATTGTAATCCGGTATGATTAAGCAAGGGAACGACACAGACATAAGTGGTTTCTTTTGGAGTATGACGGCTATTAAGAGGGATCGTTTTTAATTCAATACCAAGATTTTGAAAATCCGGTTCTGAAAGGTTCCCGGCAGTGGCACCAAGACAGACTTCAATCAGCTGTCCTATCCAGCCTTTATTATGATTGAGATTTTCTGGTATAGGCCAGTGAATATCGGTAGCGAGTTGAGATAAGTTTTTTCCGGATAAGGCTAGTGCCCGTGTGATGAGTTCGTTTTCAGATTCAGGTTTTGGTATTAGAGAGATTGTCATTATCCATTAAACTGATTTCATTAATAAAAAAACAAAACCTATAACGAGGATCAAGGGAATCAATACAGCAAGCAGATCATTGCTTGATGCTTTAGGACTATTTTTTAGCATTTCTTTTGCTCTGGGAAACAAAAAAATGATCATAGCAATAATTAATAATGCTGAGAAAAATTTCATCCAATCCATAATTTGCATACCTTAGGCTTAATTGTTTATATCATGGCTAAAAAAAGAGGGGAGTGGGAGAGTAAAAACTTTTCAATATGTCCAGAAGCCGGATTCAAATGATAATTGAATCCGGCTTCTGTTTTGCAATATTATTTATGAATGGTTAATTATTAATCATCGCCTGAGGCAAAGCCCAGTAAGGCAAGAAGATTCACAAAAATATTAAACAAACTTAAATATAGTCCAACTGTTGCCATAATATAATTTCTTTCACCGCCATTGATAATACGACTGGTATCATACAGGATAAAGCCGCTCATTATCAGGATAATAACGGCAGACAGTGCCAGAGATAAGGCAGGAATTTGCATAAATATATTGGCTAGCATTGTGATCAATACTAACACCATGCCAACAACAAGCATGCCGCCCATAAAACTGAAATCACGACGCGATGTTAAAGCATAGCCGGAAAGTGCTAAGAAGATAACACCAGTACCTCCCAATGAAGTCATAATCAATTGACCGCCATTGGCCATTTGCAGGTATTGATTAAGCATGGGACCCAAGCCAAAGCCAAGCAGGCCTGTGATTCCGAAAACAACACCAATACCTGCTGCACTATTGGCTGTACGCGGTAGCACAAACCAGATAAGTCCCAATGCTCCAAAAGTGGAAACCAGGGGCATAAAACCGGGCATTTGCATCTGCATAGAGATAAATGCGGTCAAGGCACTAAAAAGCAGTGTGAGTGAAAGCAGGGCATAGGTGTTTTTCAGTACTTTATTAGTTTCTAGAATAGCTGTTTGTGACTGTGTAAACTCTACTGATCGATTCATTGTTGGTAAGCCTCCGGGCTTTATTTTCTTTTATTTGCTTTGTTTGAAAATAAGTAAGTTAACTAGAACGTCTTCATTATACTCATAATATGTTATCGATGACATGATAAATCAAGTAATATTTAATTATTTTGCTGTTATATCACAAAGAGACTAGCAATTAAAAAAAAGGTTGTTTATAATTCACCTGCTTTTCGACGGTGGGCTGGCAGAGCGGCTGAATGCACTGGTCTTGAAAACCAGCAAGGAGTTAAATCCTTCGGGGGTTCAAATCCCTCGCCCATCGCCACTTCTAATTATAAAACAATGCGTTGTTTAATTCCTCTCCTTATTGATTAATTACTAGCATATTTTTATGCAACGATTTTGCAACGATATTTTCGGCTGCACCCTGTAATTTCTCACTTGAAAGGTGAGCATATCGCAAAACCATCTTAATATCGCTCCAGCCTCCTAGCTCTGTCAAAGAAATAATTGAAACATCTCTATTCCAGACATTCTGGAAAGCAGAAATAAACACAAATATCAGTATTTATTTTGAGGTTTGATAAATCCAGTTATTTTTCAAACGCAGCTGTTCTAGAAATTACTGTATACAGTAATAAACAAAATATTAACAAAGTTGATATTTATCAAGTATTATCAACATACTTCTAAAACTAATACTTAAGTACAATAGATATTGCTAAATAAAGGTGTATAGTTTTTAGAAGAAACGGAAAACCACAGGTCTCAATTCCTTGGACAGCTTGGATTGCTTCTTGTTAAATACTGGAGAAATAGAATGAAGAACAATAAATTTAAAATATTTCCATGGATGATTCCTTGCATGATGCTTTTTTTATTTCCTTTAAATTGTTCATCTCAAGGAATGGTTGAATATGGACTCCTTCTTGATGGAGACATTGATGGTGATGGGCTGTCTGGGCAATTTGAGTTAATAATTGGAACTGACGTGTTTGATTGTGATACAGATGATGATGGTCTGACAGACGGTGAAGAATTTTTTTTTGGTCTTCTTGACGTAGAAACAAACCAATTGAACCCATTGAATCCAGATACGGATAATGATGGATTAAATGATGGGCTGGAAGCTGGAAAAGCAGCGGGCTGTCAACCAGTACCAGGAAGCAATATTGCGGGCACAGACCCATCCTGGCAAGCTGACACTGATACCTCCACAACAACTGACCCACATAATCCAGATACAGATGGTGATGGTTTATGTGATGGATCTAGTGATTATTCGAATGTATGTATTGCAGGGGAAGATGTGAACGCCAATGGTAGGCTTGATGAGGGCGAAACAGATCCTTTAGTAGAGAACTTACCTGATGTGAACAACCAAAATCCAATCGCTGTGGCTGGCGATGATATTTTTTCTAGTGCGAATGAAATACAATTAATGGATGCATCAGATTCATATGACCCTGATGGAGACATAGTAAATTATACATGGAAAAGATTACCACAAAACATTGTACTTTGTAGCTCAATCAATCCACAGTGTGAAATACGAACTATGGGGCTTGCAGAAGAAATTATTGAGTTATCAGTTACAGATAATTTAAGAGGTATAGGTACTGATATAATAAAAGTTACCAATCCAGGTGTTGTTGGTCCGCAAGGTGAAGTTGGAGAAACAGGACTACAAGGTGTTCCTGGGCCAACAGGCCCACAAGGTCTTCAAGGTGAAATAGGATCTCAAGGTGAGCCAGGTATAACTCCAGTAGAACTTCAAACTCTACAAGAGACTGTTCTTCAGTTGGAAGTATTAGTCAATGAGAATAGAGAGTTTCTTAAACAGCTACCTCAACTAAAAAAATTGATAGATTCATTAACGACACAGGAATAATGACTTTCTGATTTATGAGTCTAATATATACTTTAACTTCTAAATTAAGATAGGGTCATGTATTATGACCCTACTTTTTTTCCACAATCTGCTAGCTTTTTTGATTATATTTGAGTAGATTCATAAAACCATGAGTATAATAAAGTATCATCGATCTAAGGTTTTTATTTCAATAATAAATGGCCAACGTTTACCTGTAATGAAAATTCTTTTTCTTTGTACATCATAAGCAATTCCGTTAAGGACGTTCCCTCTACCAGGAGGTGAAATATCCCGAGCAAGAGAAGACAGATCAATTCGTGAAATTACCTGTCCATTTTGTGGGTTGATTCGAATAATATCAGTAGATTTCCACACATTTGCCCAAATTTCCCCTTCTATATATTCCAGTTCATTGATCATTTTCACTGGTGTAATATTGTCTTTCACTATAATTTGATGGTGGGGTAGAAAAGTATCGGGATATAAAAAGGACAAAATAGAGCTGCCATTGCTCATAATTAGCCATTGACCGTCATAAGTCAGTCCCCACCCTTCACCTTCATACGAGAATGTTTTAATAACTTTGAGATGTATATCATTTTTATCTCGAACAAAGCCTATCCCAGCCTTCCACGTAAGCTGAATAATTTGATCATTAACAATGGTAACTCCTTCACCCCAAAAGTGATTCTGCAGTTCGGCAGTTGCGAGAGTCTTTCCTGCAAGATTTTTTTTGAGCAGTTTGGATTTACCATAAAGACCAGTTCCTTCATAAAAAACACCTTCATCAAAGCAAAGCCCCTGAGTGAAGGACGTTCGATCATGAGGATAAATATTGATAATCTCGTAATCAGCGATTTCTGGATTGCTATAGGAGGGTACAGCGAGGCACACAAGTGACTGCATGAACAATGATAAGAAAATAAGAAAACGAAAAGGCTCATATATCATAATGGAAATTCGCCTGTTATTGTAAATCAACAAATTATGACTGATAACTCTGTCAGCAGCAATGGAGACTGTAATAATCCCCCTGTAACTTTTAATCTGAGCGGGTCTAATTCCCCGCAGCTTGCTGCGTATGCTTTTAGATCTTTGGTCTATCCAAATACCCCGCTTTCACGAAGTGAAAGTCGAGCTTAAGCGAGAGGGCTTGCCCCGGGGATGTTTATCTGAAAAAATCAGCCAGTAGCATCTCTAGTACAATACCAGAATGAATTCTTTGTTACTATTTCGGTCATAGATTATTTTGTGCATTTCTTCAGTATAGACATTATTTAATCACATTCTGAATTGTCCGCTTTTTTCTATTTCCATAGAATATTAGAGTTCTCTAAATGTTTGCTGTGGGACGATAGAGGATATTACTATGAGGATGATACAGAACCATAATTCTCCAATAAACAATGTGCTTAACAAAGTTGATATTTATCAAGTAGTATCAATATACTACTAAATTACTACTAAATTACTACTAAAGTACAATAGACTTCATTGAATAAAGGCGTAGAGTTTAAAGGGTAGTTCATTTCAGAAAAAGCCTACTCCTCTTTCCTTAGAGGGGACGGAAAGCCGCAGGTCTCTATTCCTGAGATAGCTGGGTTACCTGTATTATTTTCACTTTAATTATAATACGGAGCTTCATCATGGTTAATTTCACCAATGTTAGAATCGTAATACTCATAATTACAACCCTTATGTTTTTAGCTGTATCAGAATTAAGTGCAGCCCCTCCAGGTCAAGTAAATAATGAAGTCTCAGCTAATGCCATGTATGTTAAGTATGCCTCTGTGGATTGGGTAGAAGGAGAACTCTTGATTAATGGCACTGGATTTCCTGATGACGCAGATTTATTAGCTATTATGCTAGGTGATGATAAATTAGAAGACATTAAGACCGATGTTGATGTTGATGGTGACGGTATTGGTGACGGTATTGTTTCTGCAAAACTTCCTGGCGCATTAATGCCCTTGTATGCTTTTCAAGGAGACATACTGCTAGTTGTTACCAATAATGAAAAACCAGTGAGAACAGCAAGCTTTATGTTAACCATTGGTGCTGTTGGGCCACAAGGCATAAAGGGAGATCCGGGAATTCAAGGTTTACGAGGAATTCAGGGTATAAAGGGAGATCAGGGAGATCCGGGAGATCCGGGAATTCAGGGTTTACAAGGTATTCAGGGTATAAAGGGAGACACTACAGGTTTATCTCTGACAGTCTTATTAGAAAATAGCAAGACTTGTCCAGAAGGGACTTTGCATGTTGGAAGTTGGTATGGAGATTGTCCGTCCACTCTTGGAACGGGATTATATGATCCTTTGGGTATTAATACAGGGGTAAAAGCCAGGTACAGTGATTTGATGAATACCGTACAAAATGGTTGTGTATATGGGTTAAAAACAACATATGCTGTTGTTCTTGGAATAACATCGCTCGGAATTCCTGTTTTAGGTGGGCCATTCTTAGTTCCAAATCCTAATGTAAAAGCAAGATGCTTAAAGATTGAATTGTAGTCACGAAGTTTCTGATGTGTAGTAAAAACTTTAAGTGAAGTTATACCAACCAAAATACAGCTTTGATGTATTGACCAAGCCTGATGTTTCTTTTTGAAGCGTCAGGCTCTTGCTCATAAAGTCGGTTCAAGCTCCTGCTTCAAATAATATTGGCATTTTTTAAATAAAATATCACTCCATGCCTGATAATTGTATCCTGACCTCAGTAAAGCTAATGAAAATAAATAATTTTATTGGCACAAAAAGAAGTAAAGTGTATACTTCTTTTTCACTACTAATGAGGGAAGTGTGGTACACAGTATGTCACACAGTATAGTACACAAAGAATTATTAATATTTTACTGTTAAATCAAGCGGTTATTGAGGTTTGTGTTATTAGGCTCTCGCCATCGCCATTTTTTAAGATATATCCCTCCTCATTATTTACAATAAAAACAGTATCAATCAAAAAAAATAATCGAGTATTTCACTATGAGTATTAAATCAGATCACTGGATTCGCAATATGGCGAAAAATGAAGCCATGATTGAACCTTTTGAATTTAATCAGGTTAAAAATGTGAATGGCCAGAGAATTGTATCCTATGGTACTTCCAGTTATGGCTATGATGTACGCTGCTCAAGAGAATTTAAAATTTTCACCAATATTAACTCTGCTATTGTTGATCCCAAAGACTTTGATGATGATAGTTTCGTAGATGTTGAGTCAGACGTATGCATTATCCCCCCTAATTCGTTTGCATTGGCCAGAACGGTTGAGTTTTTTCGTATTCCCAGAAATGTATTAACAATTTGTCTGGGCAAATCTACTTACGCAAGATGTGGTATTATTGTCAATGTTACCCCCTTAGAACCTGAGTGGGAAGGACATGTGACCCTGGAGTTTTCAAATACTACGCCTTTGCCTGCGAAGATTTATGCCAATGAAGGCGTTGCACAAATGTTATTTTTTGAATCAGATGAAGTTTGTGATGTTTCCTACAAGGATCGAGCTGGAAAATATCAGGGACAGACAGGTGTGGTGACACCTAAAACCTGATAATGAAAAATTCAATAATAGCCACCACTATCCCTTTTTCTTTTAAAGGTGAAAACTTTACCCGTCGACTCTCATTTCCTGATAATGGGATTAAAGTAAAACTTTCTCATTACTCAGCTATTACAATAAGATGTGAAATTATTTTTTGAAGCTTCAAGTAGTCAAGGCGGGTAAGGACTTTGTCCCCTTAAAAATGTTTGCCTTGTTCTAGCCTCTAGCCAAAAGAATTATAGAGGATTTTATAAAATTCAAGTATTTTCAGTCTATTAAAAACTATAATATTCCTAAAAAAATGGCCATCTGAATATGATCTGGGATGTCTGATCTGATTGTTAGTGTACGCTCTTACCCTCATTTTATCACCTGTTTTATCCTTTCAAAGACTTCAGTCAGTTATCGTCACCTTAGTATTATCACTAGATACACTTTCAGCAATGATATTGGATGTAACATCTAAAGAAAAGATTCGCATTTCTACAACAGTAGCATCATAACCTTTTGGTAAAGGAAGAGAAAAAATAATCAAATCATCATGTTTAGTATAAGCTGAAGAAGTAAGGATTATCGTCTGCTTCGGAAATTCAGTATCACTGACATTTTCTTCTGCAAAAACAGGCGATGGAAGATTTACTTCCAGTAAATAACTATTAGCATCAGAATATTCTGTCCAGATAAATAGATTTGTTTTACCTCCGTAGAGTTTATCATTATCGATTGGTAGAACCCATGATGTACGAGGTACTATATCTTGTATAACCGTTTCTTGTCCTGCTGTTAAGGTAATAAGTTTACCGTGTCTATCCGTGACATCAACTGTTCCACTAATGACAGTGACTTTTAATGTTCCATCTACTCCATTTTGTGAATATTTGGTGGTGAAATTAGAAGTATTATTTGCTCTCTGTGTTGAATTACAAGACCCTGTTGCTTTAATATCTGCGAGTGCTGTATGGACTTTATAATCATTTGTATTAGTACAATCTACAGTAGTGGTAATTTCACCCCGAATTAGAGTATTAATATTTGTCGTTTCTTCTACTGGATTTAAAATGACAATCGTTTCTGGTTTAACTTCAATAATACTGTCATCATCACGTTTAAGTGTTGTTGTTGAATCTTTAAGTGTTAATATAGCGCCTACATCTGGAATAGTACCAGAGGTAGTAGGTACTTCTATGGCTGTAGGCGTTATTGAAAAAGATTGGCCTGTTGTGTTTTGAACATTAGCAGTCAGAGTTTTAGAAAAAATAACATCATTATTTGAAACAACATCTTTAATATATGCGATACCATCTCCATCTATCCTTATCTCATTAACATCTTCAAGGAGACTGTCATATAATGGCACAACAGCAGAAAATTTTTCAACATTATCAATAAAACATTTTATTTTTTCATCACTAGTCCACTTTATTGAGTAAGTGTGGTAATCAGAGATATCAAAATTATCAAAAGTTTCTCTATAAAATGTTCTTTCATTTCCATCATTAAAATCAATAAATCCATATATAGTATTTCCGTCAGACATATAAATATTTGCATCTACACGTTGTTCTTTTTCATTTACAACTCTTGTTTTATTCATTCTAATATACATAGTCCCTTGCTCATTAGGGAAAAATTTTGAAGTCACCTCCCATATTGTTCCTGAATTATCACTAATGACAGAGCCTGCAGTTGAACTAGAATTACCACTAAGTTTTAGAATTGAGTCTTCGACTTCCATTGTCACAGCATTATCTCTATCAGTCCATTCCAAACCGAATAGACTAACGGCATATGTGTTTGACGCAAGCAAAATACAAATAAAGGCACTAATGATAAGAGGAAATAGATTCTTGAGCATATTTATTTTTCTCACTTTGATGTGCTAAATTAAAAGTATTGGAAACCATTCCATTCTCGGACAAGTTCCTAGTTTTCTGTCAAACCTTCCTGATAGGAAAGCAGTGTTGAGATAAAGGTGGGCTTATCTGTTTCTTCCTGAATAATTTTAACCGGCAGGAAATTGAGTTCAGGAACACACCACAAAGTGATTTTCTTGTTCTGATGATAGCGCTGATGTTGTACTTTTAAAGCTTTATAACTGCCCATGGATGTAAAAACACGTTCTTCAGCCAGTATTTCAAAGTGGTATTCTTTAAGTTTACCACCGTCAGCTACTTTGAAACTGAACTTTTTTTCAGGTTGGTTGGCTAGTTTTAACATCAGGGATAGTTGATAGGAAAGCTTGTCAACAGTATTAACAGTAATCGGCATTATCCACTGATTATGTTTATTGATATGGTGATTCGTCACCTGATTTTTTTCCCAGTCAAAATTGATTTCAACATTTTTTTTTGTTTTTTTCTTTCTGATTTGTTTATAGCTATAAAGATCGGGGTGTATTTTCTGTTTGATTATTAGTCCCTTACTTTGTTCATCACGAGTTTCATCTTTTTTAAAAGCCAGCAAACCAATTGTCATTGAATAGGACTTAAAATGATACGCCTGTTGTCCATGACTATCGCTGCTCAGGCTCAGTGAGTTGGTGACATTAATGCCTTCCAGTCCCATTGCAGTGATCAGATAAGTGGCAACAAATGGTTTAAGTGTTTTTGGTGAAACTGATTCAGATTGTATTGGCGCTGTAAAAGAGTTTGAAGTTAGTAAGAAACAGATAATAATAGATAATCTGCAGCTTAATTTTTTTAACTCAAGTCTGTATTGTTTTCTCATGCTTGAAGTCGCTTTCAATTATACTCAGGATTATTGTTAATGATGACCCGATTATCAATTAACTGCACTCGTTGCTGAGCAAACCACTGAATGACTTTGGGATAGGCCTGATGTTCTTCTGTTAATACACGACTTGCCAGGCTTTCTTTTGTATCATTTGCCAGAACAGGAATGGATTTTTGCAGGATCAAAGGTCCTCCGTCTAATTCAGTACTGACATAATGAATGCTGAGTCCATGTTCTTTATCACCATTTTCCAATGCTCGTCTATGAGTATGCAGACCACGATGTTTTGGCAGTAGGGAAGGGTGAATATTTATCATTTTACCAGAAAAGTGATTGACAAAATCATCACTTAGAATGCGCATAAAACCAGCTAATACAACAAGCTTTGGCTGGTATTGTTCAATTTTTATGATGAGTGCAGTATCAAAAGCTTCACGACTGTCATATTTCTGATGAACAATTGTTTCTGTTGCTATATTGGCATTTTTAGCTCGCTGCAGACCAAATGCATCAGCAACATTACTGATGACGGCACAAATTCTGGCATTGAGTGTTTTATCATTAATACGATCAATAATTGCCTGTAAGTTGCTGCCGCCTCCAGATATTAAAATAACGATAGGTAATGGACTGTCCGCAATGCTCTTATCCAGCGTGTTATTCACTAATACTAACCGTTGGTATTTTTTGTGTACTGTTCTCAATCTTACCCAATGTGAATACGGTTTCGCCGGATTGTTGCAGTATTGTTAGTGCTTTTTCTTTATCTTCAGAAGCAACCACCACAACCATTCCAATTCCACAATTAAAAGTACGATACATTTCCATTGTTTCAATATTTCCCTGTTCCTGCAGCCAGTCAAATACGGCAGGTCTGTTCCAGCTGCTGCCGTCAATTTGAGCACAGGTATTTTCAGGCATCACTCTGGGCAGGTTCTCTAATAAGCCACCGCCAGTGATATGAGATAAGGAATGGATTTCAATTTCATTATGCAAAGATAATAAGGATTTGACATAGATTCGAGTCGGCTCCAACAGGCGCTCTCCCAATGTTGAACCATCAAATTCACTATTCAGTTCAGCACCGGATACTTCAATGACCTTACGAATTAATGAATAACCATTAGAATGTGGTCCGCTGGAAGCCAGTCCCAGTAAAATATCACCTTCTTTTACTTTTGAGCCGTCAATAATTTGATCTTTTTCTACAATACCCACACAAAAACCGGCCAGATCATAGTCATCACCTTCATACATACCCGGCATTTCTGCCGTTTCACCGCCGGTAAGAGCACAGCCTGACTGGATACAGCCCTCACTGATGCCTTTTATTACCGAGCTTGCAGTTTCAAGATCTAATTTTCCGGTAGCATAATAATCAAGGAAGAACAGAGGTTCAGCTCCGGCTACAATTAAATCATTAGAACACATAGCCACCAGATCAATGCCGATGGTATCGTGTTTTCCTATCATTAATGCCAGTTTTAATTTAGTACCAACTCCGTCAGTACCGGAAACCAGTACGGGATTTTTATAGCGATCAAGAGGTAATTCAAATAAAGCACCAAAGCCGCCCAGACCACCGAGTACACCGGGTCTATGAGTGGCTTTGGTGTAGGGCTTTATGCGTTCGATCAGTGAATTTCCTGCGTCAATATCAACCCCTGCATCACGATAACTGAGGGATTGTTTGTTTTTTTGCTGATCCACTTGAATACTCCACTGAATGGTTTGAATGAAAACCCGATATTATACTCTTGAGTAATATAAAAGTAACAGAAATCATTTAAGGATTTTATTTTTATTTGTTGACGGCTTCCGGATTGTATAATAGCCATTCAGAAAGTAATAATATATGGTTGCGGTCAGCCAGTTTATTATAATATTTTTTATCGGCAGTAATGAGTTTTATATCCTGTGTAAAACAACCGCATGGTATAAGGTATCAAAAAGGTGATGTTGGTATTGAATTGATAATTGTGCAGCTTGTTTATATACCATTAAGTTGTCATTGACCTCAAACATTAAAGCATCCAATAGAGTGATATAGTCATAGGTTTGTCAAATCAATCCGTCCCTTCTGCCAAAGAATAGAATCGACTACCCAATTTTTTAAATGAGAAGCTAAGTTCTTTAATTCATTATCAAAGGGGGTTCAAATATCAGATAATTCATATGTCAAAAAATTCACGCAGCAAGCTACGGGGAATTTAACCCGAGCAGATAATTTTTTTTGTTTGGAAAAGAAATATCATACGCTAAAATATCAGTTATAATAAAGCCATGAACTCAAAAAATAATCAATCCAGTGAAAATGATATCAGAGAATTTGAAGTTTCCAGCGACTCTTATAGTCAACGCCTGGATCAGGTCATGGTAGAATTTTTACCTGAGTATTCACGTTCTCGAATACAAAAATGGATAAAACAGGGTAATATTTTAGTTAACGGCAGCCCCAGCAAAGCTAAAATGAAGTTGAAAGGTGGAGAACACCTAAGTGTCCGTATTGAAGCAGAGGAACAGGGAGAATGGCAGGCAGAAAATATTCCTCTGGATATTATTTATGAAGATGAAAGTATTTTAGTTATCAATAAGCCGGTTAATATGGTGGTACATCCTGCTGCTGGAAATTACACGGGTACTTTACTGAATGCTTTGTTATTCCACTGTCCTGATTTAATTAATGTTCCTCGTGCCGGTATTGTTCATCGTCTAGATAAAGATACATCCGGTCTTCTGGTTATAGCAAAAACATTGATTGCTCAGACACATCTGGTTAATCAATTGCAAAATCGTGCTTTTGAACGAGAATATGAAGCCATTGTGTTCGGAGAAATGACGGGTGGGGGGACTATAGATGCACCTATTGGTCGACATCCGACACAACGCATAAAGATGGCGGTAGTAAAAAATCCTGACAATGGTAAAGAAGCTATTACACATTATCGAATTAAGGAGAGACTGCATGGATATACCTGTGTTCAGATTAAACTGGAAACTGGTCGAACTCATCAGATTCGGGTGCATTTGGCACATATCAATTATCCTGTGGTGGGTGATCCGGTTTATGCCGGGCGTCTTAGACTGCCGTCAGACTGTAGTGAATTATTAAAACAGTTTTTATTAGATTTTAAGCGTCAGGCTCTGCACGCCCGAAAACTGGGTTTATTACATCCACAAAGTAAACAATGGATAGAATGGGAAGTTGAAGCACCGGAAGATATGCAGCGGCTTAAAGCATTATTAAGAGAATTTGACATTTCATCCAGGAGTCGGAGTCAAATCAATTGATCCCAAATCAATTTATTATTCCTGACTGGAATGTCCCTGAAAATATTAAATCATTAGTGACAAGTCGACAGGGGGGAAATAGTATTTTTCCCTATGATAGTTTTAATTTAGCTACTCATGTGGGTGATGATTCTATATTAGTAGAACAAAATAGAAGTGCGTTATCTAAATTATTACCTGCAACGCCAGTCTGGTTAAATCAAGTGCATAGTGATGTGGTGGTTGATGCAGCTGATGTGACTGGTGATATTGATGCTGATGGCAGTTATACAACACAGTGTAATATAGTGTCTGCTGTGATGACTGCTGATTGTCTTCCAGTACTTGTTTGTACCCGCCAGGGTGATGCTGTTGCTGCCTTGCATGCCGGTTGGCGTGGTTTACTTAATGGTATTTTAGAACAGGGTATAACAAAAATGCTGGATGCTTGTAAACGCCAGCCGGAAGATTGTCTTATCTGGTTTGGACCGACTATAGGCTCCGACAATTTTGAAGTCGGGGATGAAGTTCGACAGGCATTTATAGATAAGTCCCGGCATAGAGCAATAGTAGAACAGTATTTTAAAGCAGTAAAGGGTATGAAAGGTAAATGGTTAGCTGATCTTGTTAAACTGGCTGAATATAGATTATCACAAATAGGTGTTGAAAATTTCTCCGGCGGGGACTATTGTACTTATGCTGACAAGGAAAAATTTTATTCTTATCGACGTGATGGCATAACCGGGCGTATGGCCAGTTTGATATGGATTGAGTAAAGAGCAATAGAAAGAGAAAATTATGAATAATTGGAAGATGTTGACATTGGTTGGGCAGGATAAGCCAGGGATTGTTGCAAAAATAACCATGGCCTTATATGACGTAGGAGCAAAATTGGGTGAAGCTTCTATGATGAGACTGGGTGGAAATTTTACGATTATGCTGATGCTAAAAAGTGAATTATCCATTGATGAGTTAAAGGAAAGTATAGATGTTGTTTGTAAGTCGATGAAATTAAACAGTTCATTTCAGGATATTGAAGCAAATCTTCATCAGCATGAAATCCCTGATGCAAGAATTACTGTTTATGGTGCGGATCGTTCAGGAATTGTTGCTAAAGCGACGTCACACTTATTAGAGGCCGGTTTTAATATTATGGATCTGGAATCTGATGTGGCTGGCAGTGAGGAGGAACCCATTTATATTATGCATATTGAAGGGGTAGCAGCTGATGGTATTGAAGCTTTAGAAAAAGCCATTGATAAAATAAAGTCAGATGAGGTTAATGTTGATATGACCCCGATTGATGTAATGATAGGATAAATGGAATTATCATGGCTGTATTGGATATTTTGAAGTACCCGGACGAGACATTAAAACAAATCTCAGATCCGGTTGAATCATTTGATAAAGGATTACAGAAATTCCTGGCGGATCTGGAAGAAACCATGCGTGCCGGCCCTGGTGGCGTTGGTATTGCTGCACCGCAAGTGGGAAAATTCCGGCGTATAGCGATTGTTGATGTTTCTGCTAAACCACGATCTTCCAAACGAGAAGTTAAGCACAATGGTTGTATGATTCTTATCAATCCGGAAATTAAAACCTGGGATGGCATGAAAATAGGGCGTGAAGGTTGTATGTCTGTGCCTGATTATACCGGCAATGTGATTCGGGCAGAAAAAATTACTCTGCAGGCCAGCAATGCACAGGGCGAATTGATTGAGTATGAATGTGTTGCTTATGAAGCGCGTGCCGTTCAGCATGAACTGGATCATCTGGACGGTCTATTATTTTTAGATCGGCTGGTCAGTCGTCGTACAGATTTGTTTAAACGCAAAGTTTACAAATAGTATCTGTTTAAAGTTATCCACAATCTAACTAACTGTAAATAATGAGTTATTAATTTCATATCAAAGCTTGAAAAAGTTATCCACAGACTTCATATAAAGATTATTATAAAATTTTTTCTCTTGTTCAAAGATTATTATCGAGGTGAATTCTAATGAGAATGGATAAACTAACCAGCAAATTTCAACAGGCTATTGCTGATGCACAGAGTTTGGCGGTTGGTCGTGATCATCAATTTATTGAATCGATACATGTCATGACGGCTTTGTTGGATCAGGAAGGTGGTACTGTCAGGCATCTTTTAACTCAATCCAATATCAATATCAATTTATTACGTTCTCGTCTTGCGAAAGCTCTGGAAGAGATGGCCAGTATTGAAAATTTTTCTGGTGATATGCAAGTCTCAGTTGAACTGACTCGATTACTGAATTTAACGGATAAGCTTTCCCAGCAACGCAAAGATCAATTTGTTTCCAGTGAATTGTTTGTGCTGGCCGCTGTAGATGATGATGGACAATTAGGAAAGATTTTAACAGAACTCGGAGTGAATAAAAAATCACTTGAAACAGCGATAGATAACTTACGCGGTGGTCAGGCAGTGAATGATCCCAATGCTGAAGAACAACGTCAGGCATTGGAAAAATATACCATTGATCTGACTGAAAGGGCGGAGCAGGGAAAACTGGATCCGGTGATTGGTCGTGATGATGAAATTCGTAGAACCATTCAGGTTCTGCAACGTCGTACAAAAAATAATCCTGTTTTAATTGGTGAACCCGGTGTGGGTAAAACTGCCATCATTGAAGGTCTGGCACAACGTATCATTAATGGTGAAGTGCCGGAAGGTTTAAAGCATAAGCGTATTCTGTCACTGGATATGGGCTCTCTCATTGCCGGTGCTAAATTTCGTGGTGAATTTGAAGAACGCCTGAAAGCTGTTTTAAAGGATTTATCCAAGCAGGAAGGCAGTATTATTCTCTTTATTGATGAATTACATACCATGGTGGGTGCTGGTAAAGCGGAAGGCTCTATGGATGCAGGTAATATGCTTAAACCTGCATTAGCCAGAGGTGAACTGCATTGTGTGGGAGCAACGACACTGGATGAATATCGTGACTATCTGGAAAAAGATGCCGCACTGGAACGTCGTTTTCAGAAAGTCCTGGTGGAAGAGCCTAGTGTGGAAGACACCATTGCAATCCTGCGTGGTTTGAAAGAAAAATATGAATTGCATCATGGGGTTGATATTACCGATCCTGCGATTGTAGCAGCAGCAGGTCTGTCACAGCGTTATATCACTGAGCGCAAGTTGCCGGACAAGGCGATTGATCTGATTGATGAAGCCGGTAGTCGTATCCGTATGGAAATTGATTCTAAACCTGAACTGATGGATAAACTGGAGCGCCGTATTATTCAATTAAAAATTGAACGGGAAGCTTTAGGCAAGGAAACTGATCCGGCATCCAGAAAGCGTCTGGGTATTTTACAGGAAGATATTGTTGAACTGGAACTGGAATATTCTGAACTGGATGAAATCTGGAAGTCTGAAAAAGCAGCGGTACAGGGTACTCAACATATTAAAGAATCGTTAGATCAGTCTCGCAAAGATCTGGAAACGGCGCAGCGTGCCGGTGATCTGGGGCGTATGTCAGAATTGCAATATGGTCGTATTCCTGAATTGGAAAAACAATTGGATATGGCATCTCAACTGGAGATGATTGATCAGGATGATCAGCCCAAGTTATTGAGAAATCGTGTGACTGAAGAAGAAGTGGCTGAAGTGGTGGCAAAGTGGACGGGTATTCCGGTATCAAAAATGCTGGAAGGAGAAAATGAAAAATTACTCTGCCTGGAAGAACAGCTGCATGAACGGCTGGTGGGACAGGATGAAGCTGTGACTGTTGTATCCAACGCGATCCGACGCTCCCGTGCAGGATTGTCAGATCCAAACCGCCCCAATGGCTCATTTTTATTTCTTGGCCCCACCGGTGTTGGTAAAACTGAATTAAGCAAGGCTCTGGCGAACTTTCTTTTTGATACAGAAGAAGCCATGGTGCGTCTGGATATGTCTGAATTTATGGAAAAACATGCGGTTGCCCGCTTAATCGGCGCACCTCCAGGTTATGTGGGCTATGAAGAAGGAGGCTATTTAACTGAGGCAGTCAGACGTAAGCCGTATTCTGTCATCTTGTTAGATGAAGTTGAAAAAGCCCACGCTGATGTATTTAATGTGTTGCTACAGGTATTGGATGACGGACGTTTAACAGATGGTCAGGGACGTACAGTTGATTTTCGCAATACGGTGATTATTATGACTTCAAATCTGGGTTCACAAAGAATTCAGGAACTCAATATTAAAGCCAGTACTCATTCAGACTCTGAGGCTGAGATGGATTATCAGTTAATGAAATCAGAAGTAATGGAAGTGGTGGCACAATATTTTCGTCCAGAATTTATTAACCGGATTGACGATGTAGTGGTGTTTCATCCCTTGGATCGATCAGCAATTAATCAGATTGCAGCAATTCAAATGAATGAGTTGCGTAGTCGATTAGCAGAACGTGAACTGAATATGGAATTATCGACTGAGGCCATGAATCAAATTAGTGATGCCGGCTTTGATCCAATCTATGGAGCAAGACCTTTAAAACGTGCTATTCAGCAGTATCTGGAAAATCCACTGGCTCAGGAAATCCTTGCAGGTAAGTTTATGCCGGGTGATTTGATTCAGGTGGATACCATTGCTGATGATTCACTTGGAAGACTGAGTTTTAAGCGCATTGCGCAATAGGAATTGCCAGCTGAATAAAATAACTTTAAAAATATGCTAAAGATATTTCATAATCAGTCGAATAAGATATACTATCGAAACTTAATTAATATCGCTTAGGATAATTATCATGAATTGGCTGTCAAATATCAGTATCCGTTCTCGTTTATGGCTGTTAACCAGTATTCTAATCATTATCATGATTGTTATCAGTGTGTTTGGTATGTTGGCAAATAAAGACTTAAACAATCACTTGGTTGAAATGTATGAAGATCCCTTGTCCCATACCAAAAATGTGGGACGTGCTATTAGTGCCTTAAAAGAAACTCGTGTGGAGGCGCTGCTTTCTTTTCAGCATGATTCTAAAGGTTCATTTGCAAAGCTGCATGATCACGAAGTTGATGTTCACCTGAACAGAATTCAAAAGTCAATCAGTGAATTAAAAATGAATTTTAAACATATTTCTGAAGCTGTGATTGAAACACAGGAAGATGGAAGTGAAGCTCAATATGTGCAGAAAATTAATGATAAAATTGAAGTTTATCTGAGGCAGGGCTTACAACCTGTTATTGACAAGTTAACCCAACGTCAGTTTTATGAAGCCAATCAGTTATTTCTTAAAAATCTTAATTCTAATGGTGATTCTTATTTTGGTTCATTGATTATAATGCTGGAAGGTTTTGTTGATTTTAATGATGATGAAGCTCAGGAACTTTTCGTGTTGTCAGAAGAAAATTATCAAGCTACTTTAAAGATTGAAATAGTTTTAACGGCTATCGGTTTTATTATAGGTTTTGGTTTATCATGGCTTATTATTCGTAATATAGACAGGGTAGTGAAGGAATTGTATGATGTTGCTACTGAATTTGCAGATGGTAACCTTGCTCGAAAAATTACTTATAATAGCCATGATGAATTAGGTCGTGTGAGTCAGGCATTTAATCAAATGGGTGAACAATTTAGGGAGTTATTATCTGAAATTTCAGATTCTGTGCGTCATCTGGCTTCTGCTTCAGATAAAACTTCATCAGTGACACTGCAAACACAGCAGGGTTTAAGAAATCAACAGGATAAAACTGATGACGTCGCCAGTGCAATGCATGAAATGACGGCATCAATGAGTGAGGTTAAAAACAATGCACATCAGGCAGCAGAAGCTGCAAAAAGGTGTGAATCAGAAGCCAATCAGGGTATGGGTGTTGTTTCAGACACAATTACAACAATTCGGGCGGTTTCAACAGAAGTAGAAAGTGCGGTATCTAATATTCATACTTTAGAACAGGATACTGAGAAAATGGGTTCTATTCTTGATGTGATAAAAGGAATTGCAGAACAGACTAATCTTTTGGCATTAAATGCTGCCATTGAAGCGGCTAGAGCAGGGGAGCAGGGTAGAGGATTTGCTGTAGTAGCTGATGAAGTGCGTACTTTGGCCAGTAGAACTCAGGAGTCCACACAGGAAATTCATGAGATGATTGAAAGTTTGCGCAGCGGGACACAAAATGCGGTTACTATTATGAATCGGAGTAAAGAGCAGGCGGAGTTGAGTGTCACTCAATCCAATAAAGCCGATGAGTCTTTAAAAAGCATTAACTCAGCTGTGAATACAATTTTAGAAATGAATACTCATATTGCCTCTTCAGTTGAAGAACAAACTTCTGTCGCTGATAATATTAATGAAAATATTGTTTCTATTAATCAAGTTGCAGAAGAAAGTGTTGCCGGTGCCGATCAAATGGCGTCTTCCAGTGAAGAACTGGCACGTCTGGCTAATCATCTAAAGACATTAGTGGGACGTTTTCAGGTCTAATCTTCTTCCATCTTAACCTGATATACGGTAAAAGGGCGTAGTTAGATTAATTTAGCTACGCCTTTTTTTATTTTTCTTGATTAATGTACATAAAGTGTTATTCTATCCACAGAATGCTTGAAATTCTCAGTGCATCCTTCAAAAATTGTATTTCAAGTTTAAATAAAAAAAGGGGAAAAAGATGTCAGCAGAGGTGAGTTATTTATTACCAAAAAACAAGCGTTCAGTCTGGACTCCTGAACTAGAAGTCATCGATTGTGAATCAGAACCATTAATTGAAGTACCCTTATTGGGTTATATTACAGCCGGACTTCCTATTGAACGTATTGAACAGAATGATTTGATTACTGTTCCACAAAATATGGTAAGTCACAAAACGTATGCATTAAAAGTTCGCGGGCACTCTATGATTGACGATAATATTCAAGACGGAGATGTGGTCATTATTGAAAAAACTGAAAGTGCAGCTAATGGTCAGTCGGTTGTTTGTTTAATTAACAATGAACAGGTGACATTAAAGAAGTTTTATATTGAAAAAGATGGTATACGTTTACAGCCGGCCAATCCGGATATGGATCCTATTTTCCTTAAGAATGAAGAGGTACAGATATTAGGTGTTGTTTCCGGTGTGGTTAGAAATCTTGCTGCCTAAATAAAGTCCTAATCGCTGGGATAAGGGTTCCGCCCTAAAGGATAAGTTACATAACGAAATCAAGATTTCTATGTAACTAAAAAAAATAAATTTTAAGGATCCCTAAACTTTGAATTTATTAACCAGTTGTTCAAGCTTATCAGCTAATTGATGCAGGCTTTTTCCTGACTCATTTGTTTTTTCTACTTTTTTCTGAGAAAATAGTGCAAGCTCATGAATTTGTTTGATATTTTCTCTGATATTTTGTGTAATAACACTTTGCTCTTCAGCCACATTTACAATTTCCACATTAACTTGACTAATTGATTTAACGGCATCATTTATTTTATTAAGAGCCTGTTCTGCTGCAATTGCACCTTGCGTGGTGCTACTAGCCAGTTCAGCACTACTGGTCATTTTTTCAACAGCCATGGATGAATTTCTTTGCAGCTTTTCAATAATTTCCTGAATTTCAATAGTTGATTCCTGTGTTTTATGGGATAAATTTCTGACTTCATCTGCCACCACTGCAAATCCTCGTCCCTGTTCTCCGGCTCTGGCCGCCTCAATGGCAGCATTTAGTGCCAACAGATTGGTTTGTTCAGCGATATCTTTGATGGTCTGCAGAACTGAAGAAATACTCTGGCTGTCATTTGCCAGTTCAATGGATGTGGCACTGGCATTATTAACACTTTCTACCAGTTCTTTTAATTGATTGGCAACCTTATGAGTTGCCCTGTTCCCACTTTCAGTATCCTCCAGTGCTTTTTGCACAGAGGACTCAGCTTTTGATGCATTATTAGTGACTCTTGCAGAAGTATTTGATAAACATTCTGTCACTTCAGCCACTGTTTCAATTTTGTTGTATTGTTCTTCAACACTACTTAAAGTGCTGCTGGTCACATCATTGAGTTGAACAGATGAATGTGACAGCTGATGACTGGCACCAGATACGTCGCGTAAAACATTTTGAAATTCTTCTAATAATGAGTTAATGACGGATGCTGTGCGGCCAAATTCATCATTGGATTTAACACCAATTCTTTGAATTAGATCCTTGTTTTCCTCAATAATATAAACTGTTTTGCGAAATTCACTCAGAGGTGTAATGACCACTTTTCTAAAAATGAAAATAGATGAAACTAATCCGACAATAAAAATAAATAAATTTAGGAGAATCCCTGTCCAAAATGCTTTTTGTATTTCCTGTTGCGCTTCTTTCATAGAATAAGTAATGCGTATTGCACCAATGATGGTGCCTTCAGAAACCTGGTGGCACATCAGACAATTAACGCCATTATAATCTTTCTTTGCTGGTAATGGTTTGAGCAACCTTAATACTGGTTCACCCTCAAGAGTACCCCATTCAATGATTTCTTCTCCCTGCATGACTCGTTCATCAAGACTGTCAATTATTTTATTCTCATCTGATTTTTCAAAACCAGGCATATGACCTTCACCATGAAGGACTCTCAATTCTTTAATATTTGGTGTTAAAAGAATTTTGTCTTTGAGGATTTTACGGTTATTAATACTGCCGGTGAGCATCATAGTATTGAGACTGTCAAAATAATTGGTTGCGACACCCTGCATTTGTGTAATGATACTTTGTCGTGATTGCTGGACTTGCTTAGTGGTATAAAACCAGCTAGAGATCACCATTGCAATAAGGAAAATAATACCAAGAGGTATAATAATTTTTAGACTGACAGAGATCGCTATCTTATTGGGTTGGGCAGGTTGATTGTTCATATTTTTCTTCTTTAGGCTTATCCTGTTTATTTTGGGCATGTCATATTTAACAAATTTATTGTTAAATATGTTATGTGTGTCGGCAAATCTTAGAAAAACTTAATCATTATGGAAGAATATCATTACTGACAGGGTTTTGAATGATTTTATCAATATAATCCTCAATATGAATTCCATAAGCACCTGAAGCCAGCGATTTCTTTATTTTATAACGAGTATTGCTGAGGCTGATATTTCCTCGTCTCAAATCAATGATGCGTTTATTTGTTTCTTTTTTGTCGGATGATAGAATCAGTAAAATTCTTGGTTTAATACCATCTATATTATCAATTTCAATGACAATACCAACTTCACCTGTGTTCATTTCAACGAGACTGCCGGGTGCATATATACCGATAAAATGTATAAACTTGTTTAAAATTTCCTTATCAAAAAGTGTCTTTCTGTTTTGGTAGAGATGCCGGCAGGCATCCAGTGTTGTAATCCCCTTGCTATAAGGTTTATCCGATATCATTGTATCGTAGGCATCAATAATACTGATTATTTTGGCATAGTATGGAATACGCTCCTCAGTGATCCCTCTGGGATAACCTGAGCCATCAAGACGTTCATGGTGGTTATATGCTACATCGATAGCTCCTGGATAGATCCCGGATTTTGAAATTAATAATTTTTTTCCATGGACAGGGTGCTGCTGCAGTATTTTGCTTTCATCGCTGTTTAAAGCTCCCTTTTTATCTATAATTTCACTGGGTATTTTTATCATACCAATATCGTGCAGTAATCCACAAACACCAATATTATGTAATTCCAGTTCTCGAAAGCCCAGTTCTCTACCCAGAGCAATGGCATAAATACAAGTTCGTAGTGAATGTTCTGCAATGTAATTGTCTTTTTTCTGAATCTGGCTCAGCCAGGCAAGTGCTGTATCATTACGCAAAATACTTTCCACACTATTATCAACCACTTTATTAATTTTCTTAACATCCAGCTCACCGGTAAGGCGTAGGGTATCTATTATGGTGCTGGTTTGGGAACAAGCGTCTTTATAAGCAGAGCGGATATTATTGAGTTCTTTATCAATGGGAATTTTATTAACGTAGTGAACAGCTTTATTGATAGGATTTTTGGAATCCTGTTCAACATGCCATTGCTGTTTTGCACCACGAACATAAACAAATTGACAGAGATCCTGAAGTGCATGAAGTTCCTCAATGCTATTGATTTGAAAACCCTGATAAATAAAGTCAGTTTCTTCCCAGGGTCGATCAAGCTGAGTCACAAACATGCCTAACTCAAGCAGTTCAACAGAGCGTTTTAATTCAATATATTCAGTTGAGGTAATTTCAGCCATTTTGTTTTAATATAGGATCAATTGTTAGTCTATCTATAGCATAACAGTTAAAATACATTATTACTAATCAAAGCAATCGCCATATAATGCCAGAAATACGACAGCATGAAATAATTGAAAAATACTCTATACGAATCTCTAAACGTGCAAAGTATATGCGCATCAGTGTTTCTTTGGAAAAGGGAATAGTTGTGGTTGTTCCGAAAACAATGAGCCGTTTTCATGCTAAAAAACTGATCCCTGAATTTGTTAGAAAACAGCAGGAGTGGATTTTACGCAGTATCAATAAATTACAGTTGCAGAATGAGAAAAAACTACTTTCTGAACCCTGTCAATTACCGGATAAGATTATTTTAACTGCTCTGCAGCAAACTTTTATAATTCACTACATTTCTCAGGATAATAAGGCTTTAGTAGTGCAGCAGCATGATGATATGCAGTTGACAATTACTGGTAATGTAGAAGATAAAATGAGTATTTTTAAATTGTTGGAACTTTTTTTTAAAAACTATGCACGCCAATATTTAAAACAACGTCTGGATCAGTTAAGCAGGGAATATGAACTACCCTATAGACGACTGACAATACGTGCACAAAAGACCCGTTGGGGTAGTTGTTCCAGTAAGAAAAATATAAATTTAAATTATCGTCTTATTTTTATGGACAATAAATTGCTGGACTATATTCTTGTTCATGAGCTATTGCATACTATTTATATGAATCATTCAAAGGCCTATTGGGCTCAACTGGAATTACTTATGCCAGATGCTTTATATCGAGATAAACGGCTTAATCTGGCTGCTAAGGAATTACCTTGCTGGATGTTTCACAAGTAAATATGAGAATATTATGTCACAAACTATTATAAAACAAACTCAATGCTGGCTGGACAATTTTATCATTGCTCTTAATATTTGTCCTTTTGCCAAAAAGGAAAGAGATAAAGGGAGTATTCGTTTTTTTGTTGATGAAAGTGTTGAGGTGAGTCAGGCCTTAGAAAATCTTATATTAGAATGTGAACGACTGGATACAGATAAAGAGATAGAAACAACGTTAATTATTCTCAGTCAGATAAGCCAGGATTTTAATGACTATCTTGATTTTTTAGAAATTGCTAATCAATTACTAATGACTCAGAATTATGAGGGAACTTATCAATTAGCCAGTTTTCATCCGCACTATGTATTGGCTGATGGCTCTGAATTTTCTAATAACGCTGAAGATGATCCGGCGAACTATACTAATCGATCTCCTTATCCCATGCTGCATATTATTCGTGAAGAAAGTCTGGAAAAAGCATTAGAAAATTACCCTCAGCCGGAGTTAATACCAGAACGTAATATCCAGCTATGCCGGAAGATGGGGATAAAGCGGACACATGAATTTCTGGCAAAATGTCTTAATTTATTGCCGTATTCCGGTTAAAATTTCTCTTTTTTTCCCCAGGCCGGGTACTTTTGTGATATTAAAACCTGCTGTTTCCAGACCTCGTCGTACAAATCCTGCAGAGGTAAAAGTACTGAGAGTTGCGCCAGATTTGCTTAATTTTGCTATGCTTTCAAATAATTCCTGCTGCCACATATCAGGATTTTTTGCAGGTGAAAATCCGTCTAAATACCAGATGTCAATGGTTTCAGAATAGTGAGGTAAGAGTTGTTTTAATCCGCTTGCCGCATCATTAATAATAAGATTGAGTTTGACTTTTCCATTTAATAAATTCAAATGAAATGATTGACTGTCTGAATCTGAAAAACTAGCGGGATAAGCGGTAAGTAGTTCAGCAGAATAGGGGGATAATTGCGGCCAGTTTTTATTAAAAATAGAATATATTTTTTTGAGCTGTGATTTTGTCAGAGGATATTTTTCAACTGAGATATACTCAAAAGAAGGCTTTTTTTCTTTACTTTGCATATAGTAAAAGAGACTGACCAGAAAATTTAATCCTGTACCAAAACCGGTTTCCGCAATTTTAAAAGGCTTATTAGAGCCACGGTATGTTGATTGAATACAGCATTGTGGAAAATTATTTTGTTTTATAAATATGTATTCTGATTCGTCCAGGCCACCATCAGTAGAAAAATAAAAATCCTGAAACCGCTCAGAAAAAGGTTCACCACTTTTCAACCATTGAATTGCTGCAGTTCGCATCATTGTTGATTAGAAGAAATCAATATTCTTAATATTTTCATCGATTGATTCAGTAGATGTTATTTTCCTGTTGTGAATTAAATCTTCATAGCAGCAGGTTTGATTACGTCCATTTTCTTTTGCAAAATAGAGCGCCTGATCTGCATTACCAATAATTTCTGATGTACCGCTTTGATGACTGACCTGAGTAAAACCAATACTGATAGTGAGTTGTTTAATTTTGGCGAAATGATAGTTTTCTACTTCATTGCGGATTCGTTCAAAAGCTGTTGTTGCAATGTCCTGATTGGAAGATTTAAGTAAAACAACAAATTCTTCACCACCATAGCGAAAGACCAGATCAAAACTGCGCACTGTTTTCACGATTAACTGAGCCACCAGAATCAACACATCATCTCCATAAAGATGGCCATAGCTATCATTAATATTCTTAAAAAAATCAATATCCAAAAGACCCAGCCAATAGGTACATTGAGCATAATCTTCACGTTGCTCAGTGATATTGGCATACTTTTTTGTTAAAATAACTTCATTGTATTGAACATCACTCAATATGCGGGTAATTTCAGTATCCAGGGTTTCCCGGTTAAGTAAATTGGTTAGTTTATCTCGCTTTACTTTGTCCATGAGACTTAAATAATTAGAATAAAGAATAAAAAGATTTTGAATTAACTTTTGATCTATAGTGTTTACTTTTGTGCAATCTTGAATCAGCACACTGAAAATATCATTTTCCTTATTGTAATAAGGATAAATATAATGAAATTTGCCACTGGCATTTTGAAATGGAATGATAACAATAGAATGTGAGCTAATCGCTTTAATGATGTCGGGAAGCAGATATTCTACTAATACGGCTGTTTTTTTTCCATTGCGGAAAGTTTTAATAATATGATTTTTTTTAAGTGCAATTAATGATAATGTGGTTGCAGATGAGTTAATATGAACTCGATAAAGTTGGTAGTCAGATGCACCGGAAAATCGATCCAGAGTTTCCAATAAGCTTTTTTTAATATCTTCCTGATCAAAATGACGAGTGCTCTCGGCAAGTTTTTCAATAAAATCAATATTGTTCAATTGTTTCAATTCAATCTCAGCTTAGTGATTATATTTATGATTCTACGTTTCTTTTTTCCATATTTTATATTATTATCCGAAAATTTGTAAGTATATTCCTACGTAATAAAAACAGTGCTGCAATAGTTGATTATTTATTAAAAGGCCAGTCATAGAAAATATAGGGTGTAGCATAGCCGCTGATTTCAAAATAGATTTTCTTCTCACCTTCATCGACTATAAAATTTTGGTTACTGTCCAGATAACCATAACCATAGCGGTAATCGCGTTCAGAAGAACCTGAAGTACTTTGTGCCGTAGAAAGCTTATCAATTTTAATAAACCTCTTAACTAATTTCTCACCCATATAGATATCCAGAACGCCATTAGTTCCAGTCCAGTTTTGTATTGAACGGCTGAATTTATTTTGTGATTCCTGAGTACATGCTGAAATGAGTATGCTGATAAACAGGATAAATGCTATTGTTTTTTTCATGATGAACCTTTTTTATTGCCTGAGATGATAAATAAAGGGCATGAATAAACATTTTTAGAGATAAAGGGATCTTCATTATATTTAATCAAACCACGAATTGATTCTGAGTTTAAGTTTTCAAATTCACTACACTGGCGGAAATACTCTAATACAATACCCATTCGTTCAAAGGAATGTACATCTTCCCAGAGTGAAATCACTTTTTTCTTAAAATAGTGTTCAGAAAAAGAGATGATTAATAAACCGCCGGGTTTTAATATACGCGCAAGCTGTTGAAAGACTTTTTGCGGCTGTGTAATATATTCTACGGAGAATGAACAGATAATAGCATCAAACTCATTGTTTTCAAATGGAAGTTGAGGATTATTATTGACATCATGAATGATTGTCCGATCTAAATTCAAATTTGCTTTTAGATCAGATTTATTCAGACCCAGTCCGGTAACATTAAGATATTGTAGTTTGTCAGGGAGGTGAGAGGCAGAGCCGCACATAAAATCAAGAACTTTGCTGTTATCTTGAATTTTTTCTGTATAAAATTGTTTTAACTGGTCTAATGCAGCCTGATCAACAGATGGTTTTGTCTCAATTGCCGCATAAAAAATACTATCATCGTCTTCAATTTTTCTTAAAAAAGGCATTCCTTCCTGGAAAAATTCAGTAGGATGTGACTTCAATAAGGTTTGTAGTCCCGGCCCCTGAGTTGTAATTAATTCAGCAACCTCATTACAGCGACCGCCATTTTGCTGATTAGCATCAAATATATCAGTAATTTTAACTGTTAATTGTAAAGAAAAATTAGCCAGAGGATGGTTCAGATCAATCTCCAGAGTGTCTGCTGTTTTCCCAATGACTCTGAAAGGGCGGTCATCCATCTTAAAGCAACCGGCAACTCCTTCAATCATGCCCCTGGGATAAAAGCGACCTACTACGGGAATGACCGGTATGGCACCTTTAAAATATTGGTCGAACTTGCTTAGTGGAATGGTTTTTAGATTAGCCTGGCTGAATTCTTCCTGTAAAAGATCTCCGGCTTTATAATCTATTTGAATTGACTGATTTAATTCAGCACGTTTAATTTTGTAATCCAGAACTGCAGGGTAAAAATCACGCCAGAAATTGGTTTTTATCAGGAAGTAACTATCTTTATAGTTAACCAGCCCGTCATTCCATTGTAGATCTAGCTGCAGGCTGAGATTTTGTTTTTCATTGATCATAATAGAATTCCTCCCCCTTTAAAAAGGGGTTGGAGTCAAATGGCAAGCACTACGAGTGTTTAAATTATACAGCCTAATGCCATTTGACTCCGACCACCCCAAGCGGCAGGTTTGATTATTGGCCTAATTTAGCTTTAATTGCTTCAATAACCGCATCACTTGAGGTGGCTTCAACTGTTAATAACATGCCTTCTTTTTCATAGAAACCGGCAACTGGAGCTGTTTTTTCATTATAAACATCCAGACGATTACTGATAGCTTCTTCAGTTTCATCATCACGTTGCACCACTGGTCCACCACACTTATCACATTTGCCTTCGACTGAAGGAGGATTAGACTTAACATTGTAGATTTCACCGCAATCAGAACAGGTACGACGTGTGGTTAAACGATCCAGAATAACATCACGTGGAACAGCGATGTCTACAACTGCATCAAGCTCTTCACCCATATCGGTCAGCATAACTTTTAAGGCTTCAGCCTGAGGAATGGTACGAGGAAATCCATCTAATAAATAACCACTTTTACAATCATCTTCTTTAAGACGTTCACTCATAATACCCATGATTAAATCATCAGAGACCAGATCACCTGCTTTCATTGCAGCTTCTGCTTTTTTGCCTAATTCACTGCCAGCGGCAACTGCACCACGCAGAATATCACCGGTTGAAATTTGAACAGAACCGTCCATTTTAGTTAAAAGCTTGGCAACAGTACCTTTACCAGCACCGGGTGCACCTAAAAGAATAAGTTTCATATTATGACTAACTCCTGCAATCTATTGAGAAAAATGACTTTAAAAAGGGTAAAAGCGAGCAAATGCTTGTACCGGATAAAATTTTGTGGCAAGAATATACACTTTTTTGACTTGATTTAATAGTATTATTTTTATCAATATTAACACTTTGAGCTTAAAAATTTGTTAAAATGGTCGTTTGTATAATTCATTCAGGATATTAATTGATGCCAAAAGCCTCCGATCTTAAAAAAGGTGCCATTGTCGAAATTAACGAGCAATTGTATATGACACGAAAAGTTGATGTCAGAAGCCCTTCCTCAAGGGGATCAAATACGCTTTATAAAATTACTTTTATGAATATTCAGAAAAAGCAAAAAATGGAGCAGACACTGACAGGAACTGATTTCTTAAAAGAAGCGGATTATATGCGGCGCAGGCTGCAATTTTTGTATAAGGATGATCAATTTTATACTTTTATGGATGGTGAAGACTATAATCAGTATACGCTTTCTATAGAAGACGTGGATGAGGCGGCTCATTATTTACCGGATGGCCAGGAAGATGTTCTGGGCATGCTGTATGATGGAAATCTGATTGGTATTGAATTACCCGCCAGTGTTACCTTAAAAATTATAGAGACTGCACCAGCAATAAAAGGAGCCTCAGCTTCAGCCAGAACCAAGCCTGCTATATTAGAAACCGGCCTGGTGGTTCAGGTGCCGGAATATTTGTCTGAGCAGGAAATTATTAAAGTGAATACTACTACGGCCAAATTTACCTCAAGGGCTTAGGAATTAAATATGAATAGATTATTTTTTGTGTTTATGAGTTTTATCTCTATATCCTTATTTACCGTCAACGTTAATGCGACAGATGTTAAAGAAAACAATACTATCACTTTAAAGCTCCCTCCCAAAGCTTTATCCCAATGGTATAAGCCGGAAAATAAGCGCCAGGTCTGGTTACATACTATGTTTCGTCTTCGTCGTGAGATGCTTGCCATGCGTGATTATGCTGAATTGGGACAGCAGAAGGATCTTGAAAAATGGTCTCAAAAATTTATAAAAGATTATCAGAGTATTGGTGAAATGATTCCGCAATGGCAGGAACACCTTTATCTGGAGCAGATAAATAAGCTTGAAACGGCTGTTAAGGAACGTGCTTATACATCAATCCCGGTCATTTTAAAGAAAATAGATAAAAGCTGCATGCATTGTCATGATGATTTTCAGACAATTGCCACTTTGTTATACCGTAGTGCTGACTTCTCCCAACAAAAGGTTCAGCAAAAAGACAAAACACTGGATTATGATGAATCTATGGAACAGCTGTCAGATTCTATCAACCGAATTAATATAGCCATTAAAGATAGTTATTTCGAGAAAGCTGAAAATTTGATACTACCACTGGAACAACAATTAAAGCAATTGTCTGATGGTTGTAATGATTGTCATAGCAAAGATAATGTGATTATGGAACGTATTATTGGCGCATCACAACAATTGCTGCCTGAATTATCTGAACAATTAAAGCTTGAAGACAAGAAACAATCAGGCAGAAAATTAGGTGAATTTGCAGTGAAAGTTTGTGCACGATGTCATGCTGTACACAGACTATCGTCTGATTTAAAACAACAATTACAATAAGAAATAAACAGTTAATGAGTAAACCCATCATTAAAACAATAGTTAAAACTGAGTTGCCCTCACAAGAGACGCTGGTCTATACGATAAAAAACAAACTTTATATTAATCTTACCGATCGATGCACGCTGGCTTGTGAATTTTGCCCAAAAATTCAGGGCAGTATGGATGTACATGAATATAATCTTTTACTACCACATCGTCATTCCGCAGATGAATATATTGCACAAATTCATAACCCGTCACAGTATGAAGAAATTGTTTTTTGCGGCTTTGGTGAACCAACCTTAAGATTAAAAGAATTACTCACGATCGCACAATACTGTAAACCATCAGGTGTACCTGTGCGTGTGAATACGGATGGTTTGGGAAATCTGGTGAATAAACGTAATATTTTACCTGAACTTTCACTATGCGTAGACGCTTTATCTGTTTCTATGAATGCACAAAATGAAACTATTTATAATCGTCATTGCGTACCAGCATTGAAAGGTTCTTATCAAAGTATGCTGGAATTCCTGCGTTTAGCTCCAGACTATATTTCAAATACAACTGCAACAGCTATCGATGGCTTAGAGGGTGTTGATATAGCCTCCTGTGAGCAACAGGCAATAAAAATGAATGCTAAGTTCAGGCGAAGAGTGTTAGATATTGTTGGATAAATAAAAAAATTATGTTTTTATTTGCATTTTATAAAAAAGACGGTAAAATACGCACCACTTAACTGCTGTGGGTGATTAGCTCAGCTGGTTAGAGCACCGCCCTTACAAGGCGGGGGTCATAAGTTCGAATCTTATATCACCCACCATAAGTTAATGAAAAACATAGAGTTTTCTTGTTTGAGTTAAATGAAATTTCAATTGACAGTTAAATTTCGTAATAATTCGTAACATGAGGAAATTTTTATGTCTCACATCAAAAAACTTATATCTGCCAAAACTGGTAAGATATCATTTCGTGTACACATTCGTACCAATCAAAAAACAATCACAAAAACATTTAAGTTAAAAAAAGATGCCTTGTCCTTTTCTCGTACCATAGAAGGTAATGCAAATATTAAGGATGCTCTGACAGAACCTTTACTAAACAGAACATTCTCAGATTTACTTTTAATCTATCCAAGCGAAAAGTCCCGACTAAAATATTTTAATGATTATTTTGGTGATTTAAAGCTGAATCAGATTAAAAAGTCTCATATTGTGTTTGCTCTGGATTCTCTAAAATTAGCACCTGCCACAATAAACCGCTATAAAAATGACTTTGGGTCATTCTCTAAGTGGGTAAATAGACAGTTAGATGATACTAAATGGAATCCTCAGCAGGGAATACAGCGCAAAACAGAACCTGAATCACGTCAGGATTATCTTAGCCATGATCAGCAAAAGGAATTGCTTAATCAGTGCAAATTAGTAAAAGGGAAGTTGTATTTATATGTACTGACAGCATTATCCACAGGATTAAGAAAAGGTGAGCTTAATGCACTCCAATGGCGTGATATTCAATGGGTGGATAGGGTGGCTGTTATTCGTGGTGAGGATGAAGGTGCAGGCAAAACAGGTTACAGGGAAGTACCTCTTTCTATTAGAATTATGACTGAGCTGCATAAAAATAGAGATATTTCAGTTAAGGGCAAGATATTTACTCAGAGTTTCCGCAAGCAATGGTATAAGGTGCGCAAATTAGCAGGAATAAGTGATTCTTTCGTGTTTCACTCACTCAGGCATACAGCAGCAT
>JAHXIV010000064.1:59542-71210 GCA_025655455.1 gamma proteobacterium symbiont of Taylorina sp.
AAGCTGGTAAATCACTGCTACAAATAGGCACTATTTTAGGACATAAATCTACTCAGACAACATTGCGTTATGCACATTTAATTGAACGCGCAGCCCTGCATGATATTACAGGTGAAGCAATGGCACATTTAGGTTAGAATAAGTTTAAGGCGTTCTAGGCCGGCCAGCCGAACCAGAGTTACACCAACTCTCTGAACGTCTCTTTTCAATGGTGCAAATATCATAGGTGATGATATGGCATATATAATAAACGAAGATATATCAGACGAATCATTATTACGTTATTTAAAAAGCTATTTTGCTGATAATGAAAGCAATCAAAATATTTTATCAACCATTATATCAATGAATGAAATTATTCAGGAACAGGATGCAGAGTTATATCACTTAAAAAAACAACTAAATTTAGCTGAGACAAAACTAAAAGAATCAATACGGGGAAGTAAAAGCGTCAATGGTTTAAAAGAAATAATTAGACAATCCCTTATTCTTATTAATGCTCAAGATTTCAGCCATACATCTATTGATAACAAGATTGATTGGAGAAACTTTAAATCTACTTCAATCAATGAAATTTTTATAAAAATCCAAGACAACGAAAACAAATCAAGAAATGACGTTCTTTATAAAATACTCAAAACCCAACCAGGAGCACCAAATAAAGATTATGCTAAGAGATATAAAAAATATTTTGTTGATAATGTTGATGCCATTCATAAGGAAAAAGGATCAAGTATTGAAAATGCAATAAATATATTTACAAAAAGATACCCAGAAGAACGTAAGGAACTACAAAAATATATAAAAACAACTAGAAACACTTATAACCAGTATAAAAAACTATTTATTAATTCTGAATGATTTTTTAAACAACTATATTTAGATTTATCCTGTTTATTAATTCTGAATGATTTTTTAAACAATATACCTGCTCAATAATAACTCTTGTCGATTGAACTTTTATTTAATTCAAACAAGAGGGCTTAACAAGTGCCTACACGAATAGACTTCTCAGAAGTAAACCTTGCCAATCCTTCAGATTGGTTATCAATGCAGGCTTTGCATGATGAATACCAGCATATCCCACTTAAAACAATTCGCTATTTGATCCACAATCGAGAAAGAAAAGGTTTATCACAAATTTCTAAAAAGTTTGGTAAACAAATTTTGACCAATAAACTTGGCTTTGGTCACTGGATGGCGAACGTATGAAAAATTTAAACATAAAACTCTTATTTGAAGAGCGATTTTATTGTAAAAAAGAACTCGCTAAAATATTAGGTTTTAGTGTACGAACAATTGATTCAATGATAAAGCGAAAAGAATTAAATTACAGTAAATTTGGCCGTTCTGTTCGTTTTAATGGTAATTATCTAAATACAAAATTTTGTAATTAGATAACGCTTAAATGGCTGCAAACAAACATATTGAAACAGAAGGAAAAGGGGTCATTATTTTGCCTGTAGTAATTTTTGAATCACCAGAATATATTAGCCTTTCTTCTGCCTCAAAAGTAGTTATAACAGCTTTACAGTCTGCTTGGTATCCCAGTAAAGTTGGATTTACATCTATAGGTGTTCACCAAATTTGTAAAAAAACAAACCTTTCAAGAAAAACAATCACAAAAGCAATGAGTGAATTAATGTTAAATGGATGGATAGTATTAAAAAGAGAAAGCGGGTTTAAAACAACAAGACAATGGGAATTAACCTGGCTAGGTTATCACAAAAAACGACCCTCAAATATCTGGAAAATTAATAGAAATGGGGGGGAGAAACTACCCCTTTAACCCTTTTAAAGGGGTAGAAACTACCCCTTTAAAAAAAGTTTGGTAGTTTAAAGGGGTAGAAACTACCCCTTTAAATCAAAAAACAAAGACTTATGGATTTTTAAAGGGGTAGTTTCTCCCCCCTCCCTAGAGAAGCCATGTATATATAATAATTTAAAGGAAAATTTAAAGGAAAAAGAAGTAGTTTTATCCACATATCCACATGCCTCTATTATTTTTGTAGCCTTTAGATCCAGCTCAAAAAAATAATTGTTGGCCTGTGGGTATGTGGATAAAGCGGGCTATGATTAAGCACCGTTTTTATCCATCTAAAAATAAAAGGAAATATTATGTATTCAAAAGATTTAGCAAACAAAGTCAAATGGTTAAAAAATGAACATGGCCTATCCATGAGTGAGGCTTTTAAGTTAGCTGATATGGTTGAACGAGAGAACCAAACTAATAGAATAATGGCTGAGATTTCTAAGATATATTACTGGCTCGAAACTATTAGCACTAATATACATTAAGTTATTCACAGGTAATAAATATGAAAAAAAGGCACAAGCTGTATAACTACCGATGGCAAAAGATAAGAAAAAATTATCTGCAATCAAACCCATTATGTGTGATATGTAAAAATGATGGTTTTATTGTGCCAGCCACAATTGTAGATCACATTATTCCACATAAGGGTGATGAATACCTATTCTATGATGAATCAAATTATCAATCATTGTGTAAACATTGTCATGACTCATACAAGCAAAGACTTGAAAAAACTGGTCGTGTTGTGGGTTGTAATGAATCAGGGCTACCAATAGATCCTAATCATGAATGGAATCAATCATAAAAGGTCACTTCCTCTAAATTTAGAGGAAGTGAAACGGACAAATTGTACATTTTTCCCTTCAAATGAAATAACTTTTCAGCCTAATCCTGATGATTATCCAATTACTTTTTATATGCAAGTTCATGAATTGATATACCTTTGTTACGTATAAAAAGTGCTAATTATTCCAATTAAATCATTAATGATTTAATGTATTTATGATGGGGATATGGGTCTTTATCACTAAAACCCTTTATCCTTAGACCGCCATGAAACAGTCAGACACTTTTTTAGAATCAGGAGTATTTATTATGGGAACAAGAGGCAGACAACATTCATCGTCAACAATTAAAAAGCTTGAGATTGTTTCCAAGAAAAAAATTGTTGCTCCGGAACACCTGACTGATAATCAAAAATTACTCTGGAGTCTTCTTGTCGAGACAATGCCAGAAGAGCATTTTGTAAAATCTGATTTCCCTCTTATGGAAACTTATGTGATTTCTATTTTATTAATGCGTGATGCTGCCAAAAGAATTGATGAGCACGGATCATATACTGACGGTGATAATCCTGGTATTGCCCCATGGGTACGGGTTTTTGAAAAACAGCAAACTATGATCGGAAATCTTGCTGTAAAAATGCGCCTGGCTCCAGTATCAAGAATGACTGGAGCTGAAGTTAAAAACGCTCCTAATGAAAGTGATCACACTCCCAGACAATTATCAATGCTATGAGCAATCTGTTAAGTGATGAGATTATAGATTTTATTGAGTCGCTAAAACTTGCATCCGGTTCTTATGTTACCAAGCCATTTATATTGCGTGACTGGCAAAAGAGAATGATACAGGATGTATATGATCCTGTTGATAATGATGGTTTTAGAATTGTCAGAACGGCTCTTTTATCTATTGCACGGAAAAACGGAAAAACAGAATTTACCGCAGCTCTTGCTCTGGCTCACATGTGCTTACCGGGTCTTGCTATTGCTAATCAGCAAGTTTGTATTATTGCCAATGACCGGGAACAAGCAGGCCTAATGTTTCGTGTTGTAGCTACTTTTATTCGTCAAGATGCACAATTGAATAGTATATTTAATATAGCTGACTCAAAAAAAACTATTGAATACAAGCCTAATTTTGGGACTCTTAAAGTTCTTCCTGCTGTTGTGGCCTCCATCCATGGATTAAACCCTACCGCTATATTTGCAGATGAAGCAGGGAATTGGATTGGTGAACGTGGTCGCGAAATATTCAATGTGTTAAAGACTGGTTTTGGTGCTCAAGAAGAACCTATTTTATGGGTCTTATCAACTATGCCTAATACAGAAACTCATTTTTTTGCTGAACTTGTTAAGTATGGCAAAAGCGTAAACTCTGGTAATATTGACGATCCAACTTTCAAAAGTTTTATTTATAGCGTCCCGGAAGAACTCAATGTTTTTGATATGGAGATTATGAAACAGGCTAACCCTGCCTTGGGTGATTTTAGAAGTCTAACCGATTTAAAAGTTACTGCCGAACAGGCCAGTAAATTACCGGCCAATGAAGCCCAATACAGACAATTATTTGCTAATCAAATAGTCAATACCCTAGCAACCTTTATTTCTCCCTCATTATGGAAATCCAACGGATCTGCCCTTAATAGTGAGTTGGAGGGAAAACCGTGTTGGGTTGGTTTTGACTTGTCTACAAGAAATGATTTAACCAGTATGGTTGTTGTTATACCGGATGATGATGGTTTTCTTGATGTATTACCTTATTTTTGGAAAGGTGAAGATGCCATTGATGAACATGCCAAAAGAGATAAAGTTCCCTATCGAAGCTGGATGGATCAAGGGTTTCTAGAAACAACACCAGGAGCAACCATAAATTATGATTTTGTTGTTCATCGAGCAGCTGAAATCTTAGCATCTTTTGATGTCCAAATGGTCGCTTATGACCGGTGGCGTATTGAAGAATTTAAACGTGAAATGGACAAGGCTGGCATTTACTGGGAAATGCAAGCTATTGGTCAAGGCTATAAAGATTTTACTTTGGTTATTGATGACTTTGAAGAAATGCTATTAGGTAAAAAACTAAGGCACGCTAATCACCCCTGTTTAACCTGGAACGCATCAAATACAGTGATTGATTTAGATCCTGCAGGAGGTAGAAAGTTCAACAAACAAAAATCCTATTCAAGAATTGATGGCATGGTTGCTCTTGGAATGGCGATCAGATCGTGGAAAATGGGACGGGATCAAGGTTTTGATCCAAAAAATATAATTACATTTATATAAAGCGGAGCCGTGGTTCCGTTTATTATGCGCCAACATGTTTCTATATACGTTTGTTATGCAACAACAACCCAATTACTTTAAATTAACATCTTTATGTTTTAGCATTAATTTTATTGAGGTTATTAATCCACATATATATTTAATAAAAAGGCTTTAAAGTGAATAAAAACAAACTAATTTTAAAAGAAGCAAGTTCAGAAACTATCATTCACAAGCAATCAGTTTTTAAAGATGTGGATGAATCCCAGCGTATTATCAGTGGCCTGATTACCACCACAAACAAAGATCGTGATGGAGATATTATCACTCCGGACGAAATTGATTTATCTTCTTACGAAGAGAATCCAGTTTTACTATTAGGTCATAATCCTAATATTCCTATTGGACGTGCTATTTCAATTAAAAAAGAGCCTGAAGGTATTCACGTTTCTTTTAAATTGCTGGATGAGGGTACAACAAAAGAAGCGGATCAGGCTTATTCCATGGCAAAGCAAGGTGTATTACGTGCCTTTAGTGTTGGCATGATTAAAAGTGAGTCAGGTTATGAATTGATGGAAGTTTCTCTACTGGCTAATCCTTCAAATCGTGAATCTTTGGTCACAGAAGTTAAAAGCCTGGGTGAAACACCAACACTTGTTAAATCGACTCCAATTGTGACCAGCAAAAACGCAGCGGACAAAAATTACAGTCTAAACCGGCTAATGAAGTCTATTACAAATAATCAAGTCATTTCTGGACTCGAAGCAGAACACGATCAGGAAATCAAAAAAAATCAACCAGGTCGTGATTGGTTTGGTGCTGCCGTCCCAATGGAAGCAATTTTTAAGGCTTCTGGTGTTGTCTCTCCCACAAATTTAGCACCACTTGCGGGAATTGAAAATCATGATGAATTATTCCAAAGAATTAATACCGCAATTGGCAAGCAATTAGTTTCTGGTCAACTGGGTGCTACTGTTTTAAGTGGTCTGACTGAGCAAACCGTTAAAATTCCTCGTCAATTGTCAATGCAGACTGCCGGCCATGTTGTTCTTGATGCTGATTTACCAAGCGCAGGCGATCCCACTTTTGACACACAAAACCTAACACCTAAACTGGTTGGCTCTGTTGCACAATTAAATTTATCTTCATTTATGGCGGTTCATCCCAGAGTGGGTGAAGATTTTATTGCCAATGAATTAAGACGTGCTTTAGCGGTTGAAGTAGATCGAGTTTTCCTTGAGGGTGATAATGCAACCAGCGCAGAAGAGCCGGACGGCATTTTAACACTTGCCACTGATACCACCTTGAGTGTTAATCATGATACTTTAGCAGTTGCAGATTTAGATGCTATTATTGCACTCTTAAAAGCTTATTTACAGGAAACTAACCCCAATGCAACCTGGGCATTAAACCCTAACTTCCTAAGTGGTTTGAGAACCGTTTTAGCCTTCACTGGCGCTCAGGAGTCTGCTTCCACGGTTCTGGGTTTAGCCAATGGTACTATTAATAAATTTAATGTCATTGAAACTTTAGGTTTTCCGGTGACAGCTGGAACCCCTGATACTTCAGCTGGAATATTTGGTGAGTTTAACACGGTCATTCATGGCTTGTGGTCTGGAGTTGATGTCAGCGTCAATCCTTGGGAAACCACCGTATTTAAAAAAGGTGCTGCTTTAATTCGCTGTATGATGATGCATGATATCGCAGTAGTTGATCCCAAGCGTATACGAAAATTTACCACTGATTTAGTCTAATGACTTTTTCAAGTATTTATAGCGTTATTTCTTCACTGTTCCGGACTGGTGATTCTGCCAGCTGGAAAGTAGCCGGTGGAATAAATCCTTATACAGATTCAAGTCCACCTAGCCCCGAAGAAAGCAAAGGTATTGCTGCAATTTTTCAAAGTATTAATCTACTTTCAGATCCTGTTTGTAGTGCACCATGGCGAGTAATGGCTAATATTGACACTGGAGGCTCAAAGCCTGTTAAAAATAAAGCTAACCTCTTAATCAATAACTGGTCATTCGAGGGTAAAGAAGCATTTATCTTTGATACCCTAGTCAATGGTAATGGTTTTGCTGCCATTCGTAAGAATAAACTTGAGACGATAAATGCCAGGCGAGTAAATATTGCAGTTGATGAAAAAGGCCAGCAATGGTATGAAATTCAAGAAGATCCCAATGCTAATTTGCCAGCTGAGATAATCAAACAGGAAGATATTATTCATTTAAAATATCGTGTTCATGGTAAAGATCTAAGGATTGGAATTAGTCCATTATTAGAAGTTGCACCCAGCATCGAAAGGGTTGTAGTGATTAATCGTGCAGGAATCAGTGTTTTTAAAAATTTGGCAGCACCCGGCATTATACTTTCTATAGAGGGGCGTGTTTCGGATGAATCAGCACAGTTTATAAAAGAAAACTGGAATGAAAAATACTCTGGTAAAAATAGAGGGAAAACAGCTCTATTAAGCGAAGGTGTTAAAGCTTCAATATTAGATTCTGGCAATGCTAGTGATTTTCAGATTGCAGAGCTGGATCGGGTTAATACTCTGCTAATAAGCCGTGTATTTGGCATACCACCCAGTCTTTTAGGTGAGACAGGCGGTGTTAATTATTCTACCAGTATTGAAGTTACACGGGCATTTTATGCCTTAACTTTAAAGCCCTGGACAACTCGTATTAGTGATTGCTTTGGTCAGGCTTTACTATCAGAATCTGAACGTCTTAAAGGTGTCAAAGTTCATATTGATTTAAGTAGCTTAATTCGTGGTGAAGGAACAGAATTATCCGAATATTTAAGTAGAATGGTTAATGCTGGGATCATTACTGTGAATGAATCAAGGAATATGATCGGCCTGACAGATGTTAAAGACGGTAATGAAATAAGAAGTCCGGTTAATACTGAACCACTATACCAGTGGATCAGTCCGAACAAACAGCAGGTTCCTTAAGTGCTACTAATTGCCTGCTGATTGCGTTGCCAGATAAAGCAGGTTACTTTATCTGGCTTTTTTTATTTAATTCCTTAAATCAAAAGTATCAACATTCCCATCTTCATCAACTAGTACCAGAGTTTTAAATTCATCCCCTGGATCTACATCAATATGAATATGTTCAATAGGAATATTCTGGCCATTAAAGTTTATTGTGCTGGTTTTTCGTGGATATTGTAGTAATGAATTACATTCCATACTGTCATCACTAGATGAGTAACCAAAAACAAGCTTAATAAAATGATACAAAGCATAGGCAAAGCAAAAGCCTGCAGCAAGATATATAGTTGCAATAAAAATTATCAGAGCCATAATAATTCCCCTTTATTCAATGTATTATAGCACAATCCTTGATTTTCTTCCCAAACTGGTGTATTTTGAATATACGAGGCTTCAAACCTCCAAAAGCGGCTACCGCACCCGATAGATTAGCGGTATTTTTATGCCTGTCATAAAGTGTTATGTCAGGAGTCTTGGAAATATATTGAATACCAAGGCAGTTCTTTTGACTGTTTGAAGCTCCTGGCGCCCTTATGGGTTCAATTCAAAAAACAAAAGGTGACATTATTATGTCTAATCAATTAAAAACAGCTATCGGTTTTTTACCCTGTAATTGTTCCCCAGTGGGAACAATATCATTGGCCGGTTTTCCCCGTCTTTCCCCTGATAATACCCGGCAATTGACAAGCTCACTTCCCCCATCAGCAACTGCAGCTCAAAATTGCACTCCTCCAATTTTGGAGGAATGCAAAGCAAAAAGAGCTGATAAGGAACTTGTGGAAAAATTTCCACAAGTTAAAGAAAATCAGGCTAATGATATTGCGGACATTTGTCCGCAATTACAGGGAAAACCGGCCAATGATATTCCGGACATTTGTCCGGAATATAAAGACAATCAAACCCTGCAGGATGAATTAAAACTTATCTCGGTATGTCAGGAAATAGGCGGTATAGCCGAAAGCAATAACCACTACACCCTATCACTAACCCTGCACATTAATAAGCCTGTAGAATCGCTCACAGTGGCTCAATTGCTGGCATTTCATAGAGAATGTAACCAGCGTTTTAATCAGGAGGTGAATCATGGCTATCTTAACTAATATTATCCCATTCCCAAAACCAAAACGACCAACACCTGAAAAAATCAAAGCAGTTGAGAGCGTTCGGAGTAATCAACTGTTAATGCAGTTTGTGGATGTATGTAATCTGCCTATACACAAGCAGGCTGATGGATTTAGAAAGTTAAGAGTGGTTATTTTTGATTATGTATTTTTTGAAATGAATAAAGGAGTACAGTCATGAGAAAAAATAGGTATCTTGGTGATCCTGATAGGCATCATTCCAATCTATTAGGTTTGCTTTCTAACCAGTTACATAAGAACAATAATATTGAATTTTTAGAAGCACTTGAAGAAATGTCGTCCAGTAATATTGAAACATCGGCTTATGCTATTCAGTCATTAGGTGAACTATTAGCCCACTATTCAATTGCTAATAATGGTAATATTGAATTTGATGATACTTCAGGCTGGCTTATTAATTACCTTGGTCAATATATCGAGACTTACAGTGCTATTAATGATAATGCCAGGGCTAGAATTATTGAATTACAGGAGAAGTCAAAAATTATGAGCATTATTTTGTAACAATTTCGTAACATACCCAGCTTTTTTATACTTTATTCAAGTTGAATGAAGTGTAAGAAAGTGTTGTTTTATGCGGTTTACAGGGGTATAGTTGACGTAGCTGTTTATAGAAATTGCCCTTACAAGGCGGGGGTCATAAGTTCGAATCTTATATCACCCACCATTTTTATAATTTTTTAAACTGATAATTTTCAGTAAGTTAAGTCTACATAAATGGCACTTCTTAAATTTTTCTAAAAACCAGAATTTTTATTTTGGACAGATTTTGGACAAACTTAATTTCCCCCTGGTTTCTCTCTACCCGTATTTTGACCCTCACCTTTTTATTGTCTAACTTTAGAATTAAGATTTTTTTGTTTGGGATAAATTGCTTTTTGAAGAAAATTTTAACTGGATCAATGAAGTCATTAAATCCAATTAAAATTATAAGGTAGGAATTGTGAACGGTTAAATAAAGCCAATTGTTTTCTTTCTGGTCTTATTTAAAGTTTGTTTTATATCACTAATTTCAATCGTGATATTTTTTGCTTTACCCGGAGTTTGAGTTGAGGAAATATTTCTTTTCGCGGCATATCCACAAGCCAAAGTTAAACACCGTTTAATTTCTCTTGGAGACAAATCGCGTGCAATAAAGTGTCTGACTACAGATGTCAATATTGGACTAAACTGTTTTCCCCATGGCTCGTCATCAAGTATATCTGACCATATTGATTGAATAATATGACGATATAATTGCCTTTTTGTTGGCAAATCCAATTTAAATTGTTCACATCGCGTAATTAATGGCTCTGGAATTAAGCTAATGTCATTGGCTGTTAGAATCCAGGTGATATGAGACGCGTCAATGGGCAAACTAAGAGTAATATCTTCAAAAGATTTCGCGGTATTACTTTCCAATAAACTAAAAAATGGAATATAAACCGATGGCCGGTCATTACTTTTGAATACTCCCTTTTCAAATTCATCCAACACTATCCAGGGATTCGCATATTCAATAGTATTAAATACATGAGCTATTTTACCTGGTGCTCCAGATGAATAGTGAATATCCAAACCTGAAAATGCAAATGCTTCTGTATGAAAACCTAGATTCCAAAAAAGAGATATTGGTCCCAGTAGTTTTGCAATCTCAATTCCAAGTTTAGTTTTGCCAGATCCTGGAGGATCGTGTATTAATATCGGATTCGGAATTTTTGCTGTTTTTTTATTACTGAATAATTAATCGATAGGTAAACCCCCAGCTATGCTGGGGAGACTCTCATAGGTTTACCTTTACAGTAGTATGCTTTACCTTTAAGTTTCGACCAAAAAATTTAAAGGAAAGAAAAATGAAAGACTATAAGATTTTGTCACATACCCGTTGGGATTGTAAGTATCATGTGGTGTTTATCCCAGAAAAAAGAAAGAAAATTATTTATGGAAGTTTGAGAAAAGCCTTGGGTGAGATACTGCATCAATTGGCAAAACAAAAGGGGGTTGAAATATTAGAGGGGCATATGATGAAAGATCATATTCATATGTGTTTAAGTATTCCTCCAAAATATTCAGTATCAAATGTTGTGGGTTATCTGAAAGGTAAAAGTGCAATCAATATAGCCAGAAAATTTAATGGAAAACAGAGAAATTATAATGGAGAACATTTCTGGGCAAGAGGGTTCTTTGTTACGACTGTGGAGTTAGATGAGATAGTCGTTCGTGAATACATAAAGCATCAAGAAGCCTATGAAGAGAAAAATGATCAAATGAACTTGCTGTAGCCATAACGGCTTGGCCGTAATAATAGCCCTTTGAGGGCGTCACCTAATAAGCCTCCGGCTATGCCGGAGGTAATTTAACTCATGCCTTTTAAAATCGAGAAGATATAATTTTACTCTGGCTCATGAAATAGGTCATGTCTGTATGCATATTATGTCAAAAACTCCCCAGATTTTTGAATGTGGTGATAATGAAATAAATAATTTGCATAATGACCCGAAAGAACTAGAGGCGAATGGTTTTGCTGCTGGTTTATTAATGCCTGAATATTTAATCACTGACCTAACTGATAATAATTTAAATTGGCTAAACATTAAAAATATTGTAAGCTTACGGCAATATAGCTCAATATAATATTTCAAATAAGGTTTAATAATGTCCATCAATTAACGGAGGATATTTATGAGCCATTCAT
>JAHXIV010000031.1 GCA_025655455.1 gamma proteobacterium symbiont of Taylorina sp.
AAAATACTGTGATTTTTTCAAATGTAAACTAAAATACCTGTCAAGTATTTTTTTCCATCTTTTTTAATTTTAATTACGCTGAACAGTTACAATTTAATAATGGTAACCCAGAAGATTTAATCAATTTACACAAACCACACCCGGGCAATGAAATGAAATCTTACGCTGTAAAACAGGTCAAAGAAAAGTTACATAAAGGCGGTTTAATATGAAATTATTACAACACAAAGGATATTATGGAAGCGTTGAGGTAAGCATTGAAGATGAGTGTTTATATGGGAAAATTGAATTTATCAACGCCCTGATAAACTACGAAGGCGAAACCATGCCGCAACTAAAAAAGGCTTTTACTGAATCGGTAGATGATTATCTGATCACCTGCAAAGAACAAGGTTATGAGCCAGAGAAATCATGCAAGGGTTCATTTAATGTCCGCATTGGCAGCGACCTGCACCGTGATGCTTTGATTTATGCAAAAAATCATGGGTTAAACTTGAATGAATTTGTTAAGCAAGCAATTGAAACATCTGTTCATCATTAGAAATTAACTGATAAAACTTATCCATAATTCGCATCAACCAGATCACCAACTACAATATTAGATAATTTTTCCTGGGAAGACAACCACCCTTCTATTGCCTGGCGATCTTCTTCAGTGGTTGAAACACGAAAATCAATAGATGTTATAAAAGCATCAAACTCTTTCCCGGTATATCCACCACCAAAACAAAGATTTCTGGACTCTGTAAAATCTATGAAATCATCAAAGCAGGAATCAATCTCTGATTCATCTCCCTCAACAACTTGACCAGAGACCTCAAAGCCCATCACTGCATATTCACCAAGGAATAGTTTTTTTTGAATTCGTTTGCTTTTATTTTTTAATGAAGGAGCTTGCATTATATTCTCTTAGATATGAACTGAAACAAAGGTAACATAGCGATTTGGAGTAAATTGTAATTTTTGCTTCAAAAGTAGCCCCACAGTAGCCCCACAGTAGCCCCAGAAGAAAAAAGAAGAGTTAGCAGAAGTATTGGGATCTGCTAAAACGTTGATATAATTGGTCGGGACAGAAAGATTCGAACTTTCGACCCCCAGCACCCCATGCTGGTGCGCTACCAGGCTGCGCTATGCCCCGACTGATTAAAAACCACTATAAACCTTGATAATAAAGCATTCTTTAAATATACCACAATTCAAGCTGGTTTAATTTAGGTAAACTTAATACCGCCACTGATTTATTTTGTCATAGTAATATTGACGATATAAACCAAGAGCTTTATAAATACAAAGTTAAAAATCTAGGATTTCTGGCGGTAATGATAAATCAAAGAGAGGAATTGAACAAGTAAAAATATACTTTATGGTTAAATATTTAATATTAATGTACTTCTAAACCGCCACTAATTATAGGGTCGATAGATATGAAAAAATGTTAACAGATAGATTTATAAAAAACCTAAAACCAATACAAGTCAGAACCGGTGGTGGTGTTGGCAGTGTGGTACAATTAGGTCAACAACCTGTTGATTTCAGGCTGCAGTATTACAAAAACATGGAAAAGATTAACCTTTTTCTTATGAATCTTACTCAAACATTTTCTGATGCTTTAAAAAGTGCAATTGTGCTGCTACTGCTCTCATCTGTGAGCCTTGCAGATTCATTAGATGTACTACAAGGGCATGAGGATGAATTACCCGATAAGATTATTCCTTATGCTTTTTATAACGATACAACAGATGCTGCCATTGCAGGGGCTTTTGTTGCTCAGGGTTATATCCAGCCCCAGGTCAATATTGTCACCAATGCTTTTTATAGCAGTAATAGTAGTCATAATTTTTTCTACCTGTTACAGGATTTGCAATTGCCATTTAATGAGTGTATTTTTGTGGATGTGATTGGCTTTAAGAGTGAATGGGGAATCATTAATTCGTATCGGGATGGTAATCTGAATTTCCCTGATGAGCGTGCAGTCAGCAACGATTCACATGAAGATAATTTTATTGAGAGTGAAGGCAGTGATGCTCTGTTTCGTCTGGATTTTCGTTATCTCCTGCCGATTGGTCATGCTAAAAACACCTCGATTCATAAATATGTGGTGGAGAAAAATGGCTTATTGGTTTCTGGTAGTGAATCCGGTGGTGACAAATGGAACCCTCTGGAAAGTGGTCGAACCTTTGTTAATTTTCAATTTTTTGATCGTGAGCAGGATCTTGAAGATAATCAGAATAATAAAACCAAACTGCAAACTACCGCCTCCTCTCTGGGACTGGATTATGATAATACTGACTACTGGCGTAATCCGACCTATGGCTCAAGACAAAGTATTACCGTCACCCATGATTGGGGATCCAATCATGAAGTTGGTGAAGAGTGGACAACTATTGAAGCAGAATACAGCAAGTTCTTCAGTCTGGGTGTTTCTGAAGAACAAAGAGAAGTACAGATGTTTATTGGACAAACCTTCTAAAGGAGATAATATAAATAAATGACCTATCAAAAAGTATTATATAGAATTATTACCAGCACACTGTTTCTGAGTCTTGTTTCTGGGTGTGCCAATTACTCCAGGGTGACTAATGTTGAAATAGAAGCTGATCATAACGGTGATTTTTATACTCAAAGTCAGTATTTTAAAAAAAATGAAGATTTAAAAATATTTATGTCATTTTCTGGTGGTGGAACCCGTGCTGCCGCATTCTCTTATGGTGTATTAGAAACTCTGCGAGATATAAAAATTCCTCTGAATGAAAAAGAAATCAGTTTGTTATCAGAAGTTGATGTGATCAGTTCAGTATCAGGTGGGAGCTTTACTTCTGCCTATTATGGCCTATATGGTGATAAAATTTTTGAAGATTATGAGCATATTTTTCTAAAAACGGATGTCCAGGGGATACTGGTGAGAGGTATTTTTAATCCACTTAACTGGTTTCGATTTGTTGGCAGTAGTTTTGATCGCTCAGAGCTGGCCATTGATTATTATGATAAATATATTTTTAAGGGAGCTACTTTTGCTGATTTTAGAAAAGATATGCCTTTTATTCAGATTAATGCGACTGATCTAAGTAGCGGTCATCCCTTTATTTTTAAACAGGAATATTTTGATCTGATCTGTTCGGATTTATCCCGTTTTAAAGTTGCCAGAGCTGTGGCGGCTTCATCTGCAGTGCCTGTCGCTTTTGCTCCCATTACAGTTAAAAACTATAAGGAATGTAAAGATATCAGTATACCAAAAATATGGACAGATATTAAATTTGTTGACAGTGTTAGAACTCGTGAAATGAAAGAGGCTTTAGGACGTTATTCTGATAAAGAAAAGGTTCAATATGTTCACTTGGTTGATGGTGGTATTGCTGATAATTTAGGTTTACGCGTGCTTTATGATTCTGTGAATGTTTCAGGAGGAGTAACCACGCTGGCAAAAAAAACAGCTTCAGCACCCCCGAAATATTTAGTGATTATTTTAATTAATGCAGCTGTCTCACCTGAAAAAAATATGGACAGAACGGATGAAGAGCCACCAATATCAGAGCAAATAGATGCATTTTCTTCCGCTCAAATTAATCGTTATAGTATTGAAAGTATTCAACTTTTAAAAGAGAGTTTGCAACTCTGGGCAACACAATTATCAGAAACAGTTGACTATGAAGTGAAACCCTATTTTATTCAAATTGACTTTGATGGTATACAGGAAAAATCTAAGAATAAATTGTTAAACACTGTCTCTACCAGTTTTGTTCTCCCTCCGGAACAAGTCGATGGTTTGCGTAAAGCCGCTCACTATTTATTAAATGAATCTCAGGAATTTCAAAGTTTACTGAGAGACCTTAGGGCAAAATAAGTTAATATGATTTTACATGGGGGAGATTCGCTTCAAGATTGGGACTACAAGCCATTGCCCCAGCGGTATTGCCAGACAGCACCAATCAGGTCAATATCGCTTCCTACACGGGTGTTTATGCTGGTGCTGGCAAATAATTTTATTGAATTATTTCGATTCACGGGTAATGCCAGTGTGGCACCCAGGCGTGAATTCCCCTGTCGATCATCATTTTCAATGCCGTCCACTGTCGTGCGTCCACCATAATCATAGGTACTACTCAATGCCCCCCAAATACCTCTACTGAAGTGGTATGTAAGGTGCATCTGTGTGGTATAAATGGGATCTTGTTCCAGTGTTTTACCACCAAAATAGTCATCATTTTTACTAAAGATAAATACACCCGTGGAGAATTCCACTGCCAATGGCCCCCATACCTTGGAAATTCCGATATCAGGTTTGATATACCAACGGTTACTGCCAAGATTAACCAGCTTATCTTTATCGTAGTGACCAAGAGGGGCCGATATCTGGACACTTGCCCCGATAATTAAATCCTGTTGGTAGCTGGTAAATTCCTTCAGAGACTGAGCAGGTGCACCATAGAAATTGACTGAAAATCGAAAACGTGGATCAATTAACCCAGAAACATTTCGTTCTTTTAGTTGCCCTGCCCATGTTGCATTTCCTGAGAGCTTAGAATATGGCAGTACAACATCGAATTTTCCTGAATTACCCCACATATCCACTGAACGGGCATAAGCCAGAATACCAGTATCCATTTTGAGATCAGCATTTTTAACTGGTGACGAAATCACCGTTGTTAAACCACCATCCGAATAGGTATAACCTGCAACCAGAAAATTAATACCAACGGGTGTATTAACATAGGCTCTTGGCTCAATCTCACCAGCACTGACTTGTGTCACTGTAAATAAAGTAGCAACTAATATTCCCTTTGTGTAAGAAAGCCCATAGAGTTTGTGATTATTGATGAGAGTGAATAGATGTTTTTTATTCATTTGCCAGGGTTTTCCACAACCATATAAATGGTATCGCCTTCACTCACAAATGCCTGATAATAAGTATTCTCATACACCCAGAACTTTTTGCTTTTGATGGTTTCTTCCTTTGCTTCATCAGGCAAGTAAGGTACTGTAGCACCCACTGGAGCACTGACGACTTTGTAATTATGATCATCCTCCGTCATGGGAGGATAATCCTCTTCTTTCCCTGCACCTTCGACATCAGCTTCAGTGGGTTTGGCTGCTTTTTCTTTGCTTTCAACATAGTAAGTTCCCCCGTAGTAATAATAAGGGGTAGAGCTGGCATAAACAACGGTTGTGGCTGTTGGCACGGCATAAACAACTGCTCCAGAGGGTGCACTGACAACCGTGTAACCTGTGCCAGAGCTGACATAATAAACGCCGCTACTGTAGTAATAAGGGGTGCTGCTGACATAAACGGTTGTTGTGTAGCGTGGTCTTGTCGCAACATAGGCACCCAGTGCAAACCAGGCTGCACCACGATACCAGCGGTGATAGTGATGTCTCGCATGACCCCTTGCAGCATAGTGTCTATGGCCATGTGCAGGTAAATGACCTGGTCTGTGGCCAGGGCGGTGTGCGGGTCTGTATGCATGTCCATGTCGGGTTGCCGTGGTCGTCGTTGTACGGGTTGCTGTTGCACTTGTGCGAGTAGCTGAGTTGGCCGTGCCTGTCTTTGCAGAGTTAGAGACATTTTTTTGTGAAGAGTTTGAAGTTCTACTCTGTGAGGTATTGACTGATGATTTTGAACGAGAAAAACTTTGCTGCATGTTAGAACTACGGACACTGCCGGCACCTCTGGGAGCAGCATTTATTTCAGGTATGCTCAGAAGAAAGATTAAAAAGACAATAACGGGTATTTTTTTATTCATAGCCTTTTTATTGGTGGGGAGGTACTGCAAAACAATCGCTGGATTTATTGTGTTCATAAAATATTCCCCTTATTCTTCATGGTCAAAAAATTGATCTCACTGGCATTTTCAGGCGGGCTAAAGTTGAAGTCATTCTCTGAAAGAGCCGGTTTTAAATTCCATCCAGAAAGCCTGACGATGAATTGTGGTGAACCCGGTTCAAGTTTATAAGTAATTACCATTTTTCGTGGTAGAGGTTTTGAGCCTTCTTCAATCCAGATTTGCCAGTCAATCAATTTTTGAGTGAAAGCCAGGTGATAGCAACGTTGCCCAGCACAGCTGTGTATACCGATAAGAGAACCAGTGATGACATTTTCACTCAAAACAGCGTAGGGATCAGAATACAGCAGATCAGCAACTGGCATAGATAAATCATAATCCTTGAGCATTTGATCAAGTGCAGTATCAATTTTCCCTGTGCTTTCAACCGTCCCATATATATTTCTGATTTTGTCTAAATAATTAATTGTTTTACCGTTATAAATAATTTGGCTGGTGCGCTCATCACCACTGTAATCAGATCGAGCATACTGTGGACGAAGTAAAGAAATATTGGCTGTAGCGCCATACTGTATTTTTTCATTTCCGGTGAAGACAGATTCATAGCTTATATCGGCACGAAAACTAAACTGATTGGTTGATTTGAGATATTCGCCCATATCCTTAAGTATCTGATGTGCTTGTGTTTCACTAGCCTGTGCTCCTACGCTGATAATAATACCTGAAAGAATGATAATAAAGGTCGTTATTGATACAAACCAGTCATTTTTTTTCATTGAAGATTATGCAATAGAGTCAGACATCAAAGTTATTTGTAGTCAGACATACGATTATTTATGACCTGAATTGATTTATATCCTAGCAGAATTCATATAATCTGCAATTTTATTCCACAAAAGTCTGTTAATTTCTCATGCTATTATGTTAAATTCATTCAACAATAAGCCTCATTTAAAAGCAACTCATACTGTGGATTAAAATGGATTTAGCGGTAATGAAATTAATGTTTGCATTACTTTATATATTATTATTATTTGCCTTAAGCATCTCTAAAGCTGACACGCTTACCATGAAAGATGGTTCGAGCCTGGTTGGTCATGTTATCAGTCAGGAAAAAAATATTTTAAAATTTGATACATCATTTGCCGGCATCATTAATGTGAAATGGGAACAAGTTAAAACCATTGACACTGAACAGCCAGTGACCATCATGCTGGTGACAGATGAACTGGTATCAACAAAGCATATTAGTAATATTGAAGGCGAGATTAGTCAAATTAAAAAAGCAGGTGAAGAATGGAAAACTGCTTTTAAATCCCATAACGTGTCTTATATTAATCCTGAACCCTGGCTCTTAGATCAGGGATTTAAAATATCAGCCCTATTCAATGTTTCATTAAAATCACAGCGTGGAAACACGGTTAAGGAAGAACTTGATCTGGATGGAGAAATAAGGTTTAGAAGTCTGCAGGATCGTTATACTTTTAAAGGGCTGCTGGAACATGATACCTCAGGGGATAAAACAACGTCTGATAACTGGTTGTTCAGCAGTAAGTACGACTCATTTTTCACAAAAAAACAATATTATGGTGCTCAACTTCAGTTTGAAAGAGATCGGTTTACTGATCTTGATTTGCGTACCTCCTTTGGTCCCCATATTGGACATCAGCGTTATGAGAGCGATGAACTGAATTTGTCAAGTGATATCGGTCTTTTTAAAGTTTGGGAGGATAATATTATTGATACGGATTACCTGGCATTAAACTGGAATATTAACTACGATCAGTATTTTTTTAATGAAACCACTCAGCTTTATCATAATCAGCAAGGTCTTTGGGATTGGGAAAAGAGTGGAAAGGTCACATTTATCAGCTGGACTGGATTTCGTTTTCCTTTACGTGATGGTATTGTCGCCAGCACAGAGTTAGAGTGGGAATATGATAGCCAACCCAATGAGTCTATTAATAAAAGTGATAGAACCTATCGGATCAAATTAGGTTATCAATGGTGAAGAAATTACCCTGGCAGAGGTGCTTAGGGACGCCGGTTATAATACCTCACATGTTGGAAAGTGGCATATGGGGGATATCAAACAAGCCTATGCCAACAATCAGGGCTTTATGCATGCAGAGTTTCCTATTCATCAGCAAGGTCAGCTAGCAATTATGGGTAGAGATATGGAAACGGCTGACATTATTCGCGGTGTTGAAGTGCATGATGGTAAACTGGTTGAAGTGGATATGAACCCAGGTGAAGCCTGGACTCAAAAAAATATCGTGAAATGAATGAGCGTTATCAGAAAAATGCTCTGGGACAATTACGTAGCCTGGCAAAACAAGATAAGCCATTTTTCCTCAATTACTGGCCACTATTTCCGCTGTCCTTTTTCAGGAACATAGAAGTCAATACAACACACTTAATGGTGAAACCATGATTGATAATCCTGGTTGAAGTCGATGAGTGGATTGGTGAAATAATTGCTGAAGTTGATAAGCTGGGGATTGCTGAAAATACCATTATTGTTGTTATGGGTGACAATGGTTCATTTCTGCAATATCAAGGATCCACTGGACAATCTGACCGAATTTATCGTGGTGGAAAGGCCGACCATTTGGCAGGCGGTATCCGGGTTAATGCATGGATCCAATGGAAGGTATGATTGAAGCAGGTAGTTCAGCCGAAGAGATCATTCATGTCATTGATCTCTTTACTACTTTTTCCCTATTAGCCAATGCAAAAGATGGAATTCCCAGAGATCGGATTATTGATGGGGTCGATCAAAGTGGTGTCTTTCTGCTGGGTGACAGCAATGGCTCCCGTGACTATGTCTATATTTATGAAGGCTCAGAGTTAAAGTCACTGGTTAAAAATAAATATAAGATACATCATGCCCCCTTGGAACAAATCCTATTGCTTCATCCATTTTTGATCTCTATCACGATCCAAGAGAAAGTCGCCCTATTGATGCCATTAAAGATGCCCATGGGCAGGTGGTCAGTTTGCTGGTATGGCAAAGCGACACCTTGCTATGAAGAAAAAGTACCCTGATCGTCCAGCCACATATGGTATCCCTTATGAAGGGATTAAAAATCTCAGGCCTGAGAGTAAAAAAGTGGTTGAAATCTTTATGTTAGGTTTGCCAAAAAAATAAGAACGACCTAACATTACTTTAATTATATGGAATAGGTTCAATAAAAAAATTAACGACTTTAAGCTTATCACTCTTTATTTTATCAGGGGTAACTCATCTTGCTTTTGCTGATGTAATGATATTCCCTGCCAAAGGCGCATTGGGTGGAGCAAAACAGGCTTCTGCAAATAATAGAAATCAATATATCATCTTGGACTGGGCTTGGAATTTGATTCAGACTGGGGCGGACGCTATTTTGTCACAGAAACAGAGTTTCTGACTGTGATGACTGCTGTTAATTTGGGTTATAAAGTTAATGATAAACTCTCTATTGGTGGTGGTATTAATATTCTTTATAGTACTTTAACTGTAAAAATGGATTGGAATAACCCCGCATCAATTCCAGACAGTCGGATAAAAATTGATGATTCTGATATTGCTTATGGTTTTAATCTGGGCTTATTATATGAATTTTCAGCATCAACCCATTGGGAATAAACTATCTGTCTGAAGTTGAATTTGAATTTAAAGATTCAGTAGATACCTCTTCTTTGAATGGAATTCCTACCCATATTTTAGGGGATGCCAATGTTGATATGGATATGAACTTGCCCCAGGCTTTTTCAATGAGCCTTTTTCACCAATTAGACAAAACGTGGGCAGTCTTAGGAAGTCTGGGATGGCAGAAATGGTCTGAATTTGGTAAAACCGATCTCAGTTTTGCACAAGTGGGCAACTATACAGATGATCGTAATTTTATTGATACCTGGAGTTATGGTATTGGCTTTCACTATCAATTATCTGAACCCTGGAAGCTAATGGTAGGTCTAACGTATGATACTTCTCCCGTGAGCAAGAAAGACAGAACAATTGATCAGCCAATGAACAGACAAATTCGTTACGCTTTTGGTGCTCAGTATGAATACAGTCAGGATGTGACTCTTTCTGCCGCGTACGAGTTCATTGATGCGGGCAAAGCAAAAATTGAACAAAGTGGTCTGCTTCGACAAGGTACGTTAAATGGTGAATATGATAGCAATTACATTCATGTCTTCAATGTGAATGCCAGTTGGAAATTCTAGACAAGCATAAAATTTCAAATATTAGTCCCTGGTGTATATTGGCAGAGATTCAGAAACTGAACCTCTGCTGCATCTAACGGGGGAGGTAGATTATCAACGTACTTCTGCTCTCAGGGCTTTTAATCGATCAACTACCCTTGTTGCCCATTGTTCCAAAATAGGGTTAATATCAGCCAATAAAATAGCAGAATTTTTATCTTGTTTCTTCTTTCCAGCTTTTAAATCAACAGCCTGACCAAGCAGTTGTCCATCAACAGAATCAAGTATTCTAAGCTCACTCATTACTCGTGCACTTTCTTTCTCTCCACCAGCAGCTCGTCTTCCACCAGTAACAGCGGCTGCAATAGGAACGTATTGATACCCTTTTAAATCATCGAAACTACTAAAAACACTAGTTATTGCTGTTTGAAGACGTATGGTGCCTGAACCTGCGTTATTAACCACATTAAATTCTTTGGCCAGCTTCTGTTTTAGCAATGCTTCATATTTTTCAGCAATAGCCACTAAAAGCTTTTGATCCGTTTGTGTTTCAGCATCGGGTGTAATAATGAGTACTTTGTCAACCATAATAGCATTGTACTTCTGCCAATTTATTCCTGGTGTAACGTAGCCCAATGCCTCTTTATCTGCGGAGGTTGGCTTCAGGATTGTGTAGTCATCAAGAAACCCTGAAAACTTACTATCGCTTACCTTGTTATTACTGGCACAACCAGTGATTAAAGCACTGGAAATGACTAAGCTTGCAAAGAGTTTGTTCATATTTTTCTCCATTAAATTATTATTTTGCTTACAAAATAATAAGTATTTATTTGCCTATAAAAAACAAACAGCTACTTATTCATTACTCTGGTTTGTGGGAACCGGTGGCTCCAGACCATCCAAAGAACATGCGGATATTGTGGCACACGTTCCAGTTTTTTTCCATTGGCACTACCATAAACATCAATATTGCTAATATTTATGACTTCTCCATCAACAAGTCGGCTTGTGGCACAGGCATAAACTCAGCTGTATGATGATGTCCACGTAACCAGATGTATGGAACAAAGAAATTAGTAATAAAAATGCAGCCAAGGATGACTATCATGTAGCTGATAATCAGACGTTTACTCATGAATTTGCTGTTGAAATATTGGTAAAGAACATATAAGGCAACAATGACCAGTAATATACTAATCCAGGTGAGGTTAGGATGTATTGCATATAGCCATGTGCTGGGTAAATTTAACAGCTGGCCTAATTCAGTAAAAAGGGTTACTCCAAAAATACCAGAAGCAGTTGATAATACAACTAAAAACCATGTAATATTCATATTTGATTTAGTCTCAGGTACTGATTGATTCATATAAAATTTTATTTCTTGGTTTGTAATAAATGAGCACATTATGTTATTCATAGATCGATGCAAATATCAGGTATTAAAATATTCTTTTTTAGCTCCTTAGAATTTTACTTCTATTGCTTTTATACGACATTAATAGATGACAGTAGGATGTATTGACAGATATTCAAGTTGCATAAATCTTATCTCAAGTTTATGAGATAAGACTATACTTTATATTCAGGATTTTGTTCAGTAATTGGGTAAACCCTTTGAATTTATTAATTCTGTAGGCTAGAACAAATTAGCTGTGTCTATCCAGGAAATCTTTATTTAAATTGATAATAATGGCATTATATTCTTATAAAATATTATGCAGCATCAAAAAAACGCAATTTAAGCATTAATTACAAAATACTTTCATCAATCATGAATTTGTCATCATAATCTCTTTGCAGGAAACTAATTACAGAAAAAATGCTTACAAAATAACAGCGGTAAAAATTCATTTGCCGAGAGTTCGTATTAAAATAACTAACTAAAAATTATGGATATTAAACCTCATAGTGACATAATTATTCTCCTTGATCGGGAATTTGATAGTTTTGAAGAGCTATCACACCTGGCCGTTCAATGGGATGCCGATTTTCGCCAATTAAGTGCGGTGCAATATAAATCGTCTGTTTTTCAAGCAATGACTGGCTCGATACTTATATCTAATGTTAACTTTGGCTGCAATGTGGAACAAAGAGGTTCTACTCCTCAGGGGATGCGCACTTTTGCCGTTCTTGATAGCAACTGTTCAGAAGTACATTGGTTTGGACATATTGTCAGTAAAGATGATTTACTTATTTTTCCTTCCCATGGTGATGTTGATTCGTTTTCACAAGCTGGATTTAATGTGACAGCAATTAGCATTCCAGAAGAACTTCTGGCTGAATTTTTTGAGCAAAATGGTTTTGATAATATCAGTAAAATTATGGAACCTGGGGAAATGGTAACAAGAACTTCTCAAAATAATATTAATGAGTTGCGTTATTTGTTTCAGCAACTGAAAAATATTCTACAAAAAAAGACACTTGAACTCACAAAACCCATTATTCATCTAAACAATAGTCAGTTATCTGGTGATGAGCCTCAAAACCAGATTTTGCTATCTATTTTCAATATTATGACAAATGATTGTGATACAAATAGAAGTACTTTGCATGATCTATCCTCCCATAGGAGATCTCATGCACTCCAGCTGATAATTAATTACATTAAAATAAATAATAAGAAGAACATCCCAATTAAAACACTATGCTATGTGGCACAAATTTCAGAGCGCACATTACAATATTTATTTAAACGGGAATTAGGCTTAACACCCAAAGCCTATATAAAAGGACAAAAACTCTATAGCATCCACAAAGAGCTACGTTCTTCTAATCAATTCAATGTTGGAATAACAGATATTGCTAATAAATATGGCTTTTGGCATATGGGTCAATTTGCTGCGGACTACTATAAGATTTATGGGGAATTACCTTCTGTAACATTTAAACATTCTTCATAACACATTTTGCCCCAGAACAAGTATCCTGGGGAGGCTATACTACAAAAGATATTAAGATCTGTCAGTTTTGTCTAGAATGATTGCTTTGACTTATAACCGGTGGAATTTATTTCTTCGTTGTGCCATTCCAGAAAAACATCATGAAGCAATTACCAGCCGTCCTTTGTTGCTGAGTAGTATCGGTCTTTAACCAAAACAAGTCATCAATAAAAATGTTCATTACCAGTACTCATGGTGATCTTAATAAATTAAGAACAATTTATAAGAGGTTAGTTCTATTTTTTAATGATATAAAATCAATTGTTCAGCAGCTAACTTTGTATGAATGCTAAGGTCGTATTTTAGCCAAAGCCATGGAAAATTTTAGGCTGAAGATGGTGAAAACAGACAAGTTGAACTGCTGGAATCTGCTTAGAAAAAAACAGGCTAAAATTGAAGTGAAACTCTGCTGGTTCTGTAACGTTCAAACTTTTGTTCTAAACATCTGTTGCCCAGGCAATACTGTAATATAGTCATAGATTACTTTACGTTATGAGTTTGTTATTAGACCTAAGCAATTCAGTTTTTTTCCATAAAATATCATTAATATTTAGAAAATAAAATACAATAGCAATCATTGATCAGAGCATAACAACTTGCGACTTTAAAAGAAATGGTTTATAAATAACTTTCTTTTTTAATCATGTGGAAAACCAATGAGTATAATTCAAGATCAGATAGTAGCAATAAAATATACAGCTTCAGTCGAGAATGAAGTAGTAGATAATAATATGGAAAATGAAACTCCACTTTTTTTCATGTTTGGTCGTGGCCAAATGATGCCTGGACTGGAAAGCCGAATTACTGATATGAATATTGGTGATACTGCTGATCTGGATATCCCCGCTGAAGAAGCCTACGGCGAACATAATCCTGATGCTGTCCAAACTGTACCTAAAGAACATCTTGAACATATTGAATTACATGAAGGTTTAATTTTACAGGGTCAGGGTGAAAGTGGTGAACCTGTCATGGTGATGGTCAAAGAAATTAATGATGACTCCGTTATAATGGATCATAACCATCCACTAGCTGGTCAGGATGTGAGTTTTTCTCTTAGCATTGAAGATATTCGTGATCCGAGTGAAGAAGAATTAAGTACAGGCCTGGCGGCAGAAAACCAGCATCATCATTCAGGCGGTTGCTGTGGTGATGGAGAAGGTAGTGAGGGGGATGAAAGTGGTTGTGGCTGCCATTAAAAAATACTAAAAATAGACAGGAGACACATCCATTCCATCATATTGTTTGATGTGTCTTTTTTCAGCCAGTTGATAAAATTCCTGATTTCTCTGATGTAAGGAATTGATACTATGCTGTTCAATTTTTTCCAGCTGTAACCAGAACATTTCGTCAGGAAATGACTGATTGATATCAATCACTTCATAACCTTCCAGCTCAAGTTCTTGGGCAATTTCTTGCAGAGGCTCAATAGTTTGGTGCTTGAAAAAGTATCCCCAAGCTAGTTCCTGATCCATATTCCAGCCAGCTTTCTGCATTTTTCGAAAAAGTTGTTGCAGATCTGCTTTGCTAATCATAAGTTATGACAACATTTGTTAACTTTTTAAAATATCCAGGACTTCCTCTAACTCAGTTCTCAATTGATTAACAATTTGGTGACTGCGGGTAACATCTTCCTTGGATTTTTCACCATCTAGTTTTTGACGTGCTCCGCCAATCGTATAACCGTGCTCATAAAGCAAGCTGCGGATCTGGCGGATCATAATAACATCCTGACGCTGATAATAGCGACGGTTACCACGACGTTTTACAGGCTTTAATTTAGGAAATTCCTGTTCCCAGTAGCGGAGTACATGAGGTTTTACATCACATAAATCACTCACTTCACCAATTGTAAAATAACGCTTCCCTGGAATAACGGGGAGTTCATTATTATTCGACGCTTCCAGCATAGGCTTCTACTCGAGTTTTTAATTTTTGTCCAGGTTTAAATGTTACCACACGGCGTGCAGAAATAGGAATTTCTTCGCCTGTTTTTGGATTGCGCCCCGGGCGTTCGCTTTTATCTCTAATATCGAAGTTGCCGAAGCCGGATAATTTTATCTGACCTCCGGTTTCAAGGGCAACACGTAATTCTTCATAAAAAGATTCAACAAATTCTTTTGCTTCACGTTTGTTGAGCCCTAACTCATCAAATAATCTTTCTGCCATATCTGCTTTTGTTAACGCCATAATTAATCTCTCAGCTTTGCCCCATGTTGTTGTTCCAGATCATCCAGAATTGTTCGAATCAGAATCTCAACTTCATCATCTTTCAATGTCCGAGACTGTTCCTGCAAGGTTAAACTGATTGCGAGGCTTTTTTTACCTTCACCAACAGCATCACCAGTGTACACATCAAATAACTCTACGATAATAGAACTTTGTTCAGTCAATATCTTTTGGTTTGATTGAATTTTATCGCTATTTTTCTGCGTCATCTTATTTTTAATTGTCTGACGTATACTATTGATTATAACAGAAGAATTCGTTTCGTCACCAACTATTATTGCAATATCCCGACGAATTGCCGGAAATTTTGACAAAACTTCAAAATCGGGGACTTTTGAAACTGAAATTGCTTCTACTTCTAATTCAAAAAGTATGCAACTACTTTTTACATCCATAGCTTTAGCAACACCGGGGTGTAAAGTACCCATCCAGCCAACAGCCTGATTATTCTTATAAATTCTTGCTGTTTGACCCGGATGAAGCGCAGGATGTTGTTCAGCAATAAATTGATAATTTGAAAAATCACTTCCTAAACTTAAAAGTCCTTCAACATCAGCCTTGAGATCATAAAAATCAACTGCCTGGTTCTTTTCACCCCATTGTTCAGGAAAAGCACTGCCATTGATAATTCCAGCAATCATTACTTGTTGTAATAACTCTGCTTCTCCTGAAATAGATCGTCCCGGCACAAAGCGTGAACCCATTTCAAATAATCGAATACGATTTTGCTGGCGATTTTGATTATAAACCAGCGCACCGATTAAACCAGGCCATGAGCTGGTTCTCATTTCAGAGAGTTCTTCTGATATTGGATTTGATAATTTAATCCCTGGATAATCAGGTGTGATAATTTTTTGAACTTTAGGTTCAACAAAACTATAAGTAATCGCTTCCTGATAACCCAGATTAACCATCAGATCTTTTATTTTTGATTCATTGATTAACTCTTCAGGACAGGCTGCCATCTCAATAGAACCATGCGGCGACGTCATAGGCAGATTATCATAACCATAAATACGCCCAATTTCTTCAACTAAATCAACATCATATTCTATATCAAAACGAAAAGCTGGTGCAATCACCTGCCAGCCATTATCAGTATCAACAATATTCATCTCCAATCGGCTTAGAATGTCTTTGATAACTTCATCTTTGATTTCAATACCGAGAACCCGGGTGATTTTTTCCTTTTTCAGCAAAATTGTTTTTGCTTTTGGAATAGCCTCTGCGTAACTTTGTTCAACAATCGCGCCTATTTCACCACCAGTAATTTCAAGTATTAGCTGAGTGGCACGCTCAATTGCCTGAACCTGTAATTCAGGTGAAACACCACGTTCAAAACGATGCGAAGAATCGGTATGTAAGCCATGAGTACGCGCCTTACCAATAATTCTTTCTGGTGTAAAGAAAGCACTTTCCAATAAAATATCCTGAGTTGTATCAGTAACTGAAGAATTTTCTCCGCCCATAATACCGGCCAGTGCAAGAGCCTGAGAATGGTCGGCTATGACTAAATTATCATCATGTAAAATAATTTCCTGACCATCTAACAGGGTTAATTTCTCACCTTCGGATGCCATACGAACATTAATGCCGCCCTGAATTTTACCTAAATCAAAAGCATGCATAGGCTGTCCAAGCTCTATCATTACAAAATTGGTAATATCCACTAAGGGACTAATTGAACGATTACCACAGCGACGTAATTTTTCCTGCATCCACAGGGGAGTTTCTGCCCTGGTATTGATATTTTTGATAATACGTGCGGCATAACGTGGACATGCTTCTTTCGCTTCAAGATTAATGGTAATCACATCATCTATCATCGCCTTATGCTCTGGAATCTCAACAGTTTGTATATTTTTACGGGTAAAAACACCTGTTTCACGAGCCACCCCGGCAATAGAAAAGCAATCTCCTCTATTCGGCGTAACGCCCAGTTCAAAACACACATCATTTAACTGCAGATAATCATTAATTGATTTCCCTAAGGGAGCATCCAGAGGTAATTCCATAATTCCCTCGGCACTATCAACCAGTCCCAGCTCTTTTTCTGAACACAGCATACCAAATGACTGAACACCGCGCAGTTTAGATTTTTTAATCTTAAAATCACCCGGCAATACGGCCTTGATCATTGCGCAGGCAACAACAAGATCTTTACGGGCATTTTTTGCACCACAAACAATTTGTAAGGGATCTTCTGACATTGAGCCGACATCGACCTGACATACCTGTAGTTTATCTGCATCAGGATGTTTTTCAACACTAACAATTTTACCAATAACGACACCACTATGATCAGGTGCCACAGGCTCAATTGCATCAACTTCCAGACCTGCCATTGTCAGCTGATGGCCTAACTCTTCAGTCGTTAAATCCGGGTTGACCCATTCTCTGAGCCATTGTTCACTAAATTTCATCTTTTTTCCAGTCTACATATAGTCAGTGGCCAGGAGCCTAGGCAAATTGACGTAAAAAACGTAAATCATTTTCAAAGAATAGTCGCAGGTCATTTACACCGTAGCGCAGCATGGTCAGACGTTCAACGCCCATACCAAAGGCAAAGCCGGTATATTTCTCACTGTCTATTTTAGAGTGTCGAAACACTTCAGGATGAACCATACCACAGCCTAAAACCTCCAGCCAGCCGGTATGACTGCAAACCCTGCAGCCTGAACCTCCACACATAACACATTCTATATCAGCTTCAGCAGAAGGTTCCGTAAACGGGAAATAGGATGGTCTGAAACGAACTTTAAGATCTTTTTCAAAAAACTGTTTTAGAAAATCATCCAGGATACCTTTTAAATCAGTGAAACTTACTTCTTTATCCACCATTAAACCTTCGACCTGATGAAACATTGGCGTATGAGTGACGTCAGAATCACAACGATAAACTCGTCCGGGAGCAATCACGCGCAAAGGCGGTTTCTGTGCTTCCATAGTACGAATTTGAACCGGTGAAGTATGGGTTCTAAGTACCGTGTGCGGATCAAAATAAAAAGTGTCATGCATCGCGCGGGCTGGATGAGATTCTGGAATATTAAGCGCTTCAAAATTATGATAATCATCCTCAATTTCCGGGCCGGTTTTTACTTCAAAACCCATTTCAGAAAATAATGATTCAATCCTGCGCAAGGTACGGGTGACTGGATGTAAACCACCAATACGCTCGCCACGTCCAGGTAAAGTCACATCAATTGTTTCTGAGCGTAATTGTTCTTCCAGGACAGATTTTTGGAGAGCTGAATTCTTATCAGAAATAGACTGCTGGAGCAATTGCTTAGCCTGATTAATTACCTGACCAACCTTAGGCCGTTCCTCTTGGGAGAGTTTACCCAATTCTTTCATCAGAGCAGTGATTGAGCCTTTTTTACCCAGATACTGAACCCTGATCTGATCAAGGGCATCAATTTTATCTACAGCATCAATTGCCTGCTGTGCTTCATCAACCAGCTCGTCCAGGTTTTCCACCATGTAACCTCGTATTTTTAAATATACATAAAAACAAAAAAAGGGGAAGGCTTTCGCCCTTCCCCTTCATACCAACAATATAGTGACCAGGGGGTTGGAAGCCAAATGGCCTTGAGTACTGAATCTAATAAGCATTCGGTAAACACGCCATTTGACTCCACCCCCAAGTTGAGAAACAGGCTTCTAGGCAGCTAGTGCTGATTTGGCTTGCTCAACAACTACAGCAAATGCAGCTTTATCAGTAATTGCCATATCAGAAAGAACCTTACGATCAATTTCAATATTGGCTTTTTTCAGACCATTGATCATAAGACTATAACTCAAACCATTTTCACGCGCCCCGGCATTAATACGTGCAATCCATAGTTGACGGAATTGACGTTTGCGTTGACGACGATCACGATAAGCATATTGACCTGCTTTAGTAACCGCCTGAACCGCAACACGGTAGACATTTTTTCTGCGACCGGAATAACCTTTCGCCTGCTTAATTATTTTCTTGTGTCTGGCATGTGCCTGTACACCACGTTTTACTCTTGCCATTTTATAATCTCCTGATTAGACTAAACGTAGCATACGTTTGATTGCTGGAGCATCTGACTTATCAATTAAGTCAGGACTACGTAAATGACGCTTACGCTTTGTGGTCATTTTGGTCAGGATGTGGCTGCGGTTTGCGTTACCACGTTTAATGCGACCGGAACCAGTCACACGAAAACGCTTGGAAGCGCCCCGTTTGGATTTCATTTTTGGCATAATACACCTCTTTAGCTATTCAACTAGCACTACACATTGTTTTCCCACCACTACAGAGTGATGAGTTCTAAGTAAAACAATAACACTTTGACTCAAAGGGATAAATTGAGGTCAACTTTCCCGTGAGTGGTTATTACTTTTTGCTTTTTGGCGCTAAAACCATCGTCATTTGACGACCTTCCAGTTTGGCTCTTTGTTCCACATTGGCAATTTCACTTAAGTCGCCGGCAATGCGTTCAAGGACATCCATACCTAATTCACGGTGAGCCATTTCACGGCCACGGAATCGTATCGTCACTTTGGTTTTATCACCATTTTCAAGAAAGCGTGTCAGGTTGCGTAGTTTGACCTGATAATCACCTTCTTCAGTCCCCGGTCTGAGTTTTATCTCTTTCACCTGGGTTTGTTTCTGCTTTTTCTTTTCCTGAGCTTTCTTCTTTTTCTGCTCAAAAATAAACTTACCATGATCCATCACACGGCAAACGGGAGGTTTCGCAGTTGGTGCAATCTCCACTAAATCTAAATCCACATCATCTGCAATTCTCTGAGCTTCAGCCAGACTGACAATACCCGCCTGTTCTCCTTCAGCATCAATTAACCGGACTTCCTTAGCGGTTATCTCTTCATTAATGCGAGTTGAATTCGATTTCGGCTTGTTAAACTGTTTTTTTGGTACTGCGATGACTTTTTCTCCTAAAAATTCAATACAATGTGTTTATCAACGCGATATTTTAGTAAACTTCTGCATGAATTACCACTATGTTTTCAGCTTTATTTTATATTTTTTTAGATTCAATCTCACTAAAAAGGATTTTTGTTAATTCTTCAATTGTCATTGTTCCTAAATCTTCCCCGCTTCGAGTGCGTACAGCAATACTATTAGCTTCAATTTCTCTATCACCGGCAACCAGAATATAGGGAATACGTTCCAATGTATGTTCGCGGATTTTAAAGCCAATTTTCTCGTTTCTTAAGTCAGACTCAGCACGTAAGCCGGATTGTTTTAAGGTTTTAACCAGCGCGGTAACATAATCAGCCTGTTTATCAGTAATTCCCATGGCAACCACTTGTACCGGAGCTAACCATAAAGGCATTTTTCCTGCGTGCTCTTCAATCAAAATACCGATAAAGCGTTCAATGGAACCTAAAATGGCACGATGAATCATCACCGGCACCTGTTTTTCACCCTGTTCATCAATATAGCCAGCATCCAGACGTCCAGGCATTGAGAAATCAACCTGAGCTGTGCCGCATTGCCAGACACGTCCAATACAATCCTTGAGAGAAAACTCAATTTTTGGGCCATAAAAAGCACCCTCTCCAGGCTGTAGTTCCCAATCCAGATTTTTACTGTTCAATGAAGCTTCTAAAGCTGCTTCTGCTTTATCCCAGACTTCATCTGAACCAACTCTTTGCTCTGGACGGGTTGATAATTTAACCAGAATTTCTGTAAAACCAAAATCTTTATAGACAGAGAACAACAAGTCAATAAAAGCAGATATTTCACTTTGAATCTGATTTTCAGTACAAAAGATATGTGCATCGTCCTGCACAAAATTTCTGACGCGCATCAAACCATGTAAGGTTCCTGATGGTTCATTTCGATGACAGGAGCCAAACTCGGCCATACGTAAAGGCAGGTCACGATAAGATTTTAAACCCGTATTAAAAATCTGAATATGACAAGGGCAATTCATTGGCTTAACCGCATAGTCACGATTTTCTGAATGCGTTGTAAACATCATGTCACTGAATTTATCCCAATGACCTGATTTTTCCCAGAGACTCCGATCCACCAGCTGAGGTGTTTTTACTTCAAGATAATTATGCTCAACCAGCACTTTACGTACATATTGCTCAATTTCCTGATAAATAATCCAGCCTCTCTCGTGCCAGAAAACCATACCGGGCGCTTCTTCCTGCATGTGAAATAAGTCTAATTTCTTGCCTAATTTACGGTGATCACGTTTTTCAGCTTCTTCCAGGCGATGTAAATAAGCCTTGAGATCTTTTTTATTGGCCCAGGCGGTACCATAAATGCGCTGCAGCATTTCATTATTTGAATCACCACGCCAGTATGCACCAGCCAGTTTCATCAGTTTAAATGATTTCAGCTTTCCCGTTGAAGGTGCATGAGGCCCACGGCATAAGTCAATAAAGTCACCTTGCTGATATAATGATAAATCTTCATTGGCAGGAATGTTTTCAATAATTTCAGCCTTATAAGCCTCACCCATATCCCGAAAAAACTGTACTGCCTCATCTCTGGATTTTACAGAACGATTGATGGATAGATTTTCTCTAACCAGTTCGGTCATTTTCTTTTCGATAGCCTGTAAATCTTCCGGTGTAAAACTTTCCTCATAAGAAAAATCATAGAAAAAGCCATCTTCAATCACCGGACCTATTGTTACCTGAGCTTTGGGAAATAAAGACTTTACGGCCTGAGCCATCAGATGAGCGGTGGAATGGCGTATTACTTCAAGGCCTTCTGCATCACGGTCAGTAATAATTGCCAGCTGAACATCATTTTCAATCAGGTAGGAAGTATCAAGAATCTGATCATTAATTTTTCCAGCCAAAGCAGCTTTGGCTAAACCGGGGCCAATATCTGCAGCCACATCATGGATTGAAACAGCATGATCAAATTGTCGAGAAGAACCATCGGGTAGAGTAACTACAGGCATTATATAAACCAACCAATTAAAGATATTAAAAAACCAAGCATTATAACTTACTTAGAGCGTGGCTTAAAGAGAAATTTATCGTCATCAATTTATAGGAAAATTCCTACATTTTTTATATAAAAAAAGTTCTATAATAGATGGCTTATATCACTTAAGCTTGTATAAAGAGTAAATATGGAAGATATTGAACAAATTTCTAATAAATTATTGCTTGAGATTATGCAAATGGAGCATGAAATCAATAAAATCATGGCTCTTAATGGCAATAAGAAAGATCGAAATGTAAAGCAATATCAAAAGTTTATTCAGGTAAAAAAAAATAAGCTCAATAAAATTAATCATAATTATGATGATGTATTCGATGATAATCAATAGAATAAAAACCATCGAACTGAATAGCCTGTTTATTACAACACTCTATAAATCTCTCAGTTTCTGAAGATCTTCTCCTCTTTTTCTGACATCTTTGTATGCTTTCTTAAAAAAAGGCCGCAATGATTTTTTAAGATTCTTTAAGGCTTCAGCTACTTTAATCTCTTTTAATACGCAAAAGATCGCCAGAGCATAAGTAATATCATATTGTGATAAATAAGCTGAACGATTAACCGTAGTTGGCTGACAACTGCCACAGGTCACATTGCGATAAACAAAGGCACTATTGGAAAACATTAAGCCAAAACCCATAAAAACAGCCAGTACTTCAGTTATTTGTGGCCAGTTTTCTTCAATTCCAGGGGGCGTTTGTCCCATAGACCCCAGGTGATGTGCAAGTGTATGAGCAAAGGCAGCAATAATGGCTTCCGGATTACCCACTTGGCGAGGATCGTAAAGAACGGGCAGTCGATCTTCTTCCAGTACGAATTCTGGTTCTATCCCATTCACATCGCGTAATGCACCAGAAATAACCACCCGTGGTGTTTGAGTCGCACAACTTTGATCTGTAGTTAAACGACAGGGCCAATGTTTTACAGCAGCATACTCACGAACCTTATCAAAAATTAATTGAGCCATTTCATGCTGCGTATGTGCCTCACCGGGAAAATATTGATTTGAGGGAACAACCAGAATGGTTTGATCAAAAAATATTTTTTTATCAAAGTTTGTTAAAGCCCAACGATAGATTTCAAACAACCATTGCACTGATTCTTCATCAAGAAGCGGACGACTTTTAAATAAATCAAAAAACACAGACAATACCTCTATTAAAAAATTTTACAGAGTAAATCATTTTTTTAGTCAACACAAACGATTTATTTTCAACAAATACAGAGCTATTTTAGAATATTAGCAAATAATGATGGATGAAATAATAAATAAAGACTATACTATGCTGACACATTACAATCAATATGGGCGGATGTTAAGGAGAACCCAATGCTTTTAAATTACAAAAAAACAATACACATTTTATTTTCTTCACTGGTACTTACTAGTATCAGTGCGGGGGGAGTCGTCAACGCTGGACAAACTGTCGTCAGCACTGGACAAAATGCTGTTTCCACTGAACCAAAAATGCTTCAGACCAGACAAATAACACCTCGAAACTATCGTTTTCCTCCGCCTAATGCTCTCAGGCAATTACCCACTCAGGCGCCAGTATCAAGAACTGCAAAGCCGACAGCACCTGTTATCAATCGGCCAATCAGACCTGCAGCAGGCAGAATGCCGCCTTATTATGCCAGACCACGTCCTATGCCCTATCCTGGACGACATCAATATGCACCGCCAATGCCGCCTCAACACAGTATGCCAAATAATGGTATAGCGGACTCAGCCTATTCTACTCGACCTAAATCTGTTCCTATAGCGCCACCATTTGGTCCTGGCGGATCACCTGCCTATGGCAAGCGGTCTTATGGGCCGGGAGCTTATAACGCTAATCCTTATAATAGGGGACAATACAATGCTGGTCCTTATAATAGAGGTCCTTATGGAAACAACAGTCCATTCAGCAATAATCCAATGGATAACTTCGGTTTTGGGCCATTCAGTAAAAATAGCAATACAGCACCATGGGAAACCTGGCCTTTTGGCGGTCGTGACAGTTTATGGAATCGCAGAGAAATGCCATTCAAAAATCAGAGTCCCACTGACTGGTTTCAACCTGGCGACCCCAAAGAAGGTATGGCCATCATGTGGGATGATTTAATTTCTTCTCCTGATGAACTGGGGGAAATGCCTGGTGGCTGGAACGTGCCTTCTATTTCTGTGCCTAATCCGGTTGATCTGGAAGATCAATTAGAAAAAGCCAGTAAGGAAGTACCTGATTTAATTCGTATTTATAATTAATATTCCTGCAAAAAATTCCTTCTCCCAAATAGGAGAAGGGACGAAAGGATGGATAATTTCCGTCTGCATTAAGGCAACTTCACTCGCCTGAAGCCTGCCTTTATTCCCTTACCCAGAGGTTCTTTGTGGAAGAATTTATTCCCGGTCAGCGTTGGATCAGTAACACTGAACTACAAATGGGACTGGGTTGTATTATTGAATCCGATCATCGAACTGTTACTATTAATTTTGCAGCCAGTGATGAAACCCGAACCTATGCGAAAGAAAATGCTCCCTTATCCAGAATCATTTATTCTATCGGCGAACAAATACAATCTGTTGATGGTAAAAACATCAAAATTACCGCAATCCAGGACATTGACGGCCTGATTTTCTATAGTGGAAAAACCCTTGACGGGGAGAAAGTCGCACTGACAGAAAACCAGCTTGATCATGCTATCCAGCTCAACCGACCCTCTGAGCGTCTTTTTAGTGGTCAGATAGATAAAAACCACTGGTTTGATCTGCGTTGTCAAACCTTAAATGAACTGAATAAACTCACACAGTCACAATTATCAGGCTTAATCGGATGTAGAACCAGTTTAATTCCCCATCAACTTTACATTGCTCATGAAGTTGCTAATCGTCATGCACCCAGAGTGCTGCTAGCTGATGAAGTCGGCTTGGGGAAAACCATTGAAGCCGGATTAATTATTCATCATCAGCTGCTTAATGAACGTGCACAACGTGTTTTAATTATTGTTCCAGAAAGTCTGATCCATCAGTGGCTTGTTGAAATGCTGAGGCGTTTTAATCTGATGTTCAGTATCTTTGATGACACACGCTGTCAGGCAATGAAAAGCAATAACACATCATCAGAAAATATTCCCGAAGAAAACCCCTTTCTCAGCGAACAATTAGTACTTTGCAGTGTGGAATTTTTAAGCAAAAATAACGATGACTATCAGCATGTACTCAGCGGAGAATGGGATTTAATGGTGGTTGATGAAGCCCATCATTTAAAATGGACGGCTGAACAATCCAGTCATGAATACCAGTTAATCGAGCAATTAAGCCAACAGATCAAAGGAGTTTTATTATTAACAGCGACTCCGGAACAACTCGGAATAGAAAGTCATTTTGCCCGTCTACGTTTGCTGGATCCTGATCGATTTACTAATTTAGACTCTTTTATTGCACAAGAAACAGACTATCAGTTAATTGCCCGGCTAATAGAAGCTCTGCTCTCAGACAATACATTTGACCAGGCTAGCCAACAGCAATTAAAAAGCATTTTAAAAGATGACTACAATGATGAAAAACAACATAGTAAAGAATCTATTATAGAGCATTTATTGGATCGTCATGGTACAGGTCGAATATTATTTCGAAATACCCGTGCAACCATTAAAGGGTTTCCTGAGCGAAAAGTCTTTACTCATCCACAAAAATTACCTGCAGAATATAAACTATTATTAGTACAATTTACCCGGTCTTTTATTGCCGGAAACCAGCATGAGCATTCTATAACAACTGAAACTGAACAGAACTTTTCAAAGCTCGTACTTTTCCCTGAACAACTCTATCAAATCAATGCTGCAACAAATCCCCTTTTACCAAACTGGACAAAAATTGATCCAAGAGTTCAATGGTTAGGTGACTGGCTATATGAGCAGCGTTCCAACTCCACTATATCACGATCTTCTTTCTCTGCAGATTCTTCATTTCAGAACAATAAGGTTCTTATCATTACCGCTTATGCTCAAACGACCATAGAACTTGCCGAGACATTGAAAAAACAATTTGGTCTTTATGCTGCAGTATTCCATGAGGGCTTAAGCCTGGTTGAACGTGATAGAGCCGCAGCTTTCTTCGCTGATACAGAGAATGGAGCACAGGTTTTAATTTGTTCAGAAATCGGTAGTGAAGGTAGAAATTTCCAGTTTGCACACAAAATGGTTCTATTTGACTTACCTATTAATCCTGATCTATTAGAGCAACGCATTGGTCGTCTTGATCGAATTGGACAAACACAAAATATTCAAATTCATATACCCTATCTGGATAATAGTGCCCAGGCACTATTATTTCATTGGTATCATGAAGCTTTAAATGCATTTGAGAAAACCTGTCCTGCCGGACACAATGTTTTTTCCCGGGTTAAAGAGTCATTATTTAATAACTTAATGTCTGTCAATACAGAAAAAGAAACTACCCCGAATCATTCAGATTTTATAACTCATAGTCGTATTTTGCATAAGGAATTTTCTCAAACCCTGCATGAAGGTAGAGATCAACTATTAGAATATAATTCCTGCCGTCAACCACAGGCTGATCATTTATATACTTTGGCAGAAAAAAAAGATCATGATCAGTCATTGTTTCAATATATGGATGAGGTCTTTGATGCTTTTGGTATCGATCATTCAGAACATAGTAATCATTGCTATATTATCTCTCCCGGAGAACATATGCTTACCCAATTTCCCGGTTTACCCGATGATGGTATGACTATCACTTATAGCCGTGACATCGCTTTATCTAATGAAGATATGCAGTTCTTTAGCTGGGAACACCCTATGGTCAGAACTGCAATGGATATGATCAATAGTAGTGAAATGGGTAATACAGCAATGACAACATTGGACAGTTCAACTTTAAATGTTGCCCTCAAACCAGGCAGCTTACTGGTAGAATGTTTTTTTGTATTAGAGACAACGACACATAAGACACTTTATGCTAATCGGTATTTGCCACCAACCACAATACGCATTCTATTAAGTGAGCATGGTCAGGAATTGACACAGACCATTAAACATGAAGAGATAAAACAGGGGCAGGAAAAAATAAACACGCAGACAGCTCAGCAAATTATCAAAATAAAACAGGAGGAGCTGCAGCAAATCATATCTAAAGCAGAAAGTCGCTGTGAACAATATACACCCAAAATTTTGCAATCTGCCAAAGATGATAGTCAAATCATCCTCAACAATGAAATCGACCGTCTTAGGGCACTATCAAAAGTCAACCCCAATATCCGCCATGAAGAAATTGATTTTCTACAGCAGCAATTACAAGCACTGGAAGCAATTTTTAGTTCAATAAAACCCAGACTAGATGCTTTACGTGTTATTATCGCTAGTTAGTGTCCATAATAGATATCGGTTTATTGGATTTTTCCTGTTTTAGATACTATACATGAGAGTACAGTGCTATACATAGAAGACAATTCTGCTAATATGCATTTAGTACAACAACTTATGAAAACCACCCTTGGAATTATAAAAAAACATTATCCTGCTAAAGACGTTCAAAACGAACCTTGATTACTGTACGTTCATCAGCTTCCAGTACGGTCAAACGATATCCCTGTTCTTCAACAATATCACCTATTTGAGGAATAGTTCGTAAACGGCTGGTAATAAAACCACCAATGGTGTGCGCCTCTTCCACCGGTAATTTGACATATAAAATATCATTGATTTCAGAAATAGGCATACGACCTCCCATTAAATGAGAGTTTTCATTTTCATGGATAATATAAACCCGTTGTTTGGGATTATATTCATCAAAATCATAGCCTACATCGATTTCACCAACCACTTCCTCAAATACATCTTCCATTGTTAAAATACCTACAGCAGAACCATATTCATCAACAACAACAGCCATATGATCATCTCGAGCCTGTAATTGCGGCAATGCCTGATCAATAGTCTGCTTGGGAGAAAGATAAAGAGTGGGTATGATGTAATCACTCAGGGACTGATTTTCCAGATCCAGTTCCATTAAATCCCATGTGCTGAGCGTTAACATACCTTTCACATTGGTAATATTGCCGCTATAGACCGGCAGACGATTAAAACCATATTGAATAACCACACGAATGGCTTCTTTCATATCCCGTGTTTCATTAAAGCCCACCACGTCTGCCAGAGGTATCATCGCTTCACCCACAGTCGTATCAGCAAAGCGAATTATGCGACGTATGCGTTTACGATCAATGGTTGAAGGATCACTGGTAGATTCAGAAAGATCTAATAATACGCGAATTTCTTCCCGGGTAATAAACATATTCTGTGGTGTTTCACCCCCGCCAACAATTTTTGCAGCAAAACGGGCAACGGTACTAAAAATAATGATCAACGGATAAAAAACATAAGAAAAAAAGCGCAGCACGTAAATAATGATGGTAACCAGGGTATCCGCTTTTTGCTGAAAAACACTTTTGGGAACCACTTCTCCAAAAATCAGCAGAATGGGTGTTAGTATCAAAACAGAAATCAAGTCACCTGATGCTCCAAACAGATCGATAAAAAGAAGAGCACCCAGAGTAGAAATAACGACTGTTGCGATATTAGTGCCAACCAGAGTTGTTCCCAGGATCATATCTGGTTTTTTAAAGAGTTTTAAAACCAGTCGTGCTCCTTTATTACCCATTTTTGCCTGATGTCGAAGCTTCAACTTATCAGAGTTCACCATAGCAATTTCAGAGCCGGAAAAAAATCCTTTGAGTATCAGGAAAAAAAGAATAATAAAAAGTTCAATTGTCAAATCCATTATTTATCCCCCTGATGATCGGGCTGTTCTTCAGTTGTTTCATTTGTTTGAGCCTGATTGTCGGGGTTATTTTCCAACATCATAGTATCCTGATCGATTTCGTCTGGCTTTTCTACTGCTTCAATTGAACTTTCCGGCGCTTTACCACGTGTGATTTTACGCACCAGCACCTGACTGATACGCAAACCTTTTACCTCTTTAACAATAAATTCATAACCCTCATATTCTATTGCATCATTGACAGCAGGCAAGCAGTCAAATAAACGAAACACAACCCCGCCAATTGTAGCCATAACCGGATCATCAATATCAAAATTGGTTAAATTATAAAAGTCCGTCAGGCGCATATCACCCGGAACAACATAGCTGTTTTCATCTTCTTCACTATAGTATTCCATACCAACCATCGTGCCGCTGATTTCACCAAAAATAAAGGTTAATACATCTTTCATGGTCACCAGCCCCAGAACTTCGCCATATTCCCCCAAAATAATGGCAACCCGGGTATTATGTGCCTGAAAATAGTCAAACATCTCATCCACTTTTTTAGTCGGCGGTACAAAATCAGCTGGCTTTATTAGCATATCCAGAGTCACTTTTTCCAGATCATCAGTACCCCGGATCAGCTTTAAAATTTCTTCCGAGTGAACAAAGCCAATCACATTATCCCAATGGCCTTTGTAAATGGGAATTCTGGGATGTCGAAAACTGCGAAATTGATCTATTAATTCAGCCACCGGCAATTCAGCATCCAGGAAACTAATCCGTGGACTAGGCGTCATAATACGAGAAATATCCGTGTCAGAAGCCTCCAGCATATTATCAATTAAAATCCGTTCTGTAGCATCAATAATGCCCGTTTCTTCACCTTCTTCCAGCAAAGTTCTAAATTCATCAGGCTGAAGAATATTTTGACGATCAACCTCATCACCGACAATTAAGGTGGTAATTTGATCAGAAATTAAGCGGATAATTTCTCGTAAGGGGGTAATAATAGCAATCCATTTAGGCAGGATTCTAGCGGTAATCACTGAGGCAAATTTAATCGGGAAATTAACAGCGATAGTTTTTGGTGTAACCTCACCAAAGAGCAGTAATAAAGGCACCATAACAACAATATTAATCCAGCCTACATCCTGACCTGAAAAAATCAATAATAAAATCGAAGTCATATTCACAGCAGAAGCAATATTGACCAGCTCATTACCACATAATATGGAAATAATCAGACGTCTGGGTTCATCCAGCATAGCATGAAGACTTTCAGAATCTTTATGACCTGATTGTCTTAATTTCTGTAAATCAATACGACTGAGAGAAAATAAAGCCGTTTCAGAACCGGAAAAAATGGCAGACGACCCCAATAAAATAACCTGAAAAATACACCTCAGGGTAAGTTCCAAATCAGCGGAGCTAAAATTAATAGACTGATAAAATAACTGTAGTTCGTTCATAATCGTATTACATCTATTTAGAAATTATATTTAGAGTTTTTTTGCTTCACTACCAACCAAAGCCGTCAATTTTTCTACCGGATATCGTATAGGGTACATTTTTTTTCCAATTTGTGCCATGACCCCAACCCATTCCTGATTAGCGGCATAAGCAACAGTGTGTCTGGAAATACCGCCGATATTCTCCCATATTGTTTCATCATTATCCATAGGAGTATGTCCAACAATAAAGGGTGTATTATCGCCCTGATGAAAGCAATGACGTAATTTTTTAATATCCCTCTTATTGTAACCAGACATACGATTTGAAGTTTGCATGCGGTTATTAACCAACTCTTTCATCAGCTTTGGATATTTTTTAATGTTTACCAGGGCATTCAAATTAACAGCCGAAGTGGGAGGGCCGGCATGACAACATAAAAAATGTTTAGAATAGGCAACATAAGCCAGATTATCGTAAAATCGCTGCATTTCCTTCTTATAATTTTTGCCACGGGACTTTTTCAATTGCTTTGCCCAGAGTATACCTTGTGGTACTCCTCTTTTACCTATTTCTTCAGAAAAGCTATCATGATTGCCACGAATATAAAAAACATGTTTAGGAAAGTGTACTTTTAGCTTGAAAATCATGTCCATAATAGTCATAGAGCTTTCCATTTCACCATATTGACCTTCAATTTCAGGATGTACAGCATCGCCTAAAATAACAAGACAGGCTTCTCCATTTTCGAGTGCTTTGAGGAAATTATTCTGGCTTAATATGGTCAACAGGTTATCCAGTTGAGTATGCAAATCTCCAATAATAACAACATCCATCTTATCTGGAATTGCAATCACTCCTCCGGGCTTGTCATTATTGTCTTTTTCCCGGTACTCTTCATGTTCAATAATATGATTCACTTTTTGAATCAGTTTTAAGGCCTCTTCAGGTGACAATGCTTTGCGGGGATCACCTAATATTTTAGCTAATTTCGTTATTTTTTCCTTTCTCCAGACATTGATCTTATTGAGTTTTTTTTCTTTAAAAAGAGGTGAAATACAACTACCGGTTTCAGAGTGATAACATTTAAAAATTAATTTACCTTCATCATTAGCAATGCTTAATTGTTGTTTAGGTAATTTTTTTGAAGTATTTAAAAAGGAATATTTTTCAGTGGTATCACTGCCCAATATAATCTTATCCTCATCACTCAGGCGGTAAAAAGCACTAATATGTGAATAATAATTTTCCGGATCAAATAAAATATAGTTGGGATCTGAAAAATGATTGTTTTGTTCTGACTTTTTAGGTTCAACCAATGGATTTTCCGGATAAAGATGCAGTACATGCGCATCCTGACGAATATGTACTTGCAGTGGATAATTTTCCAGAGGAATCATGATTTTTTTATTAGGAGGCAGTTTATAAGTATCTTTAAGATCAATCTTCTCACATTGTTCAAGACCTGAAAAAGCCACTTTGATTAATTTTAAAAGACTTTTCCGTTTAATTAGTTTATTTTTTGCCATTATTTAGTATTCTCTAAATTTAGTATTCTCAAATATTTTGTCTGAATGTTTTTTACAAAATGATACGCAGAGGCGGGCCGGCATTATCTTCACGAACATAAACATAAAGCCCCTGTTCAAGAAGATACTGGGCTGCATATTTGTAAATATATAGTTGTTGTTCAATTTGTTTTAATATTAAATCATTATCAACATAATGTGTACCTGATTTTGCTCTGTTTTTACGACGCTGCAGCGTGATTTCTGCAGGGGGAAGAATAAATTCGAAAGCATAACGTTTACACCAGTCAACAGACCAGAAATACCGTTTCACCGGTGGTATGCAAATTCTATCAACATCCAATTTCAGGGGAGGATCCGCTTCAAGCCACTGTGGTTCAAACACGGCCAGTGCTTCTTTTATACCCTGAAAAGGGAATCCCAAATGGATTTCCCTCGGGCGCAGAGATAAACTTTGTGCTGTCCACCACTTACTCATAGACAGATCAACATAGCCTTCTTCCGACCAACCACCAAGATTTCTAATCAATGTACTCTTTCCTGAGCCTGGCGGGCCTGTCACCAGCAAAGCTCTATAGCTCAATTCAGCAGGAAAGACAACATCCTTAATTACCTGGACATCAGAAACAGGCTCAGTTTTAAGACAAAACACTGAGACTATTCCAGATGCTTTTTACAGATTAATGAGCGATCAATCATGAAGTACCAAATATTGCTCTGAACAGGAAGAAAAAGGCTGCAGCCAGAATAGCTCCGGCAGGTAAGGTAATAAGCCAGGAGGCAACAATATTACCAATCACTCGAAGATCCAGAGCACCTATACCACGAGCCAGTCCCACACCCATCACAGCACCTACCGCAATTTGTGTTGTTGATACGGGTAATCCTGTTTTAGAAGCAACTACAACAGTAACCGCTGCGGCTAAAGTTGCACAATAACCACGAGTAGGGGTTAATTCTGTAATTTTTGTACCAATGGTCTGCATAACCTTATAGCCCATTGTCGCCAGTCCAATTACAATACCTGTGCCACCAAGAAACAGGATCCATAAGGGTAAGCCTGCTTTTTGCGTGACAGCACCATCATTAGAAATAATATCAACCACAGCAGCCAGCGGACCAATACCGTTAGCCACATCATTGGAACCATGAGCAAAAGCCATGGCACAGGCGGTAAATACCATCATGGGCAGGAAGACCTTTTCTACGCTGGCAAAATGAAAGTCTTTATCCGCGTCATCATCCACTGTGACTTTATTGATCATTGCACGTCCGATGAAGGCACAAATAATACCAAAGATGGTGGCTGCCACAAAACTTTCTACCACTGAAAATTCAAGATGTAAATGTTTTAGACCTTTGAACATGGTGACTAATGAGACGATCCAACCCACTAAAAAGACGTACATCGGCCCCCATTTTCGAGCATTATGGAACGGGTTATCCGTATTGATAATTAATTTGCGAATACTCATCATCAGCATATAAGCAATGGTTCCACCAATCAGTGGAGAAACAAGCCAACTGGCCACAATGGAGCCAATTTTACCCCAGTTGACCGCATCCATACCAATACCAGCAACAGCAAAGCCGACAATCGCACCGACAATGGTGTGGGTGGTTGAAACCGGCCAGCCGCGCGCTGAAGCTACCATCAGCCAGATTCCAGCAGCCAACAATGCCGCCAGCATACCATAAACCAGTATTTCCGGTGTCGCACTAATACTGCTGGGGTCAATAATTCCTTTGCGAATTGTTGCGGTGACAGTACCACCGGCAATAAACGCTCCGGCAAATTCAAAGATTGCAGCAATAATAATCGCCTGCTTAACGGTGATGGCACCGGAACCAACAGAGGTTCCCATTGCGTTGGCAACATCGTTTGCACCAATGCCCCATGTCATATAAAAACCGAAGACAATGGCCATAATCATAAAGACCGTGCCCCATTCCTGAATAATTTCCATTTTATTTACCTACTTTATAGCAATTAATTAAATTTTAAAAAAAGATTAAACAGCTTTTAGCTGAGCTTTTTAGCTTACTTGGCAATCAAAAGACGCATTTGATTTCCAACAGACTCAGCATGGTCGCCCAAATCACCAATCCATTGAATCATCTGGTACCAAAACATAACAGACACCGGCTTCATGTCATCTTCAATTGAAAACAACAGACGCACCAAATCTTGTCCCATGACATCAGTTTCATCTTCAATATTACTTAATTCATCTACCATGTCATCCACACTCTCTGCTTCTCGACCACGAAAACCAGATTCTATCAACTCATCAATACGTTCTACAATCGTTGTCGCCTGGAGGCAGGCATCCACACAACGTTGTACCAGAGCTTGAAGCGGTTCAACCATTTCTGCCGGCACAGACATATTTCTTTCCATCATCAACCCAGCTATATCCTGAGCAGTATCAGCAATATTATCCTGCATATCCAGTAAGTCCAGTAAATCACGTCTATCCACAGCCATAAACAAACTTCTTGGTAAATGAACCCTTAATTCATCACCCATGGCATCTGCTTCTTCTTCCTTGGCAAAAATTTTCTTTTGTTGCTCTTCTAGTTTGTCCTGCTCATCCGCAATGAGTGCATCAAACAGTGTCGGCACTTCCAGTACACAGTCTTTAACAATCACCATATGTGCCTGTAATGGTTTAAAGGGGGATTTTCCAAATACTGAAGCGATTTGAGGTTTTTTACGCATTGGTCTCGTCCATAATTAAGTGAAAAAAATTGAGGTTTGAATTTTGTATATTGTAAAAATAGGTGTGGTGACTGATCTCCTGTCAATTGATTTAAAAATTCTATTATCCAGAGGGAGTAACTTTTTATTATTCTTATTCTTATTCTAGTTTTTATTTTTTTGGTTTTATTACAGTTTTGTTACTGTTTTATTACAGTAAGCTCGTACATCATATAACGATAATTTTTAATGTCTATAGCCCTTTGTATATAGCAATGAAAATAATATTGTATAGACCCTTCAAGCAAAAAACATGAAATTTCTCGTTAAACAATGTCAGCTTGTTTCTTTTTGGCTAAATTAATATAATCAGCCATTATCAAATAATGTCTATTTATCCCTGGAGAAAAAGTTCATGCGTTTTAAGATAGCACAAGAAGAACTCCAAAAAAGAAGTAAAAACATTAAAACAGGCGCTTTCTTTGCTGGAATTTTAGTAATATTTATTGCATATAACAATAGTCAGTATCCGGAGCAATACAATGATGTCTTATTCTGGTCCATAATGGGGTTTATCATTTTGACTAATCTGATTGGTTACTACCGTTATCATCGTTATCTGCGCATGGTCAAAGAACATTGGATTGAAGTCCATCCAAAACAGCTTCAGTTTCATACTAAAGGTGAGGTGACAGAATTGAATACTGATGATATTGCAGCATTAAATTTCTATCATAAAAAAGGGATTTTACAACATATTCAGATTAAACTTAAAAATAATCGTGGTGTCAGACTGGAAGGCTATAAGGAGATTAACACACTGGCTCAGTTACTTTCTGAACAGGTTCCTAAAGCTCATATCAGCGGGAATATATAGAACTTTAAGTTGACGCTTTAAGTTATACAGTTTACAGTTCATGTCTAAAATTTTCATCCTCAAGAAAACCCTTACACCCTGATGCTGCAGGAATAAACTGGAGGGTACAGACTAAAGGCTTTTTTATTTTACTATGAGTATTACCATAAAAACTTCTGAAGAAATCAGTAAAATGCGTATCGCTGGTCAGCTAGCCGCTCAGGTTCTGCAAATGATAGAACCTCATGTTAAGGCCGGGGTGACAACAGATGAAATTGATCAACTCTGTCATAATTATATTATCAATGAGCAGGATGCAATTCCTGCACCTCTGAATTATCATGGTTTTCCAAAGTCTATCTGCACTTCAGTTAACAATCAGATCTGTCATGGTATTCCAGGCACAAAAAAATTAAAAAATGGTGATATTATTAATATTGACATCACCGTCATAAAGAATGGCTATCACGGGGATACCAGTAAAATGTTTGTCATAGGCAAACCCTCCATTCTGGCAAAACGATTATGTGATACCAGCCGTGAGTGTTTATTGGTCGGTATAAAAATGATTAAACCCGGTATTCATCTGGGAGATATTGGTCACGCCATTGCACAATATGCACAAAAACAAAATTTTTCTGTCGTGAGAGAATATTGCGGCCACGGTATTGGTGTTAATTTTCATGAAGACCCCCAGGTTCTGCATTATGGCAAGCCTGGCACTAAAGACATCCTGCAGGAAGGTATGACCTTCACTCTGGAGCCGATGATTAATGCAGGAAAGCGTCATATTCGAGTATTGCCTGACAAATGGACGGTGGTCACAAAAGATCGGAGCTTATCTGCTCAATGGGAACATACCATTTTAGTGACTTCAGATGGTTATGAGATTCTAACTTTAAGGGACGAAGAAAAAGAGGATTTTACTTAAATGGATTCATTAGTTAGCACATCAGTTGAACAATTATTTGATGTACAGGCTTTACAGCACGCCTTAAATCAAAATCCAGATCCCAAAAACTCACCGTTAATACCGCTGAAAAAAGCGGTTAAATCTATTTTTTCTGCACAAGTAACACAATTTCATGAAAAACATAATATTGTTCACCTGATCCATGCACGATCTCATGCCATTGATTTAATATTAAGCCTGGCATGGTCCTATTATAAACTGGATCAATATGCCGCCTTACTTGCCGTCGGTGGCTATGGACGGGGTGAATTACATCCATATAGTGACGTTGATCTGCTATTACTTATCCACTGCGGACAGGATCTGGAGCAGGAATCTGAATTTACTGACCACTTACACCTTTTTATTGCTTTATTGTGGGACATTGGTCTTGAGATTGGTCATAGTGTTCGAACAGTTGATGAATGTATTAAAGAAGCAGAAAATGATATTACCATTATCAGTAATTTAATGGAATCAAGATTGATTACCGGAGATCGGTCTCTCTATGAAACACTCTCCAGTCAGTTAAGCCCAGAACACCTATGGCCTACCAAAGATTTTACTGAAGCAAAAATTCAGGAAAAAAATAAACGCTATCTTAAATTTAATGAAACAGCCTATAACCTTGAACCTAACATAAAAGAAGGACCGGGTGGATTACGGGATATTCAAATTATAGGTTGGGTGGCCAAACGCCATTTTAATGTTGAAAGTCTTAAAGAACTGGTCGGCCATAATTTTCTAACTCATCAGGAATACGAACAATTAGAACACGGACAAAACTTTCTCTGGAAAATTCGCTTTGCGCTGCATATTCTGTGTAATCGACATGAAGAGCGTCTCTTATTTGATTATCAGAGAGAACTTGCAGAACAATTTGGTTATACAGATTGCGAAGGTAAGTTAGCAGTTGAATGTTTTATGGGGGATTATTATCAGACGGTTATGGAATTAGAACGTCTGAATGAAATGTTGTTACAGTATTTTCAGGAAATATTAATTTACAATGACAGAGATTCCAGACCCACCCCGATTAATCGCCGTTTTATTAATTACAGGGGCTATATTGCTGCTGCCAGCCAGGATATATTTATAAACTATCCTTTTGCTCTTCTGGAAATTTTCCTGTTACTCTGTCAGGATCCAAAGCTTAAAGGAGTTCGAGCCAGTACCATTCGCCTGATTCGAGCACATTGTTATTTAATCGATAACACTTTTCGTCATGACTTGCGTTGCCGTGCACTCTTTATGGAAATTATACGCCAACCCTTTGGTATTACCCATGAAATGAGGCGTATGAATCGTTATGGTGTTTTAGCAGCTTATATTCCAGCTTTTAAACAAATCGTCGGACAAATGCAGCATGATTTATATCATGCTTATACAGTAGATGAACATACTTTAAAGGTATTACGTAACAGCCGTCGCTTGTTTGTATCAAAACATGCCGATGAATTACCTTTAGCCAGTGAAATAGCCAGAAACCTCCCTAAACCTGAACTTTTATACCTGGCAGCTCTGTTTCATGATATTGCCAAAGGTCGCGGCGGTCGGCATGAAACACTCGGAGCTATTGATGCTGAACAATTTTGCCTGCAGCATGATTTAAGCCATAGCGATACTCGAATGGTGACCTGGCTGGTCAAAAACCATCTGAATATGTCAATGACAGCACAACGTAAAGACATTAATGACCCAGGCATCATACACGAGTTTGCCTTATTAGTCAGCGATATCAATCATCTTGATTATCTCTATCTATTGACTGTCTCTGATATCCGGGCTACCAGCCCAAAAGTATGGAATAGCTGGAAAGATTCTTTATTAATCCAACTCTACAACTTAACCAAGCTGGCTTTAAACAAAGGTTTGGAACAACCTCAACAGCAGGAAGAATTGATTCGCAACAACAAAAAAACTGCATTCGATGATTTAGTTCTAAAGCACTATTCTCAACAGGACATAGCACAGCTATGGGATACATTACCGGCAGACTACTTCATAAAATTTCAGCCGGAGGAAATTATCTGGCAAACACAGGCAATTCTTAAATCCAAAGGGACAACTTCCGACAAAGCCATCGTACTCATCAAAGCCGATGAGCAACGGGGAGGAACGGAAGTTTTTGTCTATACACGTCCCAATAATCATGTCTTTGCTCTCGTTACAGCGGCATTATCACAATTAGTACTTGATGTCATTGAAGCACAAACCATTACTTCCAATACCGATTATGCCTACCACACTTATTTTATTCTGGAAGAAGATGGCAGCATTGTCAATGATCCTGAACGCATAAAAAAAATCCAGTTCACTTTAGAAGAAAAGCTTTCCCTGAATACTTTCTCCCTACCCAGTCATTCACAGCGATTAAGCCGCAGTCAAAAGCAATTTTCACTTGAAACCAACGTTCAATTTGATGAGGATTTGGTTAATAATCAAACTATTATGAGCATAAAAGCATCCAACCGCCCCGCCCTGCTCTCTCATATTGGTCAGGCTTTAATAGAATGTGAAGTATTACTTGAAAATGCCCGAATCTCAACTTTTGGGGAAAAAGTTGAAGATGTTTTTACTATCAGGGATGAAAACCATCAGATTATTACAGATATAAAAAAGCAGGAAGAAATCCGTAGAACCATTATTCAACTGGTGGATGAAATTGACTAAAATGATTATTTGATGATTAGATAGAAATTCCTATATAATACCTCGTTTAAATATTTAACCATCCTGTCCTTAACTAAAATTGAAAGCTTGTAGCTAAATTATAGAAGAAGTTAACAATGAATCCATTACTAGACTTACTAAAACCTTATCCATTTGAACGTTTAGCTGAATTAAAAAAGACCATTAATCCCAATGGCCAGTTAAAACATATTCCCTTATCAATTGGTGAACCAAGACATGAGCCTCCTGCTTTTGTGCTGGATGCTATCAATAAAAACCATAGTGGTCTGGCAAAATATCCAGAGACTAAGGGTTTACCTGAATTACGAAAAACTTTATCTTGCTGGATAGAAAAACGTTATAAGCTAAGTGATGGACAAATTGATCCTGAAACACAGGTATTACCTGTCAACGGCAGCCGCGAAGGCTTATTCTCATTTGCCCAGGCAGTAATTAATCAGAAACAAAAAGATCCCTTAGTTGTTATGCCAAACCCCTTTTACCAGATTTATGAAGGGGCGGCGATTCTTGCAGGTGCGACACCTTACTTCGTCAATGCTTCTGAAAGAACCTATTTTATTCCTGATTATAACAGCATTCCTGCCAGCATCTGGCAACGCTGTCAATTACTCTATGTCTGCTCTCCCGGTAATCCATCGGGGCAAGTTATTGACAAACCACTCCTGCAGCATCTTATTAAACTGGCCTATGAATATAACTTTATTCTGGTTTCTGATGAATGTTATTCTGAAATTTATCAGGATGAGAATCATCGCCCTCCCGGTCTGCTTGAAGCTGCTAATGATATGGGCTATACAGATTTTGAAAATCTGGTGGTGTTCAATAGTTTATCCAAACGATCTAATGTGCCGGGGTTACGTTCCGGTTTTGTTGCCGGAGATGCCCGACTAATAGAAAAATTTCTGTTATATCGCACCTATCATGGTTCAGCCATGTCATTACCAACACAACATACCAGCATTGCCTGCTGGAGTGATGAATCACATGTAGAAGAAAACAGGCAGTCTTATCGTGAAAAATATCAGGCTTTTATTGAAATTTTGAGTCCGGTTCTTGAAATACAGGCACCACCCGCCTCATTTTATATCTGGTTAAAAGTGCCTTGCGGAGATGACGAGAAATTTACCTCAAAATTATTCAAAGAGCAGCACATTACTGTCTTACCCGGCAGCTATTTATCACGCACTACCGGCCATGCTAATCCCGGGCTGGGCTATGTCAGAATTGCCTTAGTCGCTCCTCTTGAAGAATGTATTGAAGCTGCACAGAGAATTCGACTTCATTTAAAGCGTTATAAAGAAGAATAAACACCCAAGCCTGATAAACAGAATAAGGGCTTCTGAAAAAATATTAAGAATCCCTAACATTAATCCATTAACCTTAGCATCATTATGACAAAAAAATTACCTTTTTCAGCACCACAACTCAGCGAAATTAAAGCGGCTTATCCAACTCCTTTTTATCTGTATGATGAGAAAGGTTTACGGGAACATGCACGAAAATTTAAGCAGGCATTTAGTATATTTCCCGGCTTTAAAGAATATTTTGCAGTCAAAGCAACTCCAAATCCCTTTATTATGAAAATTTTACAGGAAGAAGGCTTTGGTGCAGATTGCTCATCACTGGCTGAACTGATTTTATCCGAACAGATTGGAGTATTGGGTGAAAACATTATGTTTACCTCCAATGACACAGAACAAAACGAATACCTTAAAGCACATAAATTAGGTGCTATTATTAATCTGGATGATATTCGTCATATAGACTATCTGGAGCAAACTCTGGCGTCAGAAGGCGGCTTACCCGAGTTACTTTGTTTTCGTTATAACCCCGGCCCGTTAAGGGAAGGTAATGCTATTATCGGAGATCCTAAAGAGGCCAAATATGGCTTTACCCGTGAGCAATTATTTACAGGTTATAAATTATGTCAGGAGAAAGGTATAAAACGATTTGGTTTACATACCATGATTATCTCCAATGAATTAAATCCGGACTTTTTTGTTGAAACTGCCGCAATGCTTTTTGAACTGGCCGTTGAGCTTAAAGAACAATTAGGTATCAAACTGGAGTTTGTTAATCTGGGCGGTGGTATCGGTGTACCCTATTTACCCGATCAACAGGCTGTTGATTATGATTATGTTGCTCAACAGGTGATGTTGGAATACCAGCGTTTAATCACCACCAATGATCTTGACCCGCTAAAAATTTACATGGAATGCGGACGGGTCATAGCAGGGCCATATGGTTACCTGATCACTGATGTCATCCATATGAAACACACTTATAAGGATTATGTTGGTACCAATGCAACCATGGCTAATTTAATGCGCCCTGCTTTGTATGGTTCTTATCATCATATTAGTGTCATGGGCAAGGAAAATCAGCCCACAGATCATCGTTATGATGTCACTGGTTCATTGTGCGAAAACAATGATAAATTTGCCATTGATCGTCAGCTGCCTGAAATCTCTGCAGGAGATACACTGACCATTCACGATGCAGGAGCGCATGGTCATTCAATGGGATTTAATTATAACGGCAAATTACGTTCAGCAGAACTCCTGCTGCGTGAAGACAACAGCATTTTAGAAATACGACGAGCAGAGACATTAGATGATTACTTTGCCACTTTGGATTTTGACAAATTACAAACTTTTGATTAAATATTTAGGAAACAATAATGGTACAAAGAAATAAAAATTTTGCAAAATTACAGGCAGGTTATCTCTTCCCTGAAATTAACCGCAGAAAAAATGAATTTATGGCAAAAAATCCGGATGCTGAAATTATTAGTCTGGGCATTGGTAACACCACTGAACCATTACAACCCAGTGTGGTTAAGGCTCTGAAAGATGCGGCTGACAGCATGGCAACACCTGAAGGGTATTCTGGTTATGGTGATGAACAGGGTATGACGGCCCTCAGAGAAAAAATTGCTGAGAAGATGTATAGCAATGATCTGATAGAGGCTGATGAAATATTTGTTTCTGATGGTGCTAAATGTGATACCGGTCGTCTGCAAATGCTGTTTGGTGAAGATACAAGCATTGCAGTACAGGATCCCTCTTATCCTGTTTATGTGGATAGTGCTGTAATTATGGGACAAACGGGTGAATATAATAAGGATAACGATCAGTTTAATAATATTGTTTATATGAAGTGTACGGCTGAAAATGATTTTTTTCCTGTATTTGAAAAAGCAGATATTATTTATTTTTGTTCTCCTAATAATCCAACCGGTGCAGTTGCAAGCAAAGAACAATTAACACAACTGGTCAATTTTGCTAAGGAAAATGGCTCTATTATTATTTTTGATGCAGCCTATGCTGAATTTATCAGTGATCCTGAATTACCAAAGTCAATTTATGAAATTGAAGGTGCAAAAGAAGTCGCCATTGAAGTATGCTCATTTTCCAAGCCTTTTGGATATACCGGGGTTCGTCTGGGCTGGACTGTTGTACCAAAGGCACTAAAATTTGATGACGGCACTTCAGTTCATGGTGACTGGAATCGTATTATGACGACTATTTTCAATGGCGCTTCCAATATAATTCAAACAGCAACTATTAATATACTAAACGATCAGGGAATGGCAGAAATGCATGAACTGGTTGATTATTATATGGAAAATGCCCGAATTATCAAGACAGCATTAGATGAATATGGTTTTACAACCTACGGCGGCAAAAATGCACCTTATATCTGGGTAAAAATTGAATCTATGGATTCATGGCATGCCTTTAGCTATATTCTGGAAAATGCCCATATTGTGACGACACCCGGCGCTGGTTTTGGTCCTGCCGGAGAAGGTTATGTTCGCTTCAGCGCCTTTGGTCATAGAGATAATGTCATTGAAGCCACTCAACGTATGAAGAAGTTAAAGATATAAATGATGATCACCTTATATGGTATTCCTAATTGTAATACGGTCAGTAAGGCTCGAAAGTGGCTGACAGAAAACGGTATTGATTATCAATTTCACAACTTTAAGAAAGACGGTCTGGATCATGAAACACTGGAGACATGGCTGGATGATCTGGACTGGGAAGTTTTATTAAATAAACGCGGTACCACATGGCGAAAATTATCTGAAACAGCAAAGGCTGACCTTGACCGGGATAAGGCACGTCAGATTATGCTGGATAATACCTCAATTATTAAACGTCCCGTCATTGATATTGATGGTCAGTTTTCTATTGGTTTTAAAGAAGAGCAATACCTGGACATTTTTAATTTATGAAAATATTAGTCACTGGCGGAGCAGGCTATATTGGTAGTCATACCTGTGTTGAATTACTCAATAATAATTATGAAGTGGTGGTAGTCGATAATCTGTGTAATTCCAGTCAGGAATCTCTTAATCGGGTTAAAACCATTACCGGAAAGTCAGTTACTTTTTACCAACAGGATATATTAGAAGAAGAGAGTCTGGCACAGATCTTTTCTGAACATGCAATTGATGCAGTGATTCACTTTGCCGGGTTAAAGGCAGTCGGTGAATCAGTAGAAATGCCCATTGAATATTATCAGAATAACCTGACGGGTACCTTAGTATTATTTAAAGTCATGCGTGACTTTAATGTAAAAAACTTTGTCTTTAGCTCTTCTGCAACGGTATATGGTGATCCTCATAGCGTACCGATTAAAGAAGATTTTCCCCTGTCAGCAACTAACCCCTATGGTCGATCAAAACTAATCATTGAAGAGATCAGCCATGATCTTTTTCGGGCGGATGCTTCCTGGAATATCGCTTTACTGCGTTATTTTAATCCTGTTGGAGCACATCAATCCGGCTTAATTGGTGAAGATCCTAATGGTGTTCCTAATAATTTAATTCCCTATATTGCTCAGGTTGCAGTCGGCAAGCGGGAACAGTTATCTGTATTTGGCGGTGACTACGATACTCCTGACGGTACTGGTGTCAGAGATTATATCCATGTCGTGGATTTGGCACTTGGACATATAAAAGCCCTGGAAAAACTCACCAGCAAGCCTGGAGTTGTCACTTATAATCTTGGAACCGGTCAGGGTTATAGTGTTTTAGAGATGGTTAAAGCTATTGAGAATGCATCTGGAAAAGAAATACCCTATCAAATTGTTGAGCGCCGTGCAGGAGACATTGCCGCCTATTATGCTGATCCCGGCTTTGCTGAACAGGAAATTGGCTGGAAAGCAGAACGGGGGCTGACAGAAATGGCTGAAGATACCTGGTATTGGCAAAGTAAAAATCCTCACGGTTATAAATAGTCGTTATATTTATATTTGGAAAGTGCTCAATAATCTACTATAATCCTATGGAATTCAATCCTTATTCAATATGAGAAGACACCTTTGAGTATAAGCAAACTGTTTCAACAAGAATTACGTCAGCATTATTTATTTCGCCGCCTCCCTGACAAGTCATTTGTTAGTATTCTTGCTCAATCAAATTTAACTTCACTAAAAAGAAATGAAATGCTATTTGAAAAGGGAGATGTAGCCGGCCGTTTTTTTCTGGTTCGCCATGGACAAGTAATGCTGTATCAAACTTCTATGGAAGGCAATGAAAAGGTAGTTGATATTATCGGACCCGGGCAAACTTTTGCCGAAGCAGTCATGTTTATGGAAGGCAACCGTTATCCGGTCAATGCTAAAGCAACCTGCAGCACTGAATTATTTTACTTCGACAATAAATTATTTATGGAGCAGTTACGACACTCTAATGAACTATGTTTTGCCTTAATGGCTGATATGAGCACTCGATTGAAAGGTTTGTTGACGGAGATTAGTGAGCTCACTATCTATAATGCAAAACATCGACTTATCAGTTATTTATTAGGTCAAATCAATGATAAACGGGATCATCCAACCATTAGACTTACTGCAACCAAATCAATGATCGCATCCAGGCTTTCAATTACACCAGAAACTTTTTCAAGGATTATCTCTAAATTAAAAAAAGATGGCCTAATTACAATTGATGATGAAAATATTACTCTGATTCAACCCGAAGCACTTAAAGAAATCATTGGTGAAACCTTTAAGCACACTAAAAACACCTGTAGATAATCCTTATTTTTATTTTTGGATTAATTTTTGCATACATTTTAAGTATTATTCACTTAAGATGACAAAAATATGACTATTCACTTTAATACCTTTCTTCTACCCACAGTGCATAAGTTTCGTTTGAGCAGAAAAACAGCTCAACTCAGCTTTATCAGTATTGCATCTGTCGGCTTATTGTATTCCAGCGTTCTGCTTGCTGATATTAATAATAAGCATGCCCATCAGGATATTCAAAAAACCGCCATCGACCATGTTCGCTCACAATTATCTGAAGATGTTACTATTAAAGAAATTTCAGCAGCTAATATTGATTCCAGAATTCATTTTAGACAATGTTCTAAAACGCTTGAGGCCAAAGCGACTAATAACAGGCCAATAACAAGGCATCAAACCATTGGCGTTTATTGCAACGATGACAAACCATGGAATATCTATATTTCTGTTAAGGCCAGGTTACTACGCAAAATGCTGGTCAGTAATAGTACTATTACCCGTGGTGAATTAATTACAGAAAATAATGTACATCTGATTGAACAGGAACTTAAAAACGAAAAATATCTAAGTAAACTATCAAATATCATAGGCTATGCAGCCCGTAGAACCATTAGACCCCATCAGATTATTAACAGTTCTATGCTGCAAAAAGCGCTTCTCGTACATAAAAAAGAAAGTGTGTTAATTTATGCCCAAAGTAAAAATATACGTGTCAGTATGCAGGGCATTGCACTTAAAAATGGCCGTAAAAATGAAATGATCAAAGTACGCAATAAGAGTTCAAATAAAATTATCGAAGCTTTGGTCATTGACAGAGGGATAGTGGCAGTTAACTTTTAACCTTGTATATTAAATATAAAGGGTTCTAATTCATTCAAATTAATATTAAAAAAGATTAAACTTTCTCGGTAATTGGCCGATAATAGAGCTGAACGGGAGAATAAAAGAAATGCCAATTAATATTAGCCAGATTACCAGTAATACGACACAAACCAAAAGTGCTGGTGAACAAAAAAATGTAATTAATCTTGATAAGAATACTAAAGGCGGTACTCAAACATCAGGAAAGGCAACACTCAGTCCTGACTCAATCAATTTAACGGAGTCAGCAACAAGAATTAAAGCTTTGGAAGAGCAGGTTGCCCGTCTTCCTATTGTCGATACCAATAAAATTGAACAAATAAAAAATTCAATTGATGAGGGTAGCTATGAAGTTAACCCTGAGCGTATTGCCGAAAAAATGATTCAGCTTGAAAAAGAGCTGCAGCGTTAAAATCAGCTGCAGCTTAAATAAAAGGCATATTTCTTTTTCTATAGCAGCAGACAGGACAAAAAAATGACCCCGTTTCTTTCAACCACACAAGCCAATACAATAGAAAAAAATAATTTTTCATCTGACGCATTACTCCATTCTATTTTGCAGCAGGAATATAATTGCCTTAATCAGATTTTACAGATATTGTGCGAAGAAAACATTGCCATTGTCAATCGAGAAACCAATGTAATGGGTAGTTTACTGGACAAAAAAACACATTTGCTCAGCAAGCTGGATCAGTTGGATAAACAACGTCAACACTTTTTTGAACAAGCTTCAGAGCAACCTTATAACACTCAGGGTTTTTCTCTTTTTATTCAACAACAAACATCAGAAGAACTGATTACTCTCTGGCAGGAGATAAAGATACAGTTATCACAATGCAGAAAACAAAATGAAATTAGTGGTCGGGTCATTAATATCCGCAAAGAAAACACTGAACAAATATTACAACTATTATTAGGCCGCCCTGCCAATAATTTACAAACCTATAGCCACCTTGGTCAGACTGCCCAGCAAAAAAGAAGTGCTTTATACACCTCCGTGTAACACACAGACTTTTTTTGAGAAGCCTTTAACCTTGAAAACGCAGTAGCCATCTACTACAATGCCCACTGCGTTTTCTAGGTTTAAAGAATAAATTAAGCTGAAGTTATATTACACAAGAGGAAATTCAGTGTCATTTCCATTTAACCTATTTTCTTTTCTTAGCTCACCCAAAACAGAAAAAAAAACAGCAGAAAAAATTATTCAGTCAGAAGAAAGTATTTCAGCTCTATTGAAGAATTTACAAAACCATCTGGTTATTATTACAGCTAATTTCCCGGGGGAAACCAAAAATTTCAGCACATCAATCATCAAAATGGACTATCAAAATAAAAAATTTTATCTTGATGAATTATTACCTTATGAGGGTAATTCCCATCTTAACAAGTTAAAACAAGTTCAGCTAAGAACCCACATTGACAGCTGCATATTATCAATGAAATGTCGATTAATAAAACAAGATGAAGAGAAAGGTTTACTCTATTCTGTTATGCATTTTCCTGATACCATAATATCAGTTCAGAACAGAGAGTTTCATCGTGTTAATATCCCCCTTAACAAACATCTGAAGGTTGTTCTAAAAACAGTAGACGGCGAATTTATAACCGGCAGCTTAAATGATCTGTCCTATAATGGAATGTCACTGCGTTTTAAAACACCGCCAGCTTTAAATATTGAAAAACATGACATCATCCCTTTCACAACTATCTATCTTAATGATGTGGTTATCAGCTGCAAGATGGAAATAAAACGTATATTCTCTATCTCAGACAACACCATTATAGCTGGCCTCCTTGAAGAGGTCACAACATCACAACAACAAACTATACAAAAGTTTATTGCCCATCTGGATAGATTAAAAAGAAGAAACAGAGAGCTTAACTGAATTATTCAGAATTAGCTGTTATTCTGCAATACAAATCTGCTTTCCAACAATGGCTTTAACAGTTTTAAATACCAGCAGAGTGATAAACAAGGTCAGAATACTCAACAGCATCATTGCAATGACTGAATAGACATCATTTTGAGTCTTTTGATACATCAACATAGTGGCCAGACTCACCGCAGCCAAAGGGAAGGAATATGCCCACCAGGAAAGAAAGAACTTAAGTTTAGAAAATTTTCTAAACTGAGTAAAAACAAGCAGGGTAAAAAATAATGATGCAAAATAGAGTACTCTGGCAAAATTATCCAAATCACCATTTAACTGGACGTAAGACAGAAAACCTACCGCTGGCGGCGCAATAAGAATAAAGAAAGTGGGCACCAGCTTTTCAGGTAATGCCGGATGAAAAATAACCCTATAATAAATAATCGTCAGTAAAACCGGCCAGAAAATAATACCGATACTGAAAAAGAACCATGAAACATCACTATAGCCCAATGGAACACCTGCAATTGGTACCAGAATGTTACCCACAATAGGGATAAACCAGGCTGGATTCATATGATTGATATTAAAATAATCATGATTAATCCAGGCATTCATCACATAAAGTGTAAAAATAAGATGCAAGCTGCTTCCAATTAGCCATAAGGTTTTAGCTAAATCTACATTATTATGCAGCATACAAATCGACAGTAACAACAAACTGATAGAAACAGTAGGGAAGAAGCTGATTTTAATTGGATGATGCAATTCCTGGATTACTGCTTCTTTTTCTTTTAATAGTTTTAGTGAATAAATAACCAGTATCACTAAAAATAGTATAAGTGTTAGCACTGAAAAAATTGGAGATAGTTGGGGTTTAAGGTGATATATTAATTCCGCCTTAGAAATAGCGATACTGAAACCAGCCATCCCCATCACAGATGAAAAAAAAGACACCGGAAAATTTGCCAATCTTGATTGAGCCTGTTCCATACGACACTCCTGAATATTTTATACCTGATAACAATCAACTTCTGAGAAGAATAAACCGAATCAAAATATTTGTAAGTGACTTTATCACCTGTTGATGTAATTTGTATTTGTTACTATTGATTTTATGATAAACTACGCACTGATTATGCCTTCGTAGCTCAGCTGGATAGAGCAGCCCCCTCCTAAGGGGCAGGCCGGACGTTCGAATCGTCTCGAGGGCACCACTACTTTTCATTTGAAACCAACATCTTAATTTTAAAATCCACTTTTCCACCCCATCATTCCACAATTTAATATTTTCCAATAATAATAATATTATGACAAAATAAGATAATGGAAAAATGTATGAATTGATTCAAGATGAGGAAAGAGAAATTATTGTTTTGGCATTAGTTGAAGGTACCAATCTAACTCCCAAAGGAGCAATAACTTATTTCTATAATATTCGAAGAAAGTTGAAGAAAGGATAATTTATTTTCAGAATCTCAAAGGATGGTTACTTTAACCATCCTCTTCCTTTTCAAGTATTTTAATCTTTCACTGTAATTGTACAACTATCACTGGAAACACTCTCACCAATAATATTACCGTCAGCATCTAAAGCAAATAGACGAATTTCAGCAACAATACCTTTCTGATCTATTAAGTGCTAAAGTCTGTATCATTTAGATTGTGTGAATGCACGGATTTATTGAACAGTTACTTTAATTATTGCTAAGCGATTGATTTTTAAATAAAAGTAAGTGGTGCCCAGGGCCGGAATCGAACCGGCACGATCTTGCGATCGAGGGATTTTAAGTCCCTTGGAAATGGCTTAACTACTACCTTTCTATACAAGTCAATTGGTAACGGTGCTACCAATTGATGTTTTCAATAAAATTTAACTACCGTTTTTCACGTGAGTCTGAAGAAATTTGATATTATCAATTTTAACCACTTGGATCAAATATTTAATCACTTACAAGACATCATAAACAAAGTTGGGTTATACTTGTAACTAATGAAAGAATAGTTAAAAAATCACATAATTGTCATTGATAGGTATCATTATGAACAATACTATCGAAATACAGTGTCCATCTGAAGTTCTTATTAGTCTGCATGAAGATGCAGAAACATTTGCTGAACTGATGAAATTACAAACGGCTATTTATCTTTTTAAAGAACATAAAATTTCTTCTGGCACAGCAGCTAACTGGCTGAATATGGAACGTGCTAAATTTTTAAACACAGCAATGGAGGCTGGCGCTGTTCTCCTTGATAATAATGAAGATGACTATAGAAGAGAAACATCAATGCTATGATAGTTTTTTCTAACACTACTCCTTTAATTGAAGTGGTCAAGTTTTTTTGTACAACATAGTTAAGTGTAGTCTTATCCACATATCCATGGTTCAGCCCGATAGAGAGATCTCAAATCTATAGTGTATTATTCAATAAGCTAAAGTACTTCCATAATGATTTAGTAACAAAAAGCTATCAAATTTTGCCCATAGTTTATCCAAAAAAGTCTATTTTTTCTCCCTTAATTTTTCCCTGAACTGCATGTTGACTAATTCTGCTACCTTCTTTGATATTTCTCTAAATCAACGCTCGATATTCACTTCTGTGTTCTTTTTTTGTTTTGAAATTTCTTTTGTACTTTAGGGCGGTTAACAGGATGCCTTGGACTAGTTTTATGTTTTTCCTCTGCTGGCACCAGCTGTTTATCACCATCACCAATCAGATCACTTCGTCCCAACTCTCTCAACATCTCACGAATGATGGGCCAGTTTTTAGGATCATGATAGCGTAGTAGAGCTTTGTGCAGGCGTCTGATCTTCTCACCTTTTGCAGTAAAGACTTTTTCTGATTTGTAACTGAGTTTTTTCAGAGGATTTCGTTCACTATGGTACATAGCCGTAGCAGTCGCCATTGGTGAGGGATAAAAATTTTGTACCTGATCAAGTCTGAAATTATTTTCTTTGAGCCATAAAGCAAGATTAACCATTTCTTCTATCGTCGTACCAGGATGTGCAGCAATAAAATATGGGATTAAATATTGCTCTTTACCCGCTTCTTTAGAAAATTGTTCAAACATCTGCTTAAATTCATAATAGCTGTCAATATCAGGCTTCATCATCTTACTCAGAGTACCTTCTTCAGTATGCTCTGGTGCAATTTTTAAATACCCCCCCACATGATGAGTCACTAACTCTTTAACATATTCAGGTGAACGTACAGCAAGATCATAGCGCAAACCTGAAGCAACAAAGATTTTTTTGATTCCGGGTAATTTTCTGGCACGTTGATATAAATGAGTTAAAGGCCCATGATCGGTATTCATGTGAGAACAAATTCTTGGATACACACAGGACAAACGCCGACAAACTGATTCAATTTCTTTGTCATCACAAGCCAGACGCCACATATTCGCTGTTGGCCCACCCAGGTCTGAAATATAACCTTTGAATTCAGGGACGTTATCCCTGATTTCCTCAATTTCACGAATGATAGAATCTTCTGAACGATTTTGAATCACTCGTCCTTCATGCTCAGTAATAGAGCAAAAAGTACACCCCCCAAAACAGCCGCGCATAATATTAATAGAGAAACGAATCATCTCATAGGCTGGCATTTTTGCTTTTTGATAATCCAGATGCGGTAAGCGTGTATAAGGCAGTTCAAACAGCTCATCCAGTTCTTCTGTAGTCAGAGGAAATGGTGGTGGATTGAGCCAGACATCATTTCCACCATGTCTCTGTACTAAAGCTCTTGCATTGCCTGGATTGGTTTCCAGATGCAAAACACGTGAAGCATGAGCATACAGCACCTGATCATTTATGACCTTTTCATAAGAGGGTAAACGAATGACACTATGATTCCTGTCCAGAGACTTAATAATTTGTCTAATAGGAATCGCTATTTCCTGTGGAGAATCACTGTCTGATTGAGCCTCAGAACCGGGTTTAGAACAAACATCCTGAGTCATCATTTTATAAGGACTGACCACAGCATCCACTTTACCCGGGCGATCAACCCGACTTGAATCAATTTCCATCCAGCCTTTTTGCTGGTGTTTCACCATGTAGGCAGTGCCGCGAATATTATCCAGATTTTCTATGGCCTCACCACGAGATAAACGATGAGCAATCTCGGTAATTTGCCGTTCACCATTACCAAAAACCAATAAATCCGCTTTGGAATCAAACAGTACAGAGCGTCTAACCTTATCCGACCAATAGTCATAGTGTGCTATTCGTCTCAAGCTTGCTTCAATGCCGCCAATTACAACGGGCACATCAGACCAGGCCTCCTTGCATCGTTGTGTGTATACTATAACCGCTCTATCGGGACGTTTACCGCCAATATCATCCGGAGTATAGGCATCGTCATGACGCAGTTTTCGATCTGCCGTATAACGATTGATCATAGAATCCATATTGCCGGCAGTAACACCAAAGAATAAATTTGGGCGACCCAAGATTTTAAAGGGTTCACAACTTTGCCAGTCCGGTTGGTCAATAATACCCACTCTAAAACCTTGTGATTCCAGTAATCTGCCAATTAATGCCATACCGAAGCTGGGGTGATCCACATAGGCATCTCCGCTGACCAGAATGACATCACAGGAATCCCAACCCAGATCCAGCATTTCATCATAGCTGTGGGGTAAATATTGTGCGATGCCATAACACTCCGCCCAATATTGTTCATAGGAAAAAATATTTTTTAAATGGCTTGCCCTTTTCTTTTGTTTTTTATTATCAGAACTCGTATTAGCACTCATGTTTGATATTTCAATGTGTTACTGATAAGGATCAGCTGTAGGTTTAATCAGTTCGACTTCATTTTTTGGTGGATAATGATATTTCCCGCCAAAAAACAATAAGGGTTTATGATTGATTTCATTACTATATAGTTCCAGTACCTCACCCACTACAATCCAGTGATCCCCGCCATCATATTGTTTGGTAATTTGACAGGCAAAAGAAGCAATACAGTCTTTTAAACGCGGAGCTGTAATGGAGGGAGAAAACAGATGTTCATAATGTAAGGGTTCATCGTCAACATCAGTCTTCATCCCTGCATAATAATTGGATAACTGTTCCTGATGAATACCAAGAATATTCACCGTAAATTGTGCTCCTTGCTGTACAAATTCTGAAAAAGCAGCATTTTTAGAAGGACAAACCAGTAGCTGAACGGGTTCTAGCGATAATGAACTCACTGCATTAGCCGTCATACAACGAACTTCACCCTGATGTTCAATGATTAAAACAGTCACACCTGTCGCGAAAAGACCAATAGTATTACGATAATTTTTTAACAGTTCAGAATTCATATTTTTTTGTGCTGCCATAAATTTCCTATGCCATGTTTAACCTTGTATATTAAATATAAAGGTTTAGCTAAAGTATAATACAAAAAAAAGCCACATGCTCAGCCCTTATCATAGGGTAAGCGTGTGGCTTTACCAGCTTTAATAATATAATAAATTATTGTGCTGGAGCTGCTGGAGCCGGAGCTACTGGAGCTGGTGCTGCATAGGGGTTATATCCATAAGGTGCTGGAGCTGGAGCATAACCACCGCCATAAGGATTACCATAGCCACCACCGCCGTATGGATTGCCATAACCACCACCACCGTATGGATTGCCATAACCACCACCGCCGTATGGGTTGCCGCCATAACCGCCACCATATGGGTTGCCGCCGTAACCACCGCCACCATAGCGATAATAGTCATCGTCATCATCCCAGAAACTTTCCATTTCTTCCATCCAGTATCTTGGATCCCACTCATCATATGGATTACAATCAGGGATATCGCCATAAGGACCACGACATTCCCAATCACTACCTCCGCCCCAAAATGCTGAAGCATTACCTGCTCCAAGAAGCAGAGCACTAAAAACTGATGCTGCGATTAATTTTTTCATTTTCTCTCCTGATTTTTTTAATATTTATAATGTGTTACTTACTATAACACTAAACAACTTATCTTTTCATTTATTCTATTAGTTTAATTTAAATAAACTAACGCTTAATAAGTATTTGCTAATATATCATATTACTAATATTGAATTCAACCTAATTTTTATCTTTTTTACCTCTTCTTGTGTATAAATCTTTTTTTTATCTGCCCCCCATACCACACCGGGCCAATACGGATCGGTTTGATAACGACCGACAACATGAATATGCATCTGACTGACAATATTTCCAATAGCGGCTACATTGAGTTTATCAACTTTGTACTCAGTCATAATAAATTCTGATAAATGATTAATTTTCTCAAAAATCTCTGATTGAAACTTTTTATCTAATTGAAATAATTCTGTTTTATCTGTTTTTGGCACGAAGATAAACCATGGGATCAGACTGTTATTTAACAATAATATCAAAAATTGTTCAGATTCAGATAAAACAAAACAGTCATTTTGTAAGCGACTGTCCAGTTTAAATTGCTCTTTTATCACTATAGTTTCCTAAACATAAAATTGTCTGACTTTAAAATGAATCGATTCATGGATAGACAAAAACACCGGGATAATAATTAACACTAAAACAGTGGCAAAGGCCAGACCAAAAGCAATTGATACTGCCATGGGAATGAGGAACTGAGCCTGTAAGGAGGTTTCAAACAACAGAGGAGTCAGACCTGCAATGGTTGTTAAAGAGGTTAACAATACTGCTCTCAAACGTTGCACAGATGCTTCAATCAAAGCATCATTTACTATCATGCCTTTATCACGCAGGTGTTTATAAAATGTGACCAGAATAATCGAATCATTCACAACAATACCCGAAAGTCCAAAAATACCAAAAAATGACAATAAAGTCAGATCAATACCCTGTATCCAATGTCCCCAGATAGCCCCCACCAAGCCAAAAGGAATAATCGCCATGACCACCAGAGGCCAGCCATAGGAGGAAAAGACCCAGGCCAGCACAATGTAGATTAAAGTCAGTCCTAATAAACCGCCCTGCTTCATATCCAACATTGTCTCTTTTTGATCAGCTGCGCGTCCCTCAAGGCTGTAATTTATCCAGTATTTCTGCTGTAAGTCTAATAATATTTCTTCTTCCAGTGACGTGGTAATCTGATTGACATTATTCACATCTGAATTCACTTCAGCTGTCACTTCTATAGCGATTTCACCTTCAGCATGTCGTAAAACTTCAAAACCGTGTCTGACCGTCCACTGAGCAACACTGGTCAATGGCACAAATTCTCCATCAGGCGTTCTGATATTAATTCGTTCCAGTGTATTGATCTGATCCCGCTCATATTCAGGTAATTGAACACGAACTTCTACCTCATCAGCACCATCCTGAAAAATTTGCACCAGTTGACCATCAAAAGCAGTTCTAAGCTGTTGACCAATATCCGCAACCGTCAGGCCTAAAATCGCCCCTGCAGGTTTGAGTGTATAGATCAGCTGTTCCTTACCATAAGGCATATCATCATCAACTCCGTAGACACCTTCTATTGTTGATAATGCCTGCTTCAACTCATTGGCTGCTTTTTTCAATTTGTCATTATCAGAGCCACTTAGACGTATGGCAATATCACTCCCCTGTGGTCCTGTTTTACGTGATATGATAGTAATATTGTCAATGCCTGCCGGCTGTTCTAATTTATTTTTCCAATGTTCAATAAATTGCGGGTTACGTATGCTGCGCTGATCTGACTCCACTAACTGCAAAAAGATAGCGCCCAACTGATCACCGCTCTTGCGTGAATTGCCGCCGCTAAAGGAACTACCGCTGATGGTAACAGTCATATCAATGATACCTCCGCCTAATTCTTCATTCGTTTCTATCAGCTTTTCTTCCATGTGTTTTAAATAAGCTTCCGTTTTTTTACGCGAAGTACCTGAAACAAAACTCACATTCGCATAGACAATCTGTGACTCCGGTGAAGGAAAAAAGGTAAAATGAATTCGTCCTCCAGCAACCAAAGCAACCGTCATAATAAGGCTGGACAAGAGTAATGCCAGAACAATACTGCGATGATTCAAAGCCCAGCGAATGACACGGCGAAATTTTTTCTGGCGAAAATTATCAAAAGCCAGGTCAAACCATGTGCGAAAGTTAAAGCTGTTTTTTGCTGCAGCTTGTTTCTGTTTTTTGCTCTCAGCATAGCTATGAGAAAATGAATTACGCAAATGCCCCGGTAAGACAAAAAAGCTTTCCACCAGTGAAGCCAGAATGACACAAATTACAATTAAGGGAATATCAAACAATATATTGCCCATAATACCGCCAATCATCATCAAGGGTAAAAATGCAGCAATGGTCGTCAGAGAAGAAGCAACGACTGGTATAAACATTCGTCTGGCTCCTCCCTCTGCCGCCATTAAGGGCGCTTCACCCTCCTGATAATGTGTCAGAGCATCTTCACCCACTACAATCGCATCATCAACAATAATCCCTAATGCCATAATCAAACCAAACAGGCTGATCATATTGATGGTTCCTCCAACCGCATAGAGAATAGCCAAAGTAGCCATAAATGACACGGGAATTCCTATCGCAACCCAGAAAGCAACTCTTGCATTGAGAAAAAGATAGAGGATCAACACCACTAAAATTAAGCCGCCACCACCATTTTTTAATAATAAATAAATGCGATCACGGATCATCTGCCAACTTTCATCAAACACTTCCAGTTTAATATTAGGTGGTAAAACGCCCTGTTTTTCTATTAACCATTGTTTAAATATTTCTGCAGCCTGCAGTGCATTACCCCCTTCTGTTCTTTGCAATGCCAGCTCAGCCACTGACTGATCATCTTTAATGCGAAACACACCACTGCTGTCAGCTTGTCGTTTAATACTCGCAACATCACCCAGACGAACCAAATCAGTATTATTACTCACAATAGGAATTTGAGAAAATTCATATTCACTACGAGCCTGCTCCAGACTACGTAATTCCTTTGCATTTTGCTGACCGCCAATGGTACCTGCCGGCATATCCTGACTAAACTGACTAATCCTTGTACTAATTTCATTGAGTGTCAGGCCAAGGTTTTGCAAATTTTCAATAGAGATTTCGATGTTAACCTGCTCATCGGGCAAGCCATTGATTTCAACCTTATCAATTCCCCGCCGTGTTAATTCCAGTTCAAATTGATTGGCCAGTAATCTTAATTCATGAAAATTATCTAAACCCGACAATATAATTTTGGCAATGCCTTCATATCGAATGAGGGTTTCCACCTGTGGCTGTTCTGCATCCTTGGGTAAGTTACGAAACTCAGCCACTTTTTGCTTCACTTTATCCAGAGCAAGAATCATATCTGCCCCTTCATAGAATTCCAGCTGAATAGAACAGACATCCTGTGCCGATGTTGATGTCATATTTTTAATATTATCAACTGATTTAAGAGATTGCTCCAGAGGTATGGTAATGCCCTTTTCCACATCTTCTGCACTGGCACCACTCCAGATAACACGAACGCTCACACGATCCAGCTCAAAGGTTGGAAAAAATTGAATATTGAGTTTTGACAGGGCATAGATACCGCTGATGATCATAATAATCATCAGCAGATTAGCAGCCACCTTGTGATGTGCAAATATAGACAGAATTTTCATTGGTCAGTTAGTTCAACACTATTTTTTTCAGCAATAGTTTTAACTTTAAGCCCGGAAAAGGCATTAGGTAGATGAGTCGATAAAATAACATCACCGGAGTGCAGTTCATCACTTTTAATCAGTAGTTGAACCTGCTCATTTTGTTGATATTCACCAATACTTTCTACTTTGACCGACTGCAGGCGTTTATCCACAATCTTATAAAGACGATCAGCTCCATACATTGCCTGAAAAGGGACTTTGATTAAGTTTTTCTGTGCCGCTCTTTGTAGATTAACCACGGCAATAGAGCCAATTCTTAAATAGGTTCTGCTTGTTTGAGCTGAATTTGGAGCAAGCACTGAAAAGATAGCATCGACACCACTGGCTTGTCCTTCTCCAGATAATCGTTCAAGTAACACAGATATTTGACGTCCACCAATAGAAGCTGTCCCCTTTAATGCTTTACCATTGATCAAATTTTGCTGAATTTCATGAAGAATACTGATAGGCAGTTTAGCCCGAATTTCCAGTCGTTCCAAAGAATAAAAACTCAGCAGTTTTTCATTACCATTAACTCGGTCACCCCGTGCTACATTGACTTTAGCAACAATTCCGTTAAATGGTGCAATAATTTTGCTACGCTTCAAAGCCAAATGACTTTTCAGCAAGTCAGCCTCCGCCTGCAGCAGACGAGCCTGTAATTGTTCCATACGTGCTGAATGCTCATTCACTGAAAATTGCATTAAATTATAACTTAAACGCTGTTTCACAAATTGCTGCATTGCCTGATCAGTTTCAGAAATCGACCCCAGATTTTGACTTTTTACTTTTTCAGAGCGTGATAGAGCCTGTTCACTGAGTTTTAATAACTTTTTCTCACTAGCCAGAGAATTAATATTAAATTCATGACGTAACTGTTCACTTTTGATCAAAGCCTTAAGCTCATTCACCTTACCTTGAGCCTGTTTTACCACCGGTTCAAAATCAGCTTGATCTAACACCAGCATGAGTTGATCTTTTTCAATAAACTGGCCTTCTTTAATCAGAACTTTTTCTACCTGGCTTGCTGCTGGTGCCGCAGCATTCAATAATTCAGAACTTTCAATTTTACCGTATAAGGTCATACCGGGTGAGAGCGTTTGTTTTTCGATAATCGTTTGTTCAACACGCCAGACATGCTCCTTAAATTCAATATCTGCTGTCTTGTCTTTAGACATCAACATCCATTTGAAAAAAACCAGTGCCAGAAGCAAAATAATAATTGGTATAAATAATTTTTTTAACATGTTTCATCAACTATCATTAATTGAGGTTTATATTCGAGTATTGTCTTTACAAATATGCCTGAACTAACAGCAATTTGCACCACTTTTTGTCCAGATCGTTCAAATAACGGCGTAGACTGATATCCACAACTGGGTGATTTTGATTTGACCACATAATAATTAATATCAGGATACAGCTGCAGGAAATCATTGGCATAAGATTTTAACCTTTCTGTCAAATCCCATGTGTGATCTTCAACACCAAGAACACAAATTTGTTTGTTTTTATTTCTAACCAGCTGGATTTTTGCTCTTGGAACACCCAGACCAATACCGACTTCAGGGCAAAAGGGGACAAACTCCACTTGTTTGAAATCAATCCCCAGTTGTTCAGAAATTAAACATTGTTCCAGTATAGGAAGCAGTTTAGCGTCATAACGCACTTTATGTCCGCATAAACAGGCACTCACTGCAATTTGATATTTTTTAGTCGTAGTATTTCTAATCAAGCGTCATATTCTTAATTGGAATTTAATATTGTTGAGCTTTATCAGGCTCACCCAGTTCAATATAACTCTGCTTAATCACTTTTTTATTATTAGCAATAAGCTGCCGATTGTTTATTGTCAGGTTAGTTGATTTTAATGCCTGCTGAATTGCCTGTTGATAATTTTCCTGATAAAAATTAACCACTGCCATATTATGCCAGAGCCTGGCATTACCCGGTTCAATACGCAGAGCACGTTTTAGATAGTTTTCTGCATCAACATACTGATTATTGTTAAGCGCCTGTTTTGATCTGGATAATAAATCAACAACCGCCTGACGACTGGCAGGGATAGAATTATGTTTTTTTGCAGCAGGCTGATGTGCCCGATCCAATGCTGCTGTTGTAATCAGCTTTGGTTGGGATGTATCCTCATAATGAACAGTATTATTATTCACTGTTGTTTTGTTGATTACTGGTGCTGAATAAGGTTCAGACCCGGTTCTCGTATAATTAGGAGATGAACAGGCATTCATCAATGGTAGAAAAAGTATCAGACTTATTATATTTTTTAACATTATTTGTTTTCTCAATCGGGTATTTAGCTAAATATCCCGGTCAAATATATTGATACCCGGATTTATTCATAGTAATAGTTTAGATAGACTGAATCTTTATTCTAAAGTGGATTATGCATTATATCCAGTTAACTGTTAGCTTCTGGTGTTGGTGTGTTGGTATGTTCGGTATTGTTCATAAACAAGAAAACCGCTACAAACCCTTTACAATATAGGTCTTTGGCGGTTTTTATCTCGAATTGTCAGAGGTGTTACATTTCAAGCATATCGAATTCTGATTTAGACTTTTGACAATCAGGACATAGCCAGTCTTCAGGTACATCAGCCCATTTTGTACCAGGTTCAATACCATCATCAGGCCAACCTTCAGCTTCATCATAAATTAACCTACAAATTTGACATTGCCATTTTTTCATTTTTTTTTCCTTTAAATAATAACCTACTAATTAAGTCAAGATTATAATATAAGCAGCATGAATCGTCAAATTTTTCCACATCCCCCACTGCAACATCCATCCTTATTGATCAGTTTTGCTTTTTTATTGAAACTATACATAATTGATAAATATAATAAAATAACAGAAGAGACCTGTGCCAGAAAACCTGTACTTTCTTCAGCCTCAGTGAAAGTTGCAACATGATTAAAACTTTCTATAAAAAAACTATCAAAAATAAATCCAAAAATTAAACTACCCAGAATAACTGAGCTGAGGTAGATTAACAGTGACGTTTTTCCTAATGTATTGAGCACCACACTCATAGTCACAGTATTGGTTGCAGGACCTGCTGTCAAAAATATAAAGGCTGCACCCGGTGAAAAACCTGCACTGAGAAGGGACAATCCCAGAGGGATAGATGCAGTAGCACAGACGTAAAGAGGAATGGAAACTAATAGAACCAGAAAGTAATTGAGGAAAACACTGGATGAAATATAATCAGACAGATTTTCAGGTATAAAAGTAACAATACAGGCACCGATAAACACACCAATCATTAATGAACGGGCAATATCTTTGTATATATCATCAAAGGCATAGGATAAAATCTGCTGCCCTTTCTCAAAAAGAACGCTATTGTATTGCTGATCAGCATTAACCACTTTTATCTTGAGTGGTTTGCCAGGCACATTATAATTTAAGTGTTCAGCCACTTTAAAAGAAGAAAATTTGTCATGAACGACTGGTTTTTCTTTATCTTTATCTTCTTCCTCTTTATCATTGTGTAAAAAAAGAGTCAGAATCCCTGCTACTAAAGCAATTACAATAGAGGTAAATACACGATAAAGCGTAAATATCCAACCAAAAACACCATAGGTAGCCAAAATTGAATCAGCACCGGTAATAGGAGTGGAGATTAAAAAAGTCTGTATGGCACTTCGTGAGGCACCACTTTTTTTTAACGCGCTAATAAAAGGAAGTACACTACAGGAGCATAGGGGCAGAGGAATGCCCAGAATTGCCGCTTTAATATTAGCCATAAAGCTATGCTGACCCAGATGTTTTTTAATCAAAGCATCCGGTAACAACAATTTAAAGATTCCGGCAATCAGCACACCAAGCAAAATAAAAAAAGCAATAGAGTTAAGTAATAGCCAAAAATTATTTAATAATTCCAGAATAAGCTGTTTCATAATGATTAGATGAGCAACTTGGTAATATTAAATGCGGCAAAAGACAAAATCCAGGCAGTCGCAGTTGTAAAAACAAATAGATAAGCAAGATATTTCCATCCGCCTGCCTCACGCATAAATACCATTGAAGCAGCCAGACAGGGTAAATAAATCATCACAAAGACAATAAATGAAACGGCTGACGGGAAGTTGATATTCGTGCGGATTTTATTAATCAGGCCGGCACTTTCTTCATCATGTTCATCACCCAGACCATAAAGCACACCCAGTGTTGCCACAACCACTTCTTTGGCAGCCAGGCCGGTTTCCAGAGCAACAGCCATACGCCAGTCATAACCTAAGGGTGCAAAAAAAGGTTCGGAAGCATGGCCAATTTTTCCCAGATAGCTATTTTCGAGGTTATATAATGCCAGTTCATTACTGATTTCAGCAATTTGTTCCTCACTGACAGCCTGTTCAATCCGGGTTTGATAATTTAAGTCTATTTCAGGGTATTTAGGATAATTACTGGCAAACCAGATTAATACAGAAGCCAGCAGAATAAAGGTACCGGCCTTTTTTAAATACATCATTGCCTGACCAGACACAGTATGATAAATGAGTTTTAAAGAAGGCAAACGATACTTTGGCATTTCCATCACAAAGGGTTCATCATCCCCTTTGAAAACTGTCATTTTTAATACCTTTGCCGCAATAATTCCTAATAAGGCACCACTGATATAAATCGCAAACAACATGTTCCCTGCATGATGCTCCGCAAAAAATGCACCGACAAACAGAACATAAATCGGTAATCTTGCCCCACAGCTCATAAAGCCAATAATAAAAAGTGTTAATAATCGATCCCGATCATTTTTTAAGGTTCGAGCGGCCATATAGGCAGGCACTGAACAGCCAAAACCACTCACCAGAGGAATAAAAGATTTCCCGTGCAGGCCGAACTTGTGGAAAAAACCATCCAGTAAAAAGGCCACCCGACTCATGTAACCAGTAGTTTCAAGCAATGCAATACCCAGAAAAAGAATAATAATATTAGGTAAAAACAAGACCACAGCCCCCACTCCGGCAATTGCACCGTCAGCAACAACAGAGGCCAGCTCGGTATCTCCCAGAAATGACTTGGTAGCATCAATCATTGCACTAAAAAAAGCATCAATCCAGTCCATGGGAATACTGCCCACTTCAAAAGTGAGCTGAAATAAACCCCACATCAAAAACAAAAAGATGGGTAAGCCAATAAATTGATGCATCAATAATGAGTCAATTTTTTCTGTTAAATTCTTTTTTTCAGTCTTCTTAAAATAAACAGTCTCAGCAACAGCTCCTTTTGCAAGTGCCATTTTTTCATCATTAAAAATGTCATCCAGATCTTTGGTATCATAGTGTAAGTATAAATGTTGATAGGCATCATTGAGCATAGGCTGAAGTTCAACCCAGACCGGCTCTTCACGAAAACGAAGATAGGCTTCCTTATCTTCTCTGAGTAATTTGATGGCCAGTGCCTTTAAACTGATCTTACAGCTCACTTTTTTCTCATTGAGAAATGCGACTATACGGTAAATTTCCTGTTCAAAAGGCTCACTAAATTGTAAATGGAATTTATTTTCTGTATTTTCATAAGACTGGATTACTGCGGAAATAATTTCATCAATACCTGTTTTCTGTACTGCAGAGGTTTTTACACAGGATACACCCAGAATTTTTCCTAACTGCTGTTCATTAATGTCAACACCTTCTGCCACTGCCTCATCAGTCATATTAAGAGCAACGACCATTTTTTTATTTAACGACAGTAATTCCGTTGTTAGATAAAGATTGCGTTCAATATTGACAGAATCCACTACATTAAGAATTAAGTCATAATCCTCATGATCAAGATATTCTCTGGTGACACGTTCTTCTATCGTATAATCGGTTAAAGAATAGGAACCCGGTAAATCAGTAATTTCAAAATCATAGCCATCTTTACTAAAACGAACAATCTCTTTTGTTACTGTGACGCCACTAAAATTTCCAACTTTCAGACGTGCATTACCAATTGAATTAATTAATGCACTCTTGCCGACATTCGGCTGTCCGGCCAATGCAACTTTGATCAAACTCATTATTCTTGTTCCAACTCAATATGCTCTGCTTCCTGGGTTCGTAAGGCTATCCTGGTCTGATTAATACGAACTTCCATGGTTTTTTTAGCCAGTGAATGATATTCCACATAGACTCTCGCACCCTTGGTCAAACCAAAAGAATTAAAACGGTTTTTTAATTCCTTATCGGCATTCACTCTATAGATGATTGCTGAGTCACCTTTTGATAAATTGTTCAGTGTCATAAAAATCCTAAGCTATACAATTTTAACTTTATTCTAAATGATATTGATTCTCATTACAATAAGAATTTAATAGTTTATCATTGAGATCTTTGAATTAATATAAGTGGCAATACTACTCAGGAATATAAGAATGTTAATCTCAATGAAAACGGCCATTTCAAAATTATAGCAATATGAGATGTTTTGGTAGTTTTTTAAAAAATTTCAATGGCCTTGATCTGGCCAATTCATGACAGGTCAAAAAATTTTGGAGTTGACAAAATTCGATCCGTTTCTGCCTTTTAGATAATTTTGATATTACTTTATTATTTTGAAAACCAGACATTTTGGCCTGTTGCTTCAACTAGTAAAATCGTCCCTCAGCAGCAATTCAGGCTTATTTTCTGGCTAACATTTGATATTAGAAAGCAGCTATTCACCCTGTTTACTTTCAGATGTAAAATCCAGTGGACTCTTTGCCTGTTTAATCGTTCTGCTCTGTAAAGTATGAGTATATCTCATTGTTGTTCTGATATCACTATGTCCGAGTAGTTCCTGAATTGTGCGTATATCATAATTTTCTTGCAGGAGGTGACTGGCAAATGAGTGACGAAATGTATGAGCAGAGGCTCTTTTCATAATATGAGCTGAATTCACAGCCTTTTTTATGGCTTTTTGAACCACCGTGTCATGAAGATGATAACGTCTGTATTCTTTTTTGTCTTTAATTAAAGTGAGTGTTGGTGCAGGAAAAAACCACTGCCAGATATACTCTTTTGGCGCATTCTTGTATTTTTTTTCTAACTGATCAGGTAAAAATACTCCTGCAAAATTTTCTTTTAAATCCGCTTCATAAAGTCGTGTTGTTTTCCTCAACTGCCTCTGTAACTCAGGAACAATACTCTGTGGAATAGGCACTGTTCTATCTTTTTTCCCTTTCCCATCATGTATGGTCAAAATGCCTGTATCAAAGTTAAAATTGTGTATACGAAGATTCACCCCCTCAGAAATTCTTAAGCCGCAACCATATAGCAGCTTGACGACCAGATTGACTCGCTCATCTAAATGGTCAAGTATCAGATCAATTTCATCCCGAGATAATACAACTGGTATGTACGGCTTTCGTTTTGCTCGTGTTACTCCTTTGATTTCACCAAATTCCTTTTTCAACACCTGCTTAAATAAAAAGACCAAGGCATTAAATGCCTGATTTTGGCTGGAAGCAGAGACCTTTCTTTCAACCGCTAACCAGGTCAAAAAATCAATCACATCCTGTTGGCACAAATCCTGATAATCTTTGCT
>JAHXIV010000052.1 GCA_025655455.1 gamma proteobacterium symbiont of Taylorina sp.
CTGTATTGTAGTTTTTTTGCATTCTGCAGTTCAAGATAAAGATACCTCCTTCAATCTATATTGATTTATCTTATAAAGCCCTTTGTTATTTCAATATAAACTACTGGAATGTCACTTGCTCAACGTAATACAAACCACAATAAAAAAAGAAGAAAATTATAAAAAATTTAAGGGTTGTGACAAAAGTGGATGATAGTACAGAGAATATCAAAAAAACGTTTACAAGGTTTAATATTGCAGATCCGGGGTCGGAGTCAAACAGCTCCGTAGTTTATATATACTTTGTTACAGATAATGACTAAATACACACAACACGAGTATTGGAGTAAATTTGACTCCGACTCCTAATGGATATTTGGTCAGTACCAATTTTTTCGTATTTTTTCAAGACGTTTTTTAATATCATCAGCGACCTCAAGCAATTCTTCTGATGTGCGTACTTTTTCTTTATTTTCTAATTGCAGCGCAATGATAAGAGGCTTAAGTAACTCATGAGCTGTGTTTTTCTGAATAATAGATAATGCCGTCTTATTGGGTAAAATAGCACAAACACCGATGGCTAAATCCATTCTTTCTTCTGCTGCAGCTTTAAGCATTGCCTCAGATATAATATGAGATATAGCTGATTGTTGCTTTAAAGACATTTGAATTGCCTGTTCAGTTAATGCAGCTCCTAACATAGAAGAAGACAAGAAAATTTCTTTATCAGGAAAAGCCTTGTTCTCAATATAAGCTAACACACCCATATAGCTTATATTGGCTTGTTTCCATTGCTTTTTTATTGCCAGGCTACTGGATTGATTAACCATGGCTCTGGCAACTTCAGCCATAATCTCAGCTTGCTCACTGTCCTGATAACGTTCAATGACATGTGTATATCCTGTTATCGCTTTATCCAGGTTACCCTGTTGACCATAGGTGAATGATTGATTAACCATGGCTCTGGCAACTTGAGCCATAATCTCAGGTTGCTCACTGTCCTGATAACGTTCAATGACATGTGTATATCCTGTTATCGCTTTATCCAGGTTGCCCTGTTGACCATAGGTGAATGATTGATTAAACATGGCTCTGGCAACAATAGCCATAATATCAGGTTGCTCACTGTCCTGATAACGTTCAATGACATGTGTATATCCTGTTATCTCTTTATCCAGGTTGCCCTGTTGACCATAGGTGGCTGATTGATTAACCATGGCTATAGCAACTTGAGCCATAATATCAGCTTGCTCACTGTCCTGATAACGCTCAATGGCATGTGTATATCCTGTTATCGCTTTATCCAGATCGCCTTGATGATAATAAGTAAGAGATTTTTCATTGAGTGCTTTAGAATCCTGTCTGGCAATTTGTACTGTTCCCCTGATTTCTGATGCATTTATTTTAAGTGGAAGTATTTCTTTATTTAGATAATTATTGGTTAGTTTATCTAAAACCATGGACTCTATATAAGTAAGCTTACTGCTATCTCTATGTGAATCTCTGATAGTGTTAATTTCCAATGGTGTATAAAAATCAACCATAAATTGAATTAAAGCCTCAACAACTGCTTCCTGACAGTGTTCTCGGCGTAATTTGTAATAAATACAAAACAAACGCTCAGCAATTAAATAGGTTTTTCTTCGAGGTGATTTTTCTTTAACATATAAAGCACCTTTATGTTCTAATCTGCCCAATAATGCAGAGGTAGAACGAATATCCATTCTGGCACGCTCGGAAATTTCTTTAGCGGTACTTTCTTTCCAGAGATCGGCCAAAGCTAAAAAAACACGTCGTTCTTTTGCTGCAAGTGCATCTAGTTGGCTTTTAAAATATTCAGTATATTCATCAATTAAATCAGTGATATTTTCCATTAAAGCTCGAATGCCATTAGTTTTCCCAAATTGGGCAATAATAGTTAATAAGCGGGGACTGCCTCCTGTAAGAATAACTAATGGGGTAATTTCTGTCTCTGTTTTATTGCTTTGGGTAATATCATTCCATAATGTAACCACCTCTTTGCTCTTTAATGGTGGTATTTCCGAGACAGCAAAAATCTCAAAAAAGGGTGCTTTGGCATTATCCAGATGATTAAAACGTGTTGTAGCAGTTGCTAATAACATTATTTTAGGTTCATTTTGCATAATACGACGAAGCTCCCAGCTAAAGTCTCCATCTTTATCCTTATCGGTTTCCTCTATGAGTTGATGCATATTTTCAAGCATAATAACGGCTTTTTTATTGATATGAGTCAGTTGCTCAATAACTGCAGCTTGTGCCATTTGTTGAAGATTTGGGTGCGACCAGTTTTGCTGAAGAGATTTAAGTGAAGCCAGTGCATTTTTTTTAAGCGATTCAGGAAGCTGTTTACACAGTTCTGACATCACTTCAAGCCAGAATTCTGCAATCGTTGAAATTTCATAATAACTTTCTTCTATAAGACGAATAGGAATCCATGCGTTTGAGAAGTTTGGGTTGACTCTTAGTTCTGCCGCCGTACGAGCTAGCAGCATTGTTTTTCCTCTTCCACGAGGTGCATAATATAAACGGTGTTGACACATTGTACTATGGCTATTTTCAGCAATAGTTTCTAATAATATTTTAAGTAAAGGTAAGCGAACAATGTATTGTGCTATCAGGTCTTTATCATCCTGATTAAGACCTGGATTAAATTTTCTTGGGAAATTCTGCATTATAAACACCTAACGTTTTTACGTACTTGCCACCATTTGCGAAGCAAACTATCATTGAAAATCCATTGATTATTGTTTATTGCTAAATAACCATCATGTACCAGTACTTCAAGAATATAATGAAGATCAATATTTGGATATTCCACCTTTAGTTGAGAAAGCTCTTTGCTTGTAAACCAATCACCCTCACACATTGCATCAAGCAATTTAATGGCAACGGGATAATTGTCTATGCCCAGTGTTTCTTCCAGACGATCTTCATAATGACCAATCATACTGGTACTTTCTGAGAGTAAAATAACCTGGGTAAAAACATGCTGAGCTATTTCCAGAGTAATAATTTGTTGCTCTTCTTCCAAGAGGTATTCATATAATCTTGCCCAGATTCGTTGAATATGATAAGGAATATAAATGCCTAATTGATCGAGCAAGTATTCAATAGCATTATTATTAAATGTGATCGATTTATAATTTGCCAGGGCTTTAAAGCAATTTTTAGCTATTTCCCGTTTCCATGGTTTTAAACGATAAACTGAGAGGTTATTTATCTTATCCATTAATTTTAATCGATTTAGAACTGGTTCCAGGCCAATACTGCCAGAAAGAAAAATACTTATTTTGTTATTTGGTACGGTTGCTTGAATTTCTGGTCTTAACCAATCCAATAAGGTTTCAACACCCGTTACACCTTCATTCTTATTCAGTTTATTAATGAGATCAGGAAACTCATCAAAAACAAGAAAAGTTCTTTTCTTATTAGATTCAATTTTTTCCAGTAATTCACGTCCTTTTAGTTGCCAGTTACCTGTGTTTAGAACATCTCGAATGGTTATAGAGAATTTACCTGCTGATATTTTCTCAACTTTATCAAAAAGTTGAATAAATGATTTTGACCAAGAATCTATTATTGTCTTAAAATCTGGATGTTTGTGCATTTCTTCAGCCAGTCTGGCAACCATTTCAATACCTGTGGCACATGATTGAAGATCAATAAAGACAAATGACCAGTTTTTTTTCTCATTGTCACTCAGATTTCTTCCAATTTCTCGGGCAATGCTGCTTTTACCCATACGTCTTTGACCTGTCAACAGTTTTGTTGTCATCTGTTTTGTTGACAACAGGTTTAATGTGAATGGCTTTATTATCTCATTAAATATAATAGACATTTTTTAAGGCTCTTCGTAACTACTCACACCTCCCCCTTTCGCCTAAGAGCGCCTACTTTTGGTTTAAAGGGGGAAGTAAGATCAAAACCCTTAAGTACAATTTTAAATAGCACTTAAAAGTGTAAAGTCAGATTGGTCAGTCCTAACCTTTAGAACATTTTTCCCAACAAAGCTATTAGTTATCTGGCTAATAGCCAGAATATTGGTCATAAGTAATTTATATAAATGATACAAATTATAAAAAACTTTCTTAATAAGAAAAGCTCTTATGTATCAAAGCTCAGCCATGCTTTAAATAATTATTCTCAATCAGGCCTTATTTTGATTTTTTGCAGAATGCTAAATTTTTTTGCATTGTGCACTTCAACCTGTATCAATTTACCTTATAAAGCCCTCTGTTGTCACAACTTATGACTACTGGCATGTCACTTGCTCAACGTAATACAAACCTCAAAAAAAAAGAAGAAAATTATGAAAAAGTTAAAGGTTGTTACAAAAGTGGATGACAGTACAGAGAATATCGAACCAATATTTAATACTGAAAAGGTAGAACGACCCTGGGGAAATTATCAATGTATTGATCATGCCCAGCGTTATCAGGTTAAACGCATTGTTGTTAATCAGGGTGAGCAGTTATCTTTGCAAATGCATCATCATAGAGCAGAACATTGGATCATTGTTCGTGGTACTGCAAAGGTGACTTGTGGTGAAGCTGTTTTTTTATTATCAGAAAATCAATCCACCTATATTCCCATTGGTGAAAAACATCGCTTGGAAAACCCCGGACAAATACCCTTAGAAATAATAGAAGTACAGTCCGGCAGTTATCTGGATGAAGATGATATTGTTCGTTTTGATGATATTTACGGGCGAGTCAATCTTACTGAAGCTTCTAAGTAAGCTAAACAGGAAATAGGGTCAAGTCATGAATAACAATTCCAGTAAAGCATTTACTCATTATGTGATCAATCAGATTAAATCAGATGTGCGACGTTCATTGACAAAAGTACAATTGGATGAGATTAAAAAAGCAGTGTCTGCAAGCACGCCTTTAAAAGAACATCCTTTAGATATTCGTGGAATTATTCCCTTGTTTTTTTTCCGCTTTTATTTTGTATTTTTATTGGGACGGGATCATCGACGGGTAACCAAAAGAACAGAAGGCCTGCGCAGAAAAGAGACTGATCTTTGGGCCAGTATTACTTTTTTTATCATTTTCACATTGCCCTTATTAATTCTTGGATTCTTTGTTATCTATTTTATAAAAACAGAACTGGGTATTAATTTGTTTTCTGAGTTTCATCTTATTGATGTATTGAATCTGCATTAAAAGGTAAAGGTAAAAAAGGAGAATTATTATGGAGATTGCACTAATCACACCCAGTTATGCACCAGACTATCAACGCTGTAAATTATTATGCCAGAGCATCGAGAAGTTTGTCAGTCATTATAAAAAACACGTCATTATTGTTGATCGATCAGACTATGATTTATTTAAATCTCTTGAGAATAATAAAACAGAAATTATTTGTAAAGAAGACATATTGCCATACTGGTTAAAGAAAATCCCTTTTTCAAAATGGTGGTTTAATTTTAAAGGATTACCAGTGAGGGGATGGATTCTGCAGCAAATTGTAAAATTATCGGTACATGAATTTGTTGATGCCGATATTTATGTTTTTGCAGATTCTGATGTCACTTTTATACGTCCCTTTGATCTCTCATCAACACTGAACAATGATCGGGTTCGTTTATGCAGCATGCCGAGAAAGACGGATGATTATTCCAACCTGCGTAAACAGCATTGGCATTTGTCAGCTGCAAAAATTCTGGGGGTCACTGATAGCAGTCAACTGAGCAGAGACTATATCAGTCAATTGGTCTTTTGGCGTCGTGATACCTTACAACAACTCACACGATTAATTGAAACAAGAAGTCATCAGAACTGGAAAAAGACCTTGACTAATTGTGTGGATTTTTCAGAATATACACTCTATGGCATTTTTTGTGAGCATGTTCTGAAAGAACAATCAGGACATTATCGTGAACCTGAAGAACTCTGTTACTGCTCCTGGCATCAGGAAATTAACAGCACCGAGAATCTGCAGACTTTTTTGTCTCATGTACCCGGTCAGTTTAATTCTGTATTAATTCAATCCAATCTCGGCATAGATGCAGATGAATACAGCAATCTTCTTGCACGGTTAAAATAAGAAGCCATTATGATGAAAATTATATTCATAACAAAAATAATCATGATTACATTCTCCATGGTATTTTTTATTTTACTATTATCCGGCTGTGTAATGAATCTACCGCTAATAAACAACTTACAAAAAAATGAAAAATTTCAAAATAAAGATCCGATTGATGATTCTCATAGCATTAAATCACCCCTGAGTTCCAGGCCAGTTATTTTACTGGATGGGACTAAAGGTGATAGTGATGCTGATGGCATTAATGATCACCTTGACCAATGCCCTAATACAAAACATGACACTATTATTACCTGGAATGGATGTCCAAGAAATAGTGCAACCAGTAATCCACGTTACATAATTAAAACAAGCTATCAATAAAGGAATGACCATAATGAAAGCATTTTTTCTACTATTTATTGTGTTGTTATTATCCATTTTCAGCCATATAAAAATACTGGCAGGTGAACGCATTCCTATGCTTGACCCTCTCTCGCTGGAACAGAGAAAAAACTATATGCAGGCATCCCCCTCAGGGCAGGATAATCCAATCATTAATCCAGTTGTATCACAACCCACTATTATTAATACCCGTTCAATACCCTCTGAAATTGAAAAAAATATTGCAGAAAAATTAACACCTGTCAGCCTGGAGGAAAAAATACAACAACAGGTGATTCAACCCAGGCTTGAGCAATTTGGATATGATCTGTTTAATAAAATACCCACGACTTTTTCCCCTGTGACCAATATTCCTGTGCCTATGGACTATATTATCGGGCCTGGTGATTCTATTATTGTACAGCTCTATGGTAAAACCAATGTGGAATATAAGTTGGTAGTCACTCGTGAAGGACAAATTCTTATTCCTGACTTTGGTCCTGTGCTGGTTTCAGGATTGACCTTTTCTGAAGTGAAAGACAATCTGAAAAACCGTTTCGAAAAACAAATCTTTGGTGTTAAAGCTGCTGTGACTCTGGCAGAACTACGTACCATCAATATTATGATTGTCGGAGATGTAATCAATCCGGGTAGTTATACCCTGTCGGGTCTAACCAATTTGATGAATGCCTTATTAGCCAGTGGTGGAATAAAACGTACCGGCAGTTTAAGAAAAATACAACTTAAACGTAATGGAAAAGTTGTTTCCAGATTTGATCTCTATGAGGTTCTGCTGCAGGGTAATACCCGCTCAAATATACGACTGGCACATGGTGATGTTATTTTTGTCCCGGCTATTGGTGCAACCGTAGGGGTGGGGGGTGAAGTACAGCGTCCCGCCATTTATGAAATAAAGGGGAATTCATCTCTGGCACAGGTCATCAAACTGGCAGGAGGTCTATTGCCAACAGCCTCCCTTAAAAGCTCACATATTGAGCGCATAAAACAGGGGCAATACCATACATTAATCAGCCTGGAACAGGCCTCCCTTACATTGCTTAACAAAGAACAGGCTAACAAACATCAAACGAAAAAAATCAGTATAAAAGCGGGGGATTTAATACGGATATTTCCGGTAAAAAAACAAATTGATGATGTGGTGCTATTAAGTGGACATATTATGCAGCCGGGCGGTTATCAATTTAAACACAATATGCGCTTATCACACCTGTTTAATTCCTATTATCAGCTGCGTCAGAATGCAGATACTCAATTTGCCCTGCTGCGTCGTGAGTTACGTAATCAACGCCGTATTGAAACACATTATATTGATCTTAAAAAAGTCATTAATCATCCCGGTTCTCAGGCAGATATTAAATTGCAGCGCAGAGATGAAATTATATTTTTTGACCTGGCTGGAAATCGAGCCAAACGCTTATTGTCTCTGGTGCAGGACTTACAGACCCAGAGTACCCGAATGTATCCGCCTATGATTTTTTCAATTAAGGGTTATGTCAGAAATAGTGGCACCTTTCCATTGCAATATGCTGCACGCTTATTAGATGTGTTTAAAATATCCGGAGAGATAAAAGCAGGAACAGATTTGGCTTATGTATTAATTGCCAGAAAACAATTTCCAGATAATCAACTGGAATTATTCTCTCTTGACCTTAATACGGCCAGACAAAAACCACATTCAGAATGGAATCCAATTATTCACCCTGAAGATGTTATTTATGTCTTTGACCGTGACATAAAACGTGAACAATTAATTCAATCACCGATACAGCAATTAAAAAATCAAACACCCTATGGTCAAAAGTCACCCGTTGTCAGTATCTCTGGAAGCATCAATCATCAGGGAGATTATCCTCTTGAGCCGGGGATGCGTATTGATAAATTAATTAGAGCTGCCGGTGGTCTAAATGAAAGATCCTATGGTATTCAGGCAGAGCTGACCCGCTATCAATTAGTTGCCGGGCAATTCCAGATAAGTGAACAACAACAAATTGATCTGCAGTCAATCATTGCAACTGACTCTCTAACTGAGAAAAGCAATTCCAGAAACAGTGCCAATATTGTGCTGCAGGCACATGATCATCTCAGTATTCATAAAAAACCCCAATGGAGGGCAAAGCGTACGATTGAGTTAGCAGGTGAAGTGAAATTTCCCGGTCAGTACCCATTTAACCACAACGAAACATTGTGTCATGTTTTGCAAAGAGCTGGTGGTTTAACCAATAGAGCCTATCCATTTGGGTCTGTGTTTACTCGTCAGAGTGTGCAGAAAAAACAGCAAAAATCACTGGATAAAGTTCAGGGTGAACTTGATGATTTATTAGTCAAACTGCACTTGTCACCCTCTTTAAATAATGATGAAAAAATGCCTGCAGATGAAGAAATGCATGAGATTAATAGTGTGATTAAAAAATTAAAAAAAGCCCGTGCTTCAGGAAGAATGGCGATAAATATGGACAAGATACGACAATGTGATCAACAGGCAGACATTCTGCTTGAAGATGGCGATAAGCTCATTGTTCCAGTTTTAGCCTATGAGGTCTCAGTCTTTGGAGAAGTTTACCAAAGTGCCACGCATCGTTATGAAAAGAGCAGAGGCAGTCAGGACTATATTGACTTAAGCGGCGGCAGCACTGTTTTGGGTAAAAATGATCATGCTTATGTGGTTCAGGCCAATGGAGAGGTTGTTTCTATTCGTCAGAATTCACTTTTCAACTTGGGGTGGTTTAATTCATCATCCAATATTGAAGTCAAACCGGGTGCCAGTATTTATGTTCCAATTAATGTTGATAGAAGTAATAACAGAGAAAGCCTGCAATCTTGGGCAAGTATTCTTTTCCGTTTAACTCTATCTGCTGCCGGCATCTCTGCGATGCTCTAAATTTTCATAAATTTAAGTTTGGCTAATGGCTTTTCAAAGAGAAATAATGATAAATAATAATAAAAATATTGCGGCAGTGATTGATGAAGAAATTGAACTTCTTGAATATGTGACCGCTATTTTACGCTACAAATATCGAATATTATTAATTTCGATACTCGGTGCGGCATTGATGTTTACAGCTACTTTTTTTATGCCGGTCAAGTATGAATCCTTTGTAAAACTGGCATTGGTAGAAGTCAATGAATTAGGCGGAGTGTCTCCTGATAATCGTCGTGCCCCTGAAGCGGTTACTCTGGTTGAACAGGACTTTATCACTAATGCGATCAATGAAAATTATCAGGATCGGATTATTGCCCGAATGCGCTCACGGGTATTTACTATCAAATTTATTAAAGACAATAAGCTGCTTCCAGTCATTTTTCATAAGCAGTGGGATAAAAACAAACAGCAATGGAAGAAAAATTTTCAACCTAATATTGTTCTGGCCAGTGAGATTTTTAAACATAAGATCTGCAGTATCAATAGAAATAATGAGAATAATCTAATGATAGTAAAAATTATTTTAAACTCGGCACAATTATCGACCGATATTGCCAACCAGTTTATTACAGATTTTAACCGCTACAGACGAATCTCTGATCTTGAAGAAGCTGATCGTAAAATAAAATTTCTACAGGAGACCTTATTGAAAACAGATTTCCTGGAAATTCAAAAGTCACTATATCGTCTTATAGAAGCACAGTTGGTTATTAAGATGTTAGCCAGCAATAAAGAACAATATGCAATTGAGGTGCTTGATCCGGCAATTTTACCTCTTTATCCATCATCACCTGCATCCAAAAGAATAACAGCACTCACATTTATTGGTATTACTATTTTTTCTATCGTTTTCATTATTGGCAGGGTGGTTTTTAAACGTATTCAGTTATCGATAAAACAGTATCAAAGAACGATACTTAAAAATCAGGATTAATGGCCTGTTTCAAGGAGAAATTAATGATTCAAACAATAAGTAAAACAGCTTTAACCTTTAAAAACAGACCATTTTTGTATTTAATCTCTGTTTCAAAAAAATCACGCCGTGTTTTTTTTGCCCTGTTTTATAGAGGGATCGGTGTACTATTGCAATTTTCAGTGAACCTTGTTATCGGGCAATTATTCGGTGCCAGAGGGATGGGCATTTATCATCTCTATTCCAGCTGGATGGTCATATTATCCGACATTGCCAGTCTGGGGCTCCCTGTTTTAACCATGCGCAGGGTTGCTGCTTTAAAACAGCAGCAGAGCGCGCAACAAATCAAATTATTAGTTAATCGCTATCTGTTTTTGGCAATTCTTTCCTGCCTGATTATTTATCTGCCCATTATGCTGATGTCATCCAGGATCTCCGACGTATTGCTGGGGAATAGTCAAAATCATTATATACTCATATATGCTGTATTGGCTGCTGTGCTATTTTTAATCATCCGTATAGTTTCAGAAACGCTCAAAGCAATGGGATTAACCAATTTGGGTATCCTGGCGGAGTCTGCCATCTTACCATCAGCTCTGATAGTAAGCCTTATTATTTTATGTGCTATTTTAAGCCATGCTTCACTTTCAGGTGGTATAGAATCATTATTAGCACTGCATCTTTTATCCTTGTTTTTTGCACTATCACTTTTATATTGGTGGTGGCAGAAAAAAATACAAAATGAAATAAAATTAGAGGATAAGGCTGGCTTTCTACTGATTAAAAACCATCAAACTTCCCATTTTAATCAAAAATTATTTAGTCATAATTTTGTTAAAGCAATATTTTTAAAACAATCAACCTGGTTTATCTGGAGCAGTATGCTGCTCAATGTCTGTTTTATGAATCTGCCGATTCTTGTTTTACCACATTTTGCATCCACTGAAGAAATTGGTTTATTCGGAGTTGCATTTCGTCTGGTCATGTTATCAACCACCATTCTGGTGAGTTTATCCGCACTCTTCGGCCCAAGATTTGTCAGCTATTATCAACAGAAAAACATTAAGAAGCTAAAACAGGAATTACATCATTCACAATGGTATTCATTAGCTGCTTATTTACCTTTTTTTATTATTTTTACTGCTTTTCCGGAAAAAATATTAATTATTTTTGGTGAAGAATTTCTTGCGGCAAAAAATATCCTGTTTATTTTAGCTATTGCCCAACTCATCAACTCGGCAGCCGGTTTGGCAGGTTATTTTCTGATAATGATTCAGCATGAAAAAATGGAACTGCTGAGTCTTATTATTACCTTGATAATCACCTTTCCAATCATGATAGTACTGGGTAATATTTATGGAATATTGGGAATTACTATCACCTATGCAGTCGGTATCACCATAAAGAATGTGCTGTCTCTCACTCTGGCATTGTACTTTATTAAACAAATTCATTTGCAACTGTTACCAGCTGCGACACGAAATGGAGAATAACAATGAAACAACTTGATTTTATTATTATCGGTGCACAAAAATCGGCAACCACCTCTTTATTTAAATATTTATCTGAACATCCTGAGATACAAATGCCCGGTGATAAAGAAGCACCTTTTTTCAGTGATGATCAACTTTATGAAAAAGGCTGGGACAGTTTTTGCAGACAATATTTTAACGCTTCCAGTGAAGAACAATTATGGGGGACAGCCACGCCCCAATATATGGGTGATCCCAGAGCTGCCGAGCGTATCGCCGCACAAAATCCACAGGTACGTTTAATCGCAATACTAAGAAATCCCATCGAACGAGCCTATTCACACTACACCATGTCGGTACGCAGGGAAGTTGAACATAGAGATTTTTCTCATGCTGTTGATGCCCTTTTATCAGCAGAGCATTTAGAAAAATATCGTAATGAAATCCCTCCTGATCACCACAAAGGCTACTCTCTCACTGATAAAAACAATAAGAATAAAGACAATAATTATTATTTTGTCTGGAGTGAATACGGTCGTATTTTGACTAATTTCAGAAAATATTTTTCTGCACAACAATTGTTAATTCTTTACATGGATGATCTGATGGAACAACCTCAGCAAACTCTGGATAAAGTCATTCAATTTCTTGGCATTAAGACACAATTCTCACCAGCCAACCTTGGCAAAATTTATCATCAGGGTGGAAACAAACTGATTATCCCAAATACATGGAAAGAAAAGATAAAGAAAAACTCAATATTTCGCTTTTTCTGGGATCAAATATCACCTCGAAGAAAAGGCTATCTTAATTACTGGTATGAGCAACTGAATGTTTATAAAAGTAAATCAAAATCTGAGCCGTCCAGACAGTTAAGACAAAAGCTGATTCATCACTTCTACCAGGATATCAAACAGCTGGAACAGCTATTTGACAGCAAAGTCCCCTGGCAGGAGTTTAATCGTTAGGTCTAAGGAATGTGAAAGGAAAGTTAATATGAGAATCAGTATTAAACACCTTATTGATATTGCTCTTGTGATCATTTTTTATGCTGGTTTTCAGGGGGGGAAATATTTTCTGAATAACCGTATTCAGGAGCTTGGGCTTGCACTCACATTAATGCTGTTTTTATATACTGCTACTCAGACAGCCCTGTTAAAAAAAGACATCAACTGGCGCTGGTGGTTCTGGAGTGCGCCATTATTGATTATTTATGTCATGGGGCTGTCATCTCTGATCTTTTCGATAAATGCAGACACCTTCATCTTACCCAGTTTTTTTGCTGCAAGGGAGTTTTTAATTATCCTGCTTGCACCTGCACTGTATTTTCTTATTCAGCTGGGTTATCCCATAGAGCGATTGGAAAAAATTTTTATAAGCAGTCTGATTATCATCCTGATCAATTATCTTTTTCATTATTATCGTATCGTTCTGCCTGAAGCCTATTTTTCCAGAGGCTATATGTCCTATATTGTTACCTATGATGAATGGCGTGGTTATCGCCTTAAAGCACCAACATTTGCTCTATTTTTACTGACTTTATATGCCTCATTTATGCTCTTTGTGAAAACCACGACAATAAAAAAAGCAGGCTGGATCGTGATACTCTGCATTGCAGCCTATATCTGGTTTTTAATAAAAGCACGCTCTCAAATGGCCACTCTGGGGCTGGCTCTGATCTATTATCCCTTATTTTTTTCACGTCCCAGGCGTATCAGTCTTTTTTTATTGGTCAGTCCTGTGGGTCTTTTTTTAATCATTGCTTTAGGCGGAGTGCTTATTGATACTTTTATGAATTCTGATGGCGGCACGATTCGTGCTGCCTCCTATGCCATCGCCTGGGAACAGATCGGCCAATACACTTTTTTTGGTTATGGACAATCCAGTGCTTTTACTAAAACCTATCAGGATATTTTTGGTGCAAAATTTTTCCCGTCAGATTTAGGGATCATTGGGATTACTTTTAAATATGGTATGACTGGTGTATTGATTTATATTTTTTATAACTTCTATCTGTTTAAACGGCTGATGTGGGCCAATTGGTTTTATTTATACCAATATAAAAAGATAAACCCTCTGCTCTGCTCTCTTTTTATCTTTTTAACAGCACTGAGTATTAATTTAATATTAAATCCCGGCCTGGCCTATATGCAGGGCTTAACGGTAGCATCATTGGCTATTTCCATAACAGGTATTTATAAACAGCAATCCGTTCATATGAATAAATGAGCATCCAAAAACGCATAATATAATTACTATCCTATTATTAATTTTACATGGTGTTGCTTCTATTATTAAAATGATGGAGCTCGCTGAATTAACACAAAAATTATACAAGCATATTGGAATGACAATAGATGAATTAATCGTATCCACTATAAATTTTAGGGTAACACACCGTTTCACAAATTAATTGCCGCAATTGACTTCCTTATGACTAGCATCTAACGTCAAATCATCTCAGTTTTTATATCCCAATACTACTTTAAAGTTAAAGGCTGTTCCTCAAATTTTAATCCCGACCAGCCTGTTTTCATAAAATTTCGGATATTTTTATGATCAGTTTCATCTGGATTATTCAGCACATCGTGGCGATAATATTGACCAAAACAAGCCAATGTCTGTTGTTCATTGAGTCCATGTAGTTTAGCAAAAGCAAACAATTTACAGGAACCACTATTCTTATCTGAATTATTTTTTATATCACCATTAATAAATGCTGTCTGCTTAAAATAATAATAATCTTCAATGATTGCCATCGTTTCTTCAAACTTAATGGTTTCAGAGTGTTGTTTTAATGATTGCAAAAATTCCTGCATTGGTTCGACTCCTTGTTAGGAAAATTATATTTTTAGATTTAAGTTCATTGTTAAGCAGCTAATTAGGAGTATAATCTCCTTTATTCTTTTTTGGTAATATGATTAAAGCAATAAGGTCATTAGTCTTTTATGTTAGAGAAAATAAAACAATTTTTTGATGATAACCTGTCAGTAGCACAAGAAAAAGAAAGTGAACACCAGCTGCAATTGGCTACGACAGCTCTATTTATTGAGATGATGCTGCAAGATGGGAAGCAGCATAAAAATGAAATAGAAGCTGTGAAAAAGGCAATTAAAATACACTTTAATATTTCAGCACATGAATTAGATGAACTATTCTTACTTGCAGAACATGAGCTCAAACTCGCGACTGATTACTATCAATTTACCCAATTAATCAATAATAATTTCTCTCAGACTCAAAAAATAAAAATCATTGAAAATCTATGGACTATCGCCTATGCAGATTCTCATCTTGATGATCTGGAGGAACATATGGTGAGAAAAATAGCAGACTTAATCCATGTGCCACATATGCAGTTCATTAAAGCCAAGGTTAAAATACAAAATGGAAAAAATAATTAGCTATTATTTTCTTGCTCCTATCAGTTCAATTTCATAGCCATCAGGATCTTTTACAAAAGCAATAATAGTGCTTCCTGCATTCATTGGCCCGGCATCACGAATAATGTCTCCACCCTGTTCTCTAATTTTCTCCGTGGCACGATAAACATCATCAACTTCAATAGCAAGATGACCAAAACCAGTTCCTTGTTCATAACTATCAGTATCCCAATTGTAGGTAAGTTCAATAACAGTGTTATTTTTCTCATCACCATAACCCAGGAATGCCAGAGTAAAACGACCCTCAGGGTATTCTTGTTGACGTAAAAGTGTCATACCTAATATTTTGCTATAAAACTCAATTGAATTTTGTAAATGACCAACACGGATCATAGTGTGAAGTATACGCATAGGAAATGTTCCTTTAATAATATTATTCACTAGTAAACTGTCAAATAGAGAGAACTTTATTCAGAAATATTTTGATTTCCATGCGAGTGTAACATGTAGTTTGCTGCTTGCAAAATTGTAAAAATTGAATAGAACATCTACAATGATACCAAAAAGAGGAAATTATCTTGGGTTCTGGAGTAATACCATTTGCAGTAGACAAACAACAGGTGTTTTTCCTGTTTCAAAAAGTCTTTCATGGCAGAAAGTCAGGCTATCTGATTGACTTTGGCGGTGGTATCAATGAAGGAGAAACATACCAGCAAGCTGCGGCAAGGGAATTTGTAGAAGAAACTGAGACCCTGTTCTTTGAAGAGAGTATTGAAGGTATTAAAAACGCAAAAAAAACACCACTGAGAATTGCCCGTCAATTATCAATTGTTACTCAACTCTTCAATAAAACTTTACAAAAAAATCCCCATTGGTATTGTCATCGGGAACCTGGAAACAAGGTACCACCTAAAGACTGGAAAACTTTTTTTGTCGAGTTTAAATACAAAGATTTAAGCATCATAAACAAAGAATGGGAATTAGAAGAGGGACAACAAACTCGTTTTTCAAAACGTCGGGAGCTGCATTGGATTGATGCTGAACATTTACTATCGATTTATGCTCACCATCCTGAAAAATTATGGAAAAGAGTCCGGCAACTGATGGGCGCTCGATCAGTCATTCAAATGATTAAACAGGAAAAGTGTTCTCTTCCTCAACATGACTAATTTGTATTTTCAAACTTAACGGCCACAAACCGAACAATTCGGATTTTTTGGCAGCTGCATACTTTCCCATTGCATACTAAATGCATCAAATAATAACACTCTACCCACCAGTGAATCTCCCTTATTGACAATTAACTTGATAACTTCAATCGCCTGCATACTGCCTAATACGCCAACCACTGGTGATAATACTCCATTATTGCTGCAGTTCTGGTTCAACTCCTTACGACCACCATAAAAACAATGATAGCAGGGACTTTCTTTAAAGCCGCAATGATAGGTCGATATCTGACCTTCCCATCGAATGGCAGCGGCAGATACCAGCCATTTTTTATTTTTTACACAAGCTTTATTGATTTCAAAGCGAGTGGTCAGGTTGTCAGTACAATCAACCACAATATCAGCCGCTGCAACCTGAGACAATAATTGTTCTCCACAAAGTTCAGCGTGAATTAAATTCACCTGAATATGAGAATTAATTTTATTCATTCTCTCATAACAGGAATTAACTTTACTATTTCCTATATCCTGTTCATCATGAGCAATCTGGCGCTGCAGATTATTGAGTTCAACAACATCATGATCGGCAATGGTAATTTCACCCACACCACTGGCAGTCAGATATAGTGCAACAGGTGACCCTAAGCCGCCAATGCCAATAATTAATACTTTAGCAGAAAATAATTTTTCCTGTCCCGGGACATCAATGTCAGCTAATAAAATATGACGGCTATAACGAAATAATTCATCATCAGAAAAATCCATTAGCCCCCTCCACGTTGAAAAGATAAATCAAATTTTTTCAAAAATAATTGATATTGATCTTCAGTATAGTTTATAAAATGAAATTTAACGAATAAGCGGGAGATATTCAATGAGCCGATAATCCTATCCGACTGTGCAGAAAAAGTAATAATTAATAGGCTGGTGTTTTGAATATTTTCTTCTGTTTTGGAATCAATGACGGCAGCAGTAATCTCTATTTGATTATCGCTCAGTGTATAAGTCATTTCTCCGGCAAAAATCTTAAATTGCTTGATAAACTCGAAATGGCTATAGCCCATTTCTTTGTTAATTATAATATCAGAAATAAAACTGCTAACCACCAGCGACTTCCGGCCATAGAGCCAGGGTATCATTCTCTGACAGAATGGTTGAGTCCCGCTCAGGCGGGCAAACAAAAACACCATTTAAAATGACCAGATAAGCCTCTTCACGGTCAATTTTAAAAAAATTAATCACCTGATGAACACTCATATTTTCATCAATTTCAACCCGGGCAGCATTTGCCCTGGCATGAGCAGGTAAATGTCGGGATAAGCTGGCAAAACATTTAAGAGTGATTTTCATATTATTTGCCTGAGAGAGTTATGCCTGAGAAAGTGAACTGGCCAGATAGGCTTCCATTAATCGATTTGGATTGTTCATCAAACGTTTTTTCCATACACCCAATTTAACTTTTCCACGAATTAAACCACGTACTACACCAATATTTTGTGTGTGTCCCAGACTGCTGACACCAACCAGATAGTCACCGTCAAACTGGAGGTTTATATAGAGATAATTATCTTTGTCCAGTAAGATACTTTGCTCACCATCAGGCACCCCCATCCATTGTCCAAACGAGGTTGAGATTAAACCCATAGTATCTAAAATATTCATATTGACACTACCACGATGTATGCAGCAATTATTATTGACCATATTAATTGCTGCAATGCGGCCATGTTCTACAGCTGTCGGTTGAATGGCCTGTACATGCTGCGATTGATCGGAAAAATCCAGACCCTGTGCAACATCTCCGGAAGCATAAATATTATTAATATTAGTTTGTAAAAATTCATTAACAACAATACCCTGATCAATATTAATGCCTGAATTTTCAAGAAAATCAATATTCGATTTAACCCCTGTTGCACAAATCACCAGATCTGCATTTAATGAATTTGCATCTTTTAAATCAACAATTAAACCTTCATTAACAGCATTTATCGATGTGACCTGCTGAGAGGTCATGATAGTAACCCCTTTGGATTCACACCAGGATTTTAATAAAGCACCGGCAACATCATCCATCATTCTGGGCACCATGCGAACACCCATTTCAACCACGGTCAGTTTAACACCACGTTTGAGTAATGATTGAAGAATAATGCAGCCGATAAACCCTGCCCCCATCAAAACAACCGAAGAGCCGGGTACTGCTTTTGCAGCGATATTTCTTGCATCCTCAAGCGTCCAGCAATTATGCACATTGTTTAAGTCAATACCGGCAATAGGAGGCGAAATAGCGGTTGCACCAGTGGCTAATAAAAGCTTGTCGTATGACAGCACTTCACCATTGGCTAAAATAACATTGTCGTTAGAACTATCAACCTGAGTAACAGCCTGGCTCACAATACCAATGTTCTGATCACTAAAATAATTTTCATCATGACGTAAATAAGTCCCTTTTTCAGCAATTTTTTCTTCTAAAAAATAAGGAATTGCCATCCGGGAGTAGGGTGGTTCACACTGACCTGAAATCAGACTGATTTTTGCATTTTTATCCATTTTGCGAATTGTTTCACAGGCAATAACGCCCGATGGACCCGCACCAACTATCATATAATGCATTCAAACATCCTTTGTATTAGGTGCTAAGTGTTAGAAATAAAGCACAAAGCAAACTATTTGCTTTGATTTTTGCTTTTACTCAGTACTTAACACTTAACACATTTTTTAGTCTTTAAGACCTAATCGACTACGAGTTTCATCTGTTGGAACACCATCACTATCCCAACCACGTAACTCATAGTATTCAGGCATCATTTCTTCTACTTTTGAAACAATTCCCTTAGCAGGCCCAGTCTTTGCTGCTTCTTTGCGTAAACGTTCCGGCAAGGTATCATCAGCACTGGTAATACCGGCTTTAAGATTAAAATCACGTTCCAGATTCCAGATACGCTCACCCGTTTCAGCCAGACGTTCTGCTGTCCAGCCACCGCCACAGGCTGCTTCAATCTGAGGAGCAATATTATCCAGGCTCCAGGCAAATGTCGTAAATAAACAAAGACCGGCAGAATCGACTGCTCCAGTTGCATCCTGAAATGCTTTAACTAAACCTGGTTTGCCTTCTGCAGTTAAAGGATCCGTTTTTTCAGGAATACCCAACACTTCAGAAGCAACAGTATAGCCTCTGACATGACAGGCACCTCGATTGGATGTAGCATAGTTTAAGCCGATACCTTGGATCCCTCTGGGATCATAGGCTGGAAATTCCTGACCTTTAACCGTCATGGACAGCTCTGGTCGACCATATTTTTCACATAGACGTTTTGAACCCAGCGCTAAATCCTTGCCAAATCCCTCTCCTGCAGCTACCCATTCTGCGCCCTTTGTTAGTGCTTCTGCTGAACCAAAGTTAAAGGCAATACCGCCGGTTTGTTCGATTGTTAAGTCACCGTCTTCATACATTTCCATAGCGGCGGCAACAGTGGCACCAAAGGTAATGGGATCAAAACCTTCCTCATTGCAAACAAAGTTAACATAAGTTAATGCATCTAAATCATCTACCCCGTTATCAGCGCCCAAGGCCCAGGCTGCTTCATATTCCAGACCACCGGAATTACCCCAGTACTGTGATTTATTCTCAACGCTGAAATGTCCCTGATCAATAGTTGAAATACGACCACAGGCAATAGTACAACCAAAACAGGCCGCGTTAGTGGTTAAGTTTGGACGACCATCGGATTTTCTGGGCTCATGCATGGCCTCACCGGAAATAGCATGAGCGCCATCAAACTGAACATCTTTCATATTATTAGTCGGCAGGGCACCAATTTCATTAATAACATTCATTAATACCTGTGTACCATAGGCCGGTAAGCCCTGACCTGTGACGGGGTTCTCCGCCAGCGCAGCCTTTCCTTCATTCACCGCTTTCATAAAACCCTCAGGATCAGCCAGATTACCAACCCCCAGAGTACCCCTGATGGCAACCGCTTTCAAATTCTTTGATGCCATCACAGTGCCGACACCGGAACGTCCTGCCGCACGATGTAAATCATTAACAATACCGGCATAAAAACAACCATTCTCAGCAGTGCGGCCGACTGCGGCAATACGTAATAATGGATCCTGATGTTTATTATGCAGCCATTCATCTGTATGCCAGACCGATGTCCCCCAGATATCATCAGCAGCGATTAATTCCACCTGATCATTTTCAATATAGAGATAAACCGGTGTGGGTGATTTTCCCTCAAAAATAACCATGTCCCAACCGGCATTTTTCATTTCTGCACCGATAAAACCACCTGAATTAGAACAGGCAATACAATTAGTGAGAGGGCCTTTAGTCACGACGACATAACGTCCGCCAGTAGCTGCCATGGTTCCGGTAAGAGGGCCGGTTGCCATAATCATTTTATTTTCAGGACTCAACGGATCACAAGCGGGATCAATCTCTTCTGAAAGATATTTGGAAGCTAAACCACGAGCCCCCAAATAGTCATTCTTCCATTGCTCATTCAGCATTTCAGATGTGATTTCACCATTAGTTAAATTAACACGTAATAATTTTCCTGCCCAAGACATAGAAATTCTCCTTTAAACGTTTGCTGCGCTGTTAGATGGTGAGTTGTCAGTTTCCGTTGCCCATTGACGCATTTTTTCCATGCCAGTCTGATTAGCATCAATATAAGTAATGGCTTGTGTGGGACAGGCTGACACACATTTTGGATCGCCGCCGCAAAGATCACATTTAATGACCTTGCCGGTATTTTGGTTATAATTAATAGTACCGAAAGGACAGGAAATAGTACAAACCTTGCAGCCGACACAAGTATTCTCATTGACTTCTTTTGCACCCGTGAGCAGGTTCAGAGTGATTGCATCAACAGGACAAGCCTGTTGACACCAGGCATCAGAGCACTGCGTACAGGTATAAGGAACGAAACGACCTTCCTGATGGAAAGTAAAAACTTTAATACGGGATTTTGAAGGATTGAAAACCCCTTCATTTTCATATGAGCAGGCCAGCTCACACTGCAGGCATCCAGTACATTTGTCCGGATTAATAACAAGGGCTTTTTCCATTTAAGATTCTCCACTACCTGTTGATGGTATAATTATTTTTAATTTCCACCTGATATTACTGATGTCAATCAAAAACAACCGCTGTATTACTGATAAGATATTAATATAGTCGACCCTATTAAAATGTCAATAAGAAAGCCATGTCTTTATCAACTTAATCTGCTTTACAGCACCAGAAAAAACTCGTCACAAGCCTTTGTAAAGTATATAATACTGGTTCCTTACGACTTATATTATCTCAAGTCATGGTTCATAAATTAATTTCCTGTTTGCCTTTTATTTACCTTTCATCTATCAATGCTTACGCAGATAATTTAATAATGAAAGATGGTTCGATCTTAAAAGGTGAAGTGATCAGTGAAGAAATTACAGACAGGACTATTATATGAAAATAATTTTAGTATTTTTACTCATATTACAGCCCATTCTTGTTTATGCCGCAAGCAGTGATCAAAAAGATGTTGATAATTTTGAAGAACAAACTAATGCAATTTTATCTCTGATGGGTTATTCAATTTTTCCTGATGTCACCACCAGCTCATTATCCATTCAAAATGGTTCAACCGGTGATCCAGGATTTGTTCTCACCCAATTTGCCGGGGGTTTTACCATCAGTGATAATTTTCCACTCTATCTGGAAGGAGGTATCGCTTACAGCCGCTATGATCCTACTATAGTACTTGGTGATGCAGTCAATGAAACCAGCTTTTCTTTTAAATGGAATAGTCTTTCTCTGGCTGGAGGCATTGGCTGGGATTTTGAGCTGACTGAGAAGCTGGTATTACGTCCGATGTTTAATTTTATGGCAGGACAGATTGAAAGTGACCTGTCTGTTGCCGGTCGCTTTGCCGATTGGATCCTTGATACCAATCTGGATGCTTTTGATAATGGTCGTATGAGAGCCTATGGCCTTGGCGGCACGCTAATGTTGGATTATGAAGACTATACTCCTGAAAGAGAAATTGATGCTGAATTCAGATTGGGAGATGTCTATATGGAAGGCTTTCATGACTCATCAGATTTTGCCCTGGGTTCAGCTAACATAGTCACTGCAAATATATGGGGTCGTTACCGGGCACCTATTGGCTTTAATTTATTAAAAAAACCTGTACGTTATGTTTTAGAAGCTTCTCATTCTGAATTTTTAGGTGATCAGCGCGGCATTCTGGGTTTTAATTCCTTAAGCAGTGTTGGTGTCGGTATAGAACTGGATAGCAGTGAATATCCTGTTATCATTACACGAACCCGTTTAATTATACGCCATGTCTTTGGACATAATGTTTCCGGTTCCTCTATTGGCCTATCCATTAGTTTTTAAGGTAAGACTTTTCTATGAGCAGACCAACAAAACATAAACTGATGAACTATCTGAAATTTTGTACACTGCAGTTAATTTTATTATTTTTCACCACACTGGTTCTGGCTCAGGAATCATCACCTGCTCAGAGCATAAACAAAGAAGCAACAGGTTTAAACGTTATTGTCTCTGTGGTAGGATTAAATAAAGCTGAAACAAAAAATGCTTTTGCCTATCTGGATATAGAAAAAAATAAAGCCAGTCCCCGATTAAATAAGCTATGGTTAAAACAACTGCATTCAAAAGCTGAAAAGGATATTAAAAAGTCTTTACATGCCTTTGGATATTACCAGGCCAGCATTAAAAGTCAGTTAAGCAAAGACACTAATGGAATATGGCATGCAACATATCATATAAAAACAGGAAAAAAAGTCAGCTATACTAACGTTGAGATAAAGATAAGCGGTGCTGGCAATGAAGAAAAAAAGATTATTGCAGCACAAGAAAATTTTAACATCAAAAAAGGAGATTTACTGGATCATGAATTCTATGAAACCTCAAAAACTGATCTTTTAAGTCTCATTGGCAATCTGGGTTATGCCGATGCAAAAATAGAAAAAAAACAACTATTAATTAATCCTGAAGAAAATACAGTTGAACTGATCCTTCATATTAGTACCGGAGAAAAATTTTATCTGGGTGAGTTTAATTTTCATCAGGATATTCTTAAACCTGAATTATTGAATAAATATCTTGTTGATATTAAACGCGGTGAGTTTTATTCTCAAAAAAATCTACTTGATATTCAACAATCACTGGTTCGCAGTGGATTTTTCTCTTTAGTTGATATTGAACCCAAATTTGAACAGGCTGAAGAACAACATGTCCCAATTGATATTTCTCTCTCTCCGGTTAAACAGCATAAGTTTTCATTTGGAATAGGATTTGACACTGAAATTGATTTAAATGCTTCTGCTCGCTGGCAAAATCGTTTAATTAATAGTTCCGGACATAATAGTGATGTTCTCCTCAAAATTTCCGACAAGCAAAGCAAACTGCAAGGAACCTACTGGATCCCTATCAATGATCCCAGAACGGATAAACTCGGTTTTATCAGTCGATTTGAGACTGAGGACACCGGGTCTACTTATCGAAAAACATTAGATTTAGAAGCTAATTATATTTTTAAGTGGCAGCAATGGGATGCAAAATTATTTACTGAATTGAAATATGAACAATATGAATTTGGAATTTTTGATCGCAGCTCCTCTCTATTAAGTCTTGGTGCCAGAATGGATGGCAATTTTATAGAAACCAGACCATATCCGAGAAAAGGCTGGGCTTTATACACTGAATTAAGAGGTGCACCTGCTAATGCACTCTCTGACACAAGCTATATGCGAGTGCATGTCAAATCAAGGATTATTTTCCCTGTTATGGATGGGGGAAGACTTTTACTGAGAGGTGAGGTCGGTGCAGCAACAGTAGATAAAGTACTAAACTATCCTAATTCATTGCGCTTTTTCGCGGGTGGTGATCAAAGTGTTCGCGGCTACGATTGGAAATCACTGGGGCCTACTGACCTACAGGGAGATGTCATCGGTGGTAGAAACGTCCTGACTGCATCAATTGAATATAATCATAAAGTCAATAAAAGCTGGGTTGCTGCTGCATTTTTTGATGCTGGTAATGCTTTTAATGATGAAATTGATAAGATATATTATGGTGCAGGATTCGGCGCAAGATGGATTTCTCCCGTTGGTCTGGTTCGCCTCGATCTGGGTATTCCCATCAATGGCGATGATGAAGTAACAAACCTGCAGTCAGCAGTCCTGTACTTTGGTTTTGAAATCAGTTTATAAAAAGTTAACTCTTGAGTAACAAAAAATTACCAAAAATTATTTTAAGTCATTTTTATGTTACTACAAATGATGGTGGCTAAATTAAAGTTTGGCTGAGGGCTACATATGTTCATCAAATTTTTAAAAATAAGTGTTAAATTACTATTAAGTATTATTATTATTTTATTTTTATCTGTTTTTTTTATTGTAGGTACCCATTCCGGTACACAATGGTTATTAGAAACAGGCAATAAACTGGCTGGCAGCAACTTGACTTATACAAAGATGCAGGGGCATCTTTTGGGAAATATACAGTTCTTTGAACTTGAATATAATGATCAGGCTATACATTTAAAATGCAATAATCTACTGCTGTCATGGCAGCCAAAAAAATTATTACAAGGACATTTTGAACTGGATAAACTAGTGATTAATTCCCTGTATTTTGAACAAAAAACCATTTCTTCTCAAACAAAAGTTGACACAGAAGCTGAATTAGAAGATAAAATTCTTTTAACAGATGTTATCCTGCCTATTGATGTCAGCATTAATGAATTTAAAGTTTCAGATATTCAGCTTATTACAACAGCTGAAAAGAAACCCATCTTAATTGATCTGATTTCAGCAAAAATAAATGCAAAAGATTCAACTGTTAATATTCACCATATTGAGCTAAAAGCCGCTGATATTCATCTCTCAGCTAACGGAATCATAGACCTTTTAAATAACTATCCCCTAAAAATTAATACTCATTTTTCTTCTAATTTAGCAGCATTGCCAAAAATATCTTTGACAGGATTAATTAATGGAGACTTGCAGCAACTCGAGATCAGACAAAAATCAAAAGGAGACATAGAGGGACAAATCAATATTGTTCTACAGCACATATTATCAAAACCCGTTGCAGATCTTGCCATCAACATTTCAGGTCATGGTTCTTATGCCAGAACAAAATTTATTATTAATGGAAAAGTTGATCAGAAGCTTGATCTAAAATGGAATATAGAAGCACCGCAATTAAAATTATTGATTCCTGATATGGAAGGTGCCGTTTCCGCTAAAGGCATTGTATCAGGAACGCAAACAAAGCCTCTACTGGAAGGTTTTGCCAGGCTGAATAAAATCAGCATGGATAACAATCTATTAAATAAGGCCAACCTTGATTTTAGTCTGTCAACTGAAAAAAATTATACAAACAAATTAAAGCTATCCATTGATAAAATGAGTTCCGGAGAAAACCATGTACAGGATCTATTATTGACCATCGACGGCAGCATCGATAAACATAATATTATTTTAAAATCACTGGTGCTGGAGAATCAATTAGCCATTAATATTAATGGTGCCTATAAAGAAACTAATCAGCAATGGCAGGGTTCTATAAATCAACTAAATATTAAAGGAAAAGCTCTGGGTTCATGGCAGCAAAAAGCTAAAACACCTTTGTTAATTGCAGCAGACAAAGTAGTATTGGATAAACTCTGTTTATCTGATAAACGAGCTATTTTGTGTGCTCACGGCCAATGGAAAAATCAGCAATCCAGTGCAAAAATACAACTGAGTCAGATTAATTTATCACGTTTTAAAGAGTTTTTACCCAAAGAAATTGATGAACTCAATGGTGATATTAATATAGATGCTGAGCTGACAATGCAGGATTTACTTAAGGCAAGTGTTGATATAGAGATTAAGCCCGGGATCTTTTCCTATATGATCGAAGCAAATAAACGTATTCGCTTAAAGCACAAAAATACCAAAATTAGTGCTCACTATAATGAGAAAGATGTTCTTATAGACTGGCATCTTTCTCTGGGAGAACATGGTTTTTCAGGTAATTTAGCATTGCCGCGTGCTGCAGTTGATAAAGATATAAACAGTGCAGCACTTAAAGGAAATATTAAGCTGGATATTAAGGAATTGGGTTTAATCTCTGCTCTGGTTCCTGAAATTAATGAGGCTGATGGCTTTATTAATGCTGATTTAAAGCTAGCAGGTCAAGTTTCAGAACCAGTCATTACCGGTGTTGCTCAATTTATCTCTGAAAAAATCAGTATTCCTCTGGTCGGTGTTGAATATACAAAAATTAATTTTAAAATGACACCTGGCATAGATAAGCAAATTGGTATTAATGGTCAATTCTATTCAGGCAATGAAAAAATAACGATATATGGTTCTTTAAATCCGGATTCTGCTAAAAAATGGCCCGCCAATATCAGTATTTCCGGAAATAATTTTCAGTTAATTGACTTACCTGACGTTGAAGTTTTCATCTCTCCTGATATCAATATAATTCACGATCTTAGTGGAATTAATATAAAAGGCAAACTCAGCATTCCACAGGCAGGTATCTATGTAAAAGAATTGCCTGAAGGAACCAAAAGTGCTTCTGATGATGTGGTGATTGTTGGAAAAAATGAAGAAGAAGAGAAAAAAACAGCGACCAGGATTAATCTGGATATGGCTATTTTATTAGGTAATAAGGTACATGTTAAAGCTTTTGGTTTAGACACTCACCTAAATGGAAAAATAAATATTAAACAAGTTCCTGGACAACTCCCTGTAGCTAATGGTGAAATTACTACTTTAGATGGAACCTTTCGTGCCTATGGACAGGATTTAATTATAGAGCAAGGTCGAATTTTTTATGCTGGAGGTTTTTTAGATGATCCGGGTTTAAACATTAAAGCAGGTAAAGATATTGATAATACAACAGTTGGTGTGATGGTGAATGGCTCAGCTAAAAACATCCTCCTTGAAACTTATTCCAGCGATCCAAATCTGAGTTCAAAAGATATCACTTCATTACTCATCACCGGACAAAAATTTGATGCCAGCGGTAGTGCCAAAATTTATGCCGGAACTGAGTTATCAGATGAGCTGAGTGTTGGAGTCAATCTTGGAGGTGAAGCTGGTAGTGAAGCCGTTGTGCGCTATAAGCTCGGAAAAAATATGCACATAGAAGCCACCAGCAGTTCTGAAAAAAGTGCCGGGGATTTTGTCTATACTATTGAAATAGAATAAGAGCCTTCGGCCAATGAATTTTTCGCCGCTGTTGCTTTGCAAACATAATACATTGCAAATAAGACAGGGGTAAAGTTTTATGTTTGATAAGAGTCAGCATCTTTATATCGCTAAATACTCATTCCTGAGTTCTTCATTATCAAGCACTTCCTGCGCTGTCCCGTCAAAAACAATTTTTCCCATATCTAAAATAATGGCTCGGTCTGCCAAATTTAATGCAGCCACTGCGTTTTGCTCAACAATGACAGTAGTAATCCCAAGGGTTTTGATACTTTTTAGAATTTTCTCTATTTCATGCACAATAATCGGAGCTAAACCTTCATAGGGTTCATCTAATAAAAGTAACTTGATATCTCTGGCTAATGCCCGTCCAATAGCCAGCATTTGCTGTTCTCCACCGGACAAGGTAGTTCCTTCCTGTTTTCTACGCTCGCCCAGGCGAGGAAAATGTTCATAGATTCTTTCAATACTCCAGCCTTGAGGTTTAGCAATTTGTGCCAGTTCAAGGTTTTCCTGAACGGTTAAACCGGCAATAATATTTCTATCTTCAGGAACCAAAGCCACACCATGTTGAGCAGCCTGAAAGGATTTCATGGTATGTAAGGGCTGGTGATCGAGCCAGATTTCACCATGTTGAACCTGAGGATCATTCATTCTGGCAACAGAACGCAGAATGGTCGTTTTCCCTGCCCCGTTTCTTCCTAATAGAGCAACAATTTCTCCTTCATGAATATCTAAACTAACACCGTGAACAATATAACTTTCACCGTAATAAGAGTGCATATCCCAACAAGAAAAATAGGCTGGTGGTGTACCCACATTTCTTATATTTTCTTTACGCATCTTCTGTTCCACCCAAATAAGCTTCCTGAACTACAGGATTACCCTTAATCTCATCCGGGGTTCCTTCGGCAATAATTGCGCCCTGTGCTAAAACAGATATCTTGTCAGCAAGACTAAAAACCACATGCATATCATGCTCAATAATAATCTTGGTCATACCCGATTTTTTAATTTTTTTCAGAGTCTCAATGGTTTTATTGGTATCATGTCGTGCCATACCCGCTGTCGGTTCATCCAGTAACAGCAGCTTAGGGTGTTGAATCAAGCTCATGGCCAGTTCCAGCCTACGCTTATCACCACGAGACATATTGCCGGCATGATGCCGCATTTGTTCTTTTAAACCAAAATCATCCAGTATCTTAACCGCTTCTTCATAAATAGCATCTTCATCTATCAATGACTTGAACCAGTTGATTTTAAACTGACCATCACGCTTGGCAAAAGCCGGTATCATGACATTTTTAATTAATGAAAGTTCAGGAAATATTTCCGGCGTCTGGAATACCCGCGCAATACCAATCTGATTAATTTCATAGGCTGTTTTTCCAATGACATTGCGCCCATCAAAGGTCACAGTACCGGTATCAGGTTTTAATTTACCAATACAACAATTTAACAGTGTTGATTTACCAGCACCATTAGGGCCAATAATGGCGTGAACCGTACCTTGCTCTACGCTAAGATTCACATTATCCAATGCGATCAAACCACCAAATGTTTTATTCACGCCCTGAATCTGAAAAAATGAATTTTCCACTATCTGTCTCTCTATCTTTTATGCTTTATCAGTAAAACGGTTTTTTATTTTTTCAAAGCCCTGCATTAAACCGCCCGGTAAGAAAATCACAATAATCATAAATAATAAGCCCAGTGTTAAATGCCAGCCCTCACCAACAAACAAACCGGTAAAGTTAACCACCAGTGTTACTATACTATCAGGTAAAAAAGCAAAAAATTCATGCAGAGTCTGACTATTAACCGATGAAAATATATTTTCCAGATATTTAATAATACCAACCCCGAGAAGCGGTCCCAATAAAGTACCCACGCCGCCCAGGATTGTCATAAGAACCACTTCACCCGATGCCGTCCATTGCATTCTTTCTGCACCGGCCAGTGGATCAGTAACTGCCAGCAGACCACCGGCTAATCCTGCATACATTCCGGAAATAATAAAAGCAGCCATTAAATAAGGTCGAGTATGATATCCGGTATAGGACATACGAGTCTGGTTGGATTTAATCGCTCTCAGGCTTAAGCCAAAGGGTGAATTGAATATTTTTAAGGAGATAAAAAAAGCAATAATTAACAATACAGCACAAAAATAAAAACCCTGATATCCATTCATATCCAAACCAAACAAGGTGGTTGAAGGCAAACCCTCACCTGCTTCAAAAAATAAACGATCAAATATTCTTGGATCCTGTTTAGAGAGCTGCAAACCAGTTTCACCATTGGTAATAGGTGTTAACACCGAGTAGGCCAGGTTATAGGACATTTGCGCAAAAGCCAGAGTTAAAATAGAAAAATAAATACCTGAGCGGCGCAGGCTTACATAGCCAATTAAGAAAGCAAAGAAGCCAGCAAATAACATACTCAGTACTATGGCTGGCAGCACATTCATACTGAGCAGCTTAAATGACCACACTGCTGTGTAAGAACCCACGCCTAGAAAGGTTGCATGACCAAAAGATAAGTAGCCGGTTAAACCAAACAGAATATTATACCCGATGGCAAAAATACCGAAAATAGCAAATTTTTGCAGCAGGTCAGGATAGGCGGCACCAATAGGTTCTAACCACCAGGGCATGGTCAGCACACCCAGTGAAAATAACAACATTGTCAACCATATATTGTTTAATCTTAATATTTTTTTATCTGGACTCATTAGTCTTCAAACACTCCCTTACGTCCCATCAATCCACGTGGTTTTGTCAATAAAACAACAACTGCCACCAGGTAAATGATAATTTGATCAATACCCGGGAGAATCGCTTTGATTTCATTCATTGCGGCAAATGATTGCAAAACGCCTAACAAAAACCCAGCCAATACTGCTCCTTCCAGAGAACCCATACCACCAACGACTACCACTACAAATGAGAGTACCAGAAAATCCATACCCATATGATAATCCGGAGGTAAAATTGGTGCATACATAACACCAGCCAGACCGGCAACAATGCTGGCCATACCAAAAACAATAGTAAAGCGTCGCTCAATATTAATTCCTAACAGACCAACCATATCACGATCAGCCATACCGGCTCTTACCACCAAACCAAAAGTGGTATACTTTAAAAAGGCAAATACAGAGCCAATAATCGACATAGAAAAAGCAAAATAAATAAGTCGCCACCAGGGATAAACCACTGAATCACTCAGTCCTATCGCGCTGCCGATGGCTGCACTACCTGAGACAATATCCGGTGCAGGGGTAGGAATTGGATTCGCCCCGTAGAAATGGCGGACAATTTCCTGGATTACAATGGCCAGACCGAATGTTACCAGGATTTGTTCTGCATGGGTACGGCGATAGAAATAACGGATCAGACCACGTTCCATTATGATCCCAATCATCAGCATGACAGGGATGGCAAATAAGATTGAAATAGGTACAGAGTAATCGATAATCATCGTCCCCGTATCTCCCCACCATATTTCCAGATAGGGTTGTTCTTTATAGGCATCAAAAAAGGTGATACTGGTATCTTTAACCGTTTTAGAAATCGTTAATAATTTCTGCATAGTAACCGCACAAAATGCACCCAGCATAAATAAAGCGCCATGGGCAAAATTGACCACCCCCAGGGTTCCGAAGGTCAAAGTCAGACCCAGGGCAATCAGAGCATAAGCTCCGCCTTTATCTAGACCATTTAGCAACTGGATAAAAATTGCATCCATATTCAAACCTATACTGTTTTTATTTTAGAAAAACCCTTACTGCAGATATAATTCGGGGTCGAAGTCAAATGGACAACATCCATTTGACTCCAACCCCTGTTTTACAGTAATACTGACCTATACCTTGTATGGTCCTAACTCACCACCAAAGATTTTAGCATCATATTCAACCTGTGCACGTGGCACTTGTTGTACAATTTCTAATAAGTCAAACTGGCTGGTTGGGTTTTGATTACCACGTACCACCAGCACATCTTTAAAGCACTGATGATCTTCAGCGCGGTACTCTGTTGCACCATTACCCATACCATCAAATTTAAAGCCTTCCAGCTGCTTAATAACTTCTGGCGGGTAGAATGTACCAGCCATTTCACAAGCATTGGCATATAAAAGAGTTTGCACATAACAGGTATGTGCCGCCTGAGAAGGTGGGAAACCGTATTCCTGTCCAAAAGATTTAACAAAGGCCTGAGAACCCGTATCTTTTAACGCCCAGTTCCAGTTAGTAGTACCTAGAATGCCTTTCAGGTTTTCGCCCGCACCCTGAGCCATTAAGCGAGAGTATAAAGGGACAATAATTTCGAATGTTTTTCCATTAACCTGCTTGTCTCTTAAACCAAACTGTACAGCCTGAGTTAAAGAGTTAATCATATCCTTACCATAGTGATTCAGAATTAATGTATCTGCACCGGAGTTTAGGATAGGTGTAATATATTGTGAGAAATCACCGGCCCCAACAGGGGTTTTAACCGCTTTAACTGTTTTCCAGCCAAGGCCTTCAGTGGTTTCCTTAATGGATTCTTCCTGTGTCCAGCCCCAGGTATAGTCAGCAGTTAAATGATAAGCAGAACGGTCTGTACCCATTTCTTTTTTCAGTACAGGACCCAGTGCCGAACCCGACATTTTGGCATTAAAGAAATGGCGGAAACCATAACGACGCTTGTCTTTACCTGTTGTATCATTAGAGTGAGTCAGACCAGCCATAAATACAATACCCATTTCCTGAGCCAGACCTTGTACTGCAATAGCAACACCAGAGGAAGAACCTCCAGAGAACATAATTACACCTTCTTTCTCAATCATACGCTTGGCAGAAGAGCGTGCTGCATCTGATTTTGTTTGTGTATCACCTGTCACATAAGTGACTTTTTTTCCTAAAATACCATTACCTTTCAGCTTGTGAGGTTTCATGGTATTCATCATTCCGCCATCACCCTCACCATTAAGGTGTTTGACAGCCAGTTTAAAGGCACGTAGTTCATCAGCACCTTCATCAGCATAGGCACCTGTTTGAGGCACGTTAAAACCCAGTACCACATTTTTTGAATTAGCTGGATTATTTCTAAAATCTTCTGCCCAGGCATTTCGGCTGAAGATTATGGGTGCTCCAACAGCCATTGCACTTGCAACACCTGCTTTCAGTACACGGCGACGCATTAAGTTAGTTGTTTTGTTATCTGACATTGATTGATTCCCCTTTTGTATAGTAGACACTAAGACTAAAGCATTTTTAAGCCTATATCAATGACATTTGGCATATTATGAATATCTAATTAATATTTGTTTTGTATATTTGTATTCAATTTATAACAGCAATTTGGGTCAAAATAATTAAGCAATTAGGATCTATTTTATTGATCCAGATCAATAAAACTTGACATTTATCATTAGTTATTTTTAAAATAACACAATAACTCATTGTTTTATAACCATATTCTATTTAAGGTTATTTTTGCTTATTCAATTACCTGAATGAACAAAATCTCAAATAATTTTACAGGAGCATTTTATGTCAAAAGTAAAAATTTATGATACCCCGATGTTGGATGAATTAGAGACCGGTGAATGGCCTAGCTTTATCAGCGGCATAAAGCGTTTAAGAGACAAACACCCTGATGAACGTATTAATTCAATGGTCAGTGGTCTTTTAGGTCAGCTGGAGCATTCATACGAAACTCGTATGGGCTGGTGGAAAGGTGGCACTGTTTCCGTATTCGGTTATGGAGGCGGAATTATTCCACGTTTCTCAGAAGTTGCAGGGCACTTCCCTGAATCAAAAGAATTTCACACAGTTCGAGTACAGCCGCCTGCAGGCAATTTCTACACAGCTGATATTTTAAATCAGCTGGCTGATGATTGGGAAGCACATGGTTCCGGTCTGCAGACTTTTCATGGTCAGACCGGTAATATTATGTTTATTGGTGCCACCACCAGTGAAATGCAGCCTTTTTTTGATAAAGTCAATTCTTATGGCTGGGATCTGGGTGGAGCAGGACCTTGTGTTCGTACTGCAATGGCCTGCGTGGGCGCCGCCCGCTGTGAGCATTCCTGTACTAATGAACATGGCATGATGCGTCATCTGGTGAATGAATTTCAGGATGACCTGCACAGACCTGCTCTGCCTTATAAATTCAAAGTTAAGGTCTCAGGTTGTCCAAATGATTGTACTAATGCGATAGAACGGGCTGATATGGCCGTGATTGGTATCTGGCGTGATGACATGAAGGTTGACCAGGAAGAAGTAAAAACCTTTGTTGCTGACAAGGGGCGTGACTATGTGATAGATAATGTGACCAGTCGTTGCCCAAGCAATGCCATCAAATTGGCAGATGATAATACATTAGAGGTAAACAACAAAGAGTGTGTGCGTTGTATGCATTGCATTAATGTGATGACTAAAGCATTAGCTCCTGGTGATGATAAGGGTGTGACGATTCTTATCGGTGGTAAACGCACCCTGAAAATTGGTGATATGATGGGTACTGTTGTGGCTCCTTTCTTAAAAGTAGACACCATGGAAGAAATCGAATATCTGGTTGAGTTAACCGGTGAAATGATTGACTTCTTTGCAGAAAATGCTTTAGAGCATGAACGTACCGGTGAAATGATAGAACGTATTGGTCTGGTTAACTATCTTGAAGGTATTGGTCTGGATTTAAATCCCAATATGGTGAGTGAACCGCGTCAGTGTTCGTACGTACGTATGGATGGCTGGGATGAAGAAGTTAAGAAATGGTATGACAAAAAAACAGAAGCCATATCAGCTTAAATCCTGGAAAATAAAATCCGTGATTATAATTTGACCGTACTATTATTTGATGTACGGTCATTTTTTATTTTTTCCTCAGCTTCTTTCTCAGCAATATAGGCTTCTAAAGCTTCAGTTGGTAGTGATTATTGATTTATATCAGTTTAGAGAAGCGTGAAGTTTTTTCATCGGGTTTAATATAGCGATCAAATACCATACAAATATTTCTAATTAATAAACGTCCCTTGGAAGTGACTTTGATTGAATGGTCATCCATAGTAATCAGGCCATCATCAACCATTACTCTATAACGCTCCAGCTCATTGGCAAAATAGTCTTTAAAACTAATAGCAAAACGTGTTTCAATAGCAGTGAAATTCAGGCTGAAATGACAAATTAGCTGCATAATGGTTTCACGACGAATTAAATCATCATTGTCAATTTCAACGCCTCTGAAAACAGCTAGCTCACCAGCATCAATTTTTGAGAAATATTCATCCATAGTGCGGACATTTTGAGCAAAACTATTGGCAATAGTACCGATAGAAGTAATACCAATGCCCACTAAATCACAATCTGCATGAGTCGCATAGCCCTGAAAATTCCTGTATAACTTACCATTTTTCTGTGCAATGGTTAGTTCATCTGCAGGTTTAGAAAAGTGATCCATACCGATGTAAACATAGCCGGCATTAGTCAGTTTTTCCATACAATGCTTAAAAATTTCTAATTTTATAGAGGCAGGGGGCAGTTCATCCTCATTAATCCGACGTTGTGGTTTAAAGCGTTCCGGCAAATGTGCATAATTAAAAACCGAGACTCTGTCAGGACTAATTTGTATTAACTCATCAAGAGTTCGATCAAAGCTTTCAACAGTTTGTAAGGGCAGACCATAAATTAAGTCCACACTTATGGATTTAAAATTTTCATCACGTGCTGCAGTCAATGCAGACAGAGTCTCTTCCCGACTTTGAATACGATTTACTGCTTTTTGTACCGCCGGGTTAAAATCCTGAACGCCCAGGCTCATACGATTAAAACCCAGTTCACGCAGTAACTTAATACTGTCACGACTCACTTCACGAGGGTCAATTTCAATAGAATATTCACCTGAATCATCATCATGCAGGTTAAAATTCTGGCGAGTCACAGCCATTAATTGACGCATTTCATCATGACTGATAAAAGTAGGTGTTCCTCCCCCCCAGTGCAGTTGATTGACCTTTCTTGAGGAGTCAAATAACTTGCCCTGCATTTCAATTTCTTTGAAAACCCTTTCCAAATAAGGCATTGCTTTAGAGCGGTCTTTGGTCACCACCTTATTACAGCCACAATAAAAACACACCGTATCACAAAATGGGATATGAAAATAAAGTGATAAATCTTTATCAGACTGATTAGATTTCTCAGCAAATTTTTTATAGGTATCTGCTGTATATTCTTCATTAAACTGCACTGCTGTAGGGTATGAAGTATAACGAGGTCCTGCTTTGTCATAACGCTTAATAAGTTGCTGATCAAACTCAACAATTGCCATAATGTGTATCCTGATAAGAGCCCTCGGCAAATATTGTATGCCGCTGTCACTTTGCAAATCTTTTTTTACGAAAGAAGAAATTACAAATAAGACAGAGGTTCAAATTTATGTTTGACAAGAACTCGGGTCAACAAATATCATGCTGACTAATAGAAGAAGGAGTTATCCAAGAAAGTGTGTATTATGCCAGTTTAAGGCTTAGGAAACCAGAAACTAATCTTTACGGCCATAGGGATATTTTTCATCATCAAATGAATGTACCCATTGTGGAAAGTTGACAATCATAATAATCATCACCAGTCCGGTTAAGAAAGCTTCCGGATAAATCATCAAAAAAATATAGGGGGTGTATTCATAAGAGACTTCTCCTGTTTACCAGGGTTAGAAACTATACCTTTATTCTTAGTCCTTTTTTTCAAATAAAATATCCCGGACTGCATGTCCTAATCGCTCACCACGACGTTCAAATTTTGTCATAGGGCGATGTTCCGGACGTGGAATATAATCATCACTATCTGAACAATTTTTAAAACCTTGTGCGCCTCGCATTTCTTTCAACATCTGCACAGCATAATCTTTCCAGTCCGTCGCCATGTGAAACTGACCATGAGACTGTAGTTTTTTTCTGAGTAATTGAATAAATTCTTCTTTGACGATACGGCGTTTATTATGACGCCTTTTATGCCACGGATCAGGAAAAAAAAGATATACAGCAGCTAAACTTTCATCCAAAATTTGTGATTTTAACACTTCAACAGCATCAGCCTGCATCACTCTAAGATTGGTCAGTGAACACTCACTTATATTTCCAAGCAAGCGTCCTACTCCAGGCTTGTGAACTTCAATGCCCAGATAATTATTATCCGGATTATTGACCGCCATTTCAATTAGAGAATCTCCCATACCAAAGCCAATTTCCAGAATAACAGAGGATTTTTTTTCATAAAGCTGTTCAAAATCAAGGAGCTGTTTATCGGCTTTTATCCCATAAATCTGCCATAGTTCAGTATAGGACTTCTCCTGTCCCGGCGTCATTCGACCGGAACGAACCACATAACTTTTGATATTTCTGGGATGTTCAACCTTGTCTTTATCACACACTATAAATGATCACCTTCCATTAAAAGAAAGTACCGTCGATAGGTGATGAAGCACTGGCATAAGCTTTTTTCGGCATGCGTCCAGCTAAAAAGGATTCACGCCCGGCTTCAATGGCTTTCTGCATTGCAGAAGCCATTAAAACTGGTTTTTTAGCACCGGCAATTGCAGTATTCATCAATACTGCATCACAACCTAATTCCATTGCAATAGCAGCATCTGAGGCTGTTCCTACACCGGCATCAACTAAAATCGGCACTGTCGCATTTTCTATAATTAAGCGAATATTATGTGGATTACAAATACCCAGACCTGAGCCAATTAATCCTGCCAGAGGCATCACAGAAACACAGCCCATATCTTCCAGACGTTTGGCTATAATTGGATCATCACTGGTGTAAACCATTACTTTAAAACCATCTTTGATCAATAATTCAGCCGCTGCTATGGTATCGACCATATTAGGATAAAGTGTTTTTTCATCTCCTAATACTTCCAGTTTAACCAGATCATGACCATCGAGTAATTCACGGGCCAATTGACAGGTTCTTACCGCGTCTTTGGCCGTATAGCAGCCAGCTGTATTGGGAAGAATCGTATATTTTTCAGGGGAAATTACATCCAGCAGATTAGGCTCATGCGGATTTTGTCCAATATTAGTACGACGAATGGCAACTGTCACAATTTCAGCTCCGCTGGCTTCTATGGCATCACGAGTTTCATCCATATCCTTATACTTACCTGTACCTACCAGTAAACGCGAATTATAGGTTTTACCGGCAATGATCAACTTATCATCTTGCATTATTTGTCCTGTTTAAAGTGTTGAAAAAAACTATTATCCTAAGTACAGGGGTCGGAGTCAATTTGCTCTGCCAGGAGAAATTTGACTTCGACCCCATCCAGAAGAGCCTTCAGCCAATATAAAACTAACCACCACCGATAGCATTGACTATTTCCACCTTATCTCCAGCAGAAATTAAATGTTCTGCATGGCGGCTTTTCGGTACAATTTCTTCATTAATTTCCAAAGCCAGTCGCTTACCGAGCAAATCCATTTCTTCCAGTAGTTGTAATACAGAGTACAAATCCTGCACCTGACGCGGCTCCCCATTTACAAATATTTCCAAAAAACATCTCCTTTTCTGAAATTGGAGTTAAATACAGGCTTGTATTCTACACTTTTTTCAGTAATATTAGTTACTGAACATTTTATATTCTAGAATATACTATCAAAATAAATATCTTTAGACCCACCGGAGTATAATGCATGTCAGTCCCTTTTATTCAAAAAGAACTTATTGTCGAGCTTGATAGCGGCCAGTGGCGGGTTGATGATATCGGTCAAGAACAGCAAGTTATCGGACCAGTTGACTATGGCTGGAAACGTTATAAAGAAAATCCTGAAGTCTTTACCTTTGGTGAGGGACTTTTAGCCAGCAGTTCTATTCCTGGTTCAAGGCGACTGGTATTTTGTGGTTTCAGTCCACAATGGGATAGTTTCTACATTTCTACTATGGGCGGTGCAGCCTATACCTTTCAACATGTCGGTGTTAATTATGTCAGTCTGAAGGGTCGCTGTGAAAAGCCCAGCATTCTGTTGCTGAATAATGATGGAGATAATATTTCTGTACGCCTGGAGCCGTTTGAAAATTATCAGGATGTGTGGAAAAACTATACAACAAAAGAAGGTGAAGATGTTATCGGCATCTATGCCTTACAGCATGCCATCTTTGATCAATGGGCAGATGAATATAATCCCCGCAGAGTAAGAGCTTTTGTGGTAGGTCCTGCCGGGGAATCTACCACAGAAGGTACTATTGCCTCCAGCACTGTAAAAAAAGGCAAATTCACCGCTGTTGTTGATTGGTGTGGACGTGGCGGCATGGGCAGTCGTTTGTTCCAGCAGCATAATATTGTTGGTTGTTTATTTGGTGGTGACTGGGTTGATCCACATAAGCCCAAAGCTCGTGATACCGATCCATACTTCCTGAATCACTTCGGTGATAAGGGTGTGAAGGTAGATAGAGCCGCAACGACCAAATATTATTATGATCCAAAAATAAAAACAGGCGGTACATTTGGAGTTAATCTGCATAATATTGGCGATATGATTATGTCTTTTAATTATCGCAGTACCACAGCCAGCGATGCTGAACGTACACTTCAGCATAAAGACTTTATCGTTGATCATTATCTCAAACAATATAATGAAGAAACCATTGAAACCAAGAGTTATGATCATTGCGGCGAACCTTGCGCCACCGCCTGTAAAAAGCTGCATGGCAAATATAAAAAAGATTATGAGCCTTATCACGCTTTAGGTCCTCAGGTGGGAGTATTTGACCAGCGCGCAGCTGAAATTCTTAATGACCATGCGGATGCGATGGGTATGGATGCTATTCAGGTGGGCGGCACCTTAGCCTGGATCATGGAGTGCGTTGCACATGATCTCATCCCTGCTGATACTTATGGATTTCCTCCTAAATCAGAAATGAAATTCCAGCAGTTTACAGCGGATACAAAAGAATTTGATTTAGTCAACGATAGTATGCGTAATGCACAATATGCTGTTAAATTAATCAACACCATACTATTTGATGATAGAGCCGCCCTGTTTCGGGAAGGTATTCGACCTGCAGCCTATGCACTGGACAAACTCTATCCGAACACACAGCCAATGGAAAGAGCAGTCTTTTTATCCCATGGTGAAAAAGGCCATATGGTACCCAATCAATATTGGGTGCCGGGAATGGGTAGCCCCATGCCGATCATGGGTAAATACTACGTCTTTTACGGTGGTGGATTCACCACACCAGCCGATCTGGGACGAAAAAATGTTGAGCGTATGGTTTATGAACTGATTAATGATAATTGCGGAGTGTGTCGTTTTCATCGTCAGTGGTCAGAATCTCTGAGCAATATTATTATTAATGACCGTTTTGGCCTGGATATTGATTTTAAAGCCTTTCACTATCAATTGGCACTGGAAATCAAGGAACATGAGCAGGGTAAATGTGTTCCCTGGGAAACCAAACGTATGGCAGAGTTATTTTTTAATTACCTGGAATATTGCAGCAATGGTGGTTCAGAAGATAATACCTTATTCAGCTGGCAGAAACATGATGATATTGAACTGACAGCTCAGGCATTCTGGCAGGCTATACGTGATGCTCAGGAACTTGCCTTCCGTGCAGGTGTTGACAATATCCCGGATTCGTTGACACCGACGGAATATGCTAATAAAGTAGATAAATGACAAATTCTGATAATGACTTAATTACTATTGAAGAAGCCAGTACTCTGGACGGGCTTTTTTATGAAAGAAGCATGCGTTCAGCTGATGCTGTTGCTTATATCCAATATAATAAAGATCATAAGGCCTGGGAAGAGACCTCATGGAATAAGATGGCTACTCTGGTTGGTCAGTGGCAGAAAGCCATAACAGATGAAAATCTTGCAACCGGTGACCGTATTGCTATTTTAATGAAAAATTCCAAAGAGTGGGTATTAGCCGATCAGGCTGCCCTTGGTTTAGGCTTAGTAACGGTTCCACTTTACCTTGAAGATCGACCCGACAATATTGCCTACATTTTGGAAGATTCTGCTGTTAAATTACTCTTTATCCAGGATATCAGCCAGTGGAACCGCCTGCGTGATAATTGCACTGATAATACAATTTTAAAGCGTGTCATCCTGATTGATACCACATCCGACCAGCTTGACAAAGAGACTGACAGGGTGACTACTGCTGAACAATGGCTGCCTGAACAAGGTCATATGCTGCATAAACGTGCTGGAGATCCAGAGCAGCTGGCCACTATAGTCTATACTTCAGGTACCACCGGAAAACCTAAAGGGGTTATGCTGAGTCATAACAATATTTTATCTATTGCCTACCCCACTGCAATTACACTTAATATTAAATCTGATGATCTGTTTTTATCTTTCCTGCCCATGTCACATACCTTTGAACGTGCTCTGGGAGAATATCTGACAACAATGGTCGGCAGCAGGGTTGCCTTTGCCCGCTCAATTCAACTACTGGCCAATGATATGGTCGAGCTGAAGCCTACTTTATTAATTTCTGTACCAAGAATTTATGAGCGTATCTATGCAAAAATTGAAACAACCTTACTGGAAGGTTCAGCAATCAAGCGATCTTTATTTAAACTCACCGTACAGATAGGCTGGAATGTCTTCCTGAAAAAGCAAAAGCGTTCCTTTTTCTGTCCCTCATGTCTTCTATGGCCGATATTAAAACCACTTGTGGCAGATAAAGTGATGCAGAAGTTTGGCGGACAACTTAGAATTGCTGCCACAGGAGGCGCTGCGATTCCTTTTCCAGTTGCAAAAACATTTATTGGCCTGGGACTCACATTAATTCAGGGCTATGGACTGACCGAAACAAGCCCTGTGGTCAGCTTTAATCGTATTGATAATAATGATCCTAATTCCATCGGACATCCTCTGGATGGCATTGATCTGAAAGTGGGTGAAAATGATGAGCTGTTAATTCATAGCCCGGGTGTTATGATGGGGTATTGGAATAATCATGCTGCGACTGCACAGGCTATTGACTCAGATGGCTGGTTCCATAGTGGAGATCAGGCTCGTATTGATGAAAAGACAGGTCATGTTTATATCACCGGTCGTATAAAAGATATTTTAATCATGTCCAATGGCGAAAAAATACCGCCCACTGATATTGAAAATACTATTAATATGGATCCTTTATTTGAAAACACCCTGTTACTAGGAGAAGGTGAAGCTTACTTAGGAGCTGTGCTGGTACTCAATTCTGAAGAATGGGTTCATATTGCACAAAACAATAAACTCGATCCCTTTAACAAAGAAAACCTGACCAACAAAACCATAATTAATCATATTGTTCATCATCTTAGAAAGGTGTTACACGATTTTCCAGCCTATGCAAAAATACGCAAGGTTATTTTAACATTAGAACCCTGGACAATTGAAAACGGGCTGTTAACACCAACATTAAAAGTTAAACGGGTTAAAGTAATGGAATTATTTAAAGACCAGATTAAACATCTATATAGCTAACCAATTAAAATGGAAAACTCATGGCCAAACTCATAAAAATTCTACTCTGGATCACGCTTATTCTGGTCATTATTATTGCACTTGCAGCAATTCTAATTCCAATTCTGGTTGACCCTAACGATTACAAAGAGGAAATCAGCCAACAGGTTTACCAGCAAACAGGCCGAACACTTTCCATCGAAGGTGATATTGATATTGCCGTTTCTTTGCCACTTTCAGTTTCCCTGGAATTAGGAAAAATGACCTTAAGTAATGCAAAAGGTTTTTCAGATAAGCCCTTTGCTCAGATGCAGGGCGCTTCTATCTATGTTGCTATCCTGCCTTTGATTAATGAAAACCGTATGGATATCGGTGAAATAAAATTATCTCATCTCAAGTTAAATCTGATTAAAAATAAACAGGGGCAAACCAACTGGGCAGATCTGGCTGCCGCAAAGGCAAAGGATTCAAATGCAGTTTCAGCAGAAAAAACTACGACTAAAGCAGACACAACAGCTAATATGCCTGCAATCCATGTTGCAGGTCTAAATATTTCAGATGCACAAATTAGCTGGACAGATGAACAGGCAAATCAAACCCTAAGCTTATCTAAAACGAATATCACTATTAGTGAATTAATTGAAGATACCCCATTCAAACTCAAATTTTCCACTCATATTAATAGTAGCAATCCCTCAATAACAGGTATTTTCACTCTGGAAAGTACACCAGTTATTTCTTTATCCAAGTCACACTTTCAATTAGATAAAACTTCATTATCTTTTGATCTCACAGGAAAAACATTACCTGGTGGTACAAATAAAACCAGTCTTGGTGGTGATATTATTTATAATGGAAAAGCTCAGACTCTGGATATCAAAAATATGAAACTCACTTCTTATGATATGACGGTTAATGGTTTATTCCATGTGGATAAAATTGATACAGCCACCCAGTATAACGGCCAGATAAGTATTGAAACATTTTCTCCAAAAACATTAGCCGCAGCATTGGGCAGTGCATTACCTGAAATGAAAGAAAATACTGCTCTTAGTTCAGCTGATGCTAAAATAATTTTTAAGGGAGACAAAGACAAAATCACTCTGAGCTCATTAGAAGCTAATTTGGATAAGACATCTCTTAAAGGAAATGCCGTTATTAGCCATTTTCAAAAACCACATTATGGGTTTGATTTAACGCTTAATCAGCTTAATCTGGATTATTATGCAGTCAAAGCAGAAAAAACTTCAGCACCTGCCGCTCAAACAGCTGCAAAAAAATCTACAGCCACACCTAAACAAACTTCTACTGCAGCTTCAAAGCAATCCTCACCTGTCTTTCCAATAGAAACATTACGACAGTTAAACCTTGATGGTAAACTGACGATTGGCCAGTTTGTTGCCGCCAAAGCAAAAATGACCAATGTGGTTATTATATTAAAAGGCAATAAGGGGCTGGTACAATTAGCCCCGTTAAAAGCACAGCTTTATAAAGGCAGTATTAACCTGAAATCCACCATTGATGCTCGTGGAAAAACCCCCAAACTCAAAATAATTAACGAATTAAAAAATGTTCAAATTGGAGACTTACTTCAGGATACCACAGGAAGTCAGGAGTTCACCGGTGCAGCGAATATCTCAGCCAATATTACCACCTCTGGTAATGATAATGACAAACTCATAAAAAATAGTAATGGTACCGCCAAGCTGCTTATTACTGATGGGCATATAAATAAATTAGATATCCTGGATACTATACGAAAAGCAGATGCACTGTTCAAAGGAAGAAAAACTCCAACAAAAACACAGGAAAGTAATACAAAATTTACTGAATTAAAAGGCACTCTTAAAATTAAAAATGGTATTGTTCACAATAATGACTTAAGTAGCCAATCTCCTGTGATGCAGTTGACAGGAAAAGGCTATGCTGACTTTCCTAAGGAATATCTGGACTATACCTTAAAAATTAAGCTGCTTAATAGCATAAAAATAGATAAAAACACGCAGGGGAATGATTACAAGGGAAAAGAATTCCCTTATACCATTAAGGGTAAATTCTCTGAATTGTCTCAAGAAGCCAACATCAGTAAAGTATTAGAACAGGAAGTAAAGAAAAAAGCTGAAAAAGAAATTAATAAACAACTGGAGAAAAAATTTGGTGACAAGTTTAAAGGCCTCATAAAATTTTAAATTTGTCACCAGATTTACTTCAGTGGTTCCAGCAGCATGGCAGAAAAAATCTGCCCTGGCAGAAAAATAAAACACCCTACCGGGTATGGATCTCAGAAATAATGCTGCAGCAAACTCAGGTAAAAACGGTTATTCCCTATTATCTGAAGTTCATGAAAATTTATCCTGATATTAATTCCCTGGCAAAAGCCCCACAAAATGAGATTTTGCATTTATGGAGCGGGCTTGGTTATTATGCTCGTGCTAGAAATTTACACAAGACTGCTCAAATCATCTGCAGTCAACACTCAGCTCAATTTCCAGAAGCAACGGAAATATTACAATCTTTACCCGGCATTGGACGTTCTACAGCCGGTGCCATCTTATCTTTTTCCAGGGGACAACATCACGCCATCCTCGATGGCAATGTAAAACGAATTCTAGCTCGTCATTACCTCATTAGTGGTTGGACAGGCAGTACCAAAACACAAAAAGAACTATGGAATAAAATAGAAAAAATTACCCCAAAAAAACGATGTGATGATTTTAATCAGGCCTTGATGGATCTGGGTTCAAGCCTGTGCAGTCGCAGTAAACCACAATGCAATAAATGCCCGCTGATGACATCATGCCAAGCTTATAAAAATGATTTAACACAACACTATCCTAATTCAAAACCAAAAAAAATCAAATCTGAAAAAAGCACTTATCTGTTAATGCTCACCTCAGATAAAAATGAAATATTATTAGAACAAAGATCTGAACACGGTATTTGGGGAGGACTATGGTCATTTCCTCAGTGTCAGACATTGGATGAGGTTAAAGAATGGTTGAATAATAATCAATTTAACAGCCAAGTAAAAATGAAATTTCATCCTGAATTTCGACATACTTTTACACATTTTCATTTAAATATCACAGCAGTACAAATTCAGATAAAAACACCAGGAATTTTCACAATACATGAAGGAAACAATAAAGATTTTGTTTGGTATCAGCCATCAAAAGCATTGAAATTAGGTATACCCACCCCAATTAAAAATCTAATATCAGAGTACTACAATAATTGATAAATCATTATTAGCTGAACTTAAATAAAAAGAAGGATTAATATGTCTAGAATGGTAAATTGCGTTAAATTAGGAAAAGAAGCTGAAGGCCTTGAACGTATCACTTATCCTGGAGATCTGGGTAAACGAATTTTTGAAAATGTATCTAAAGAAGCATGGGGTGGCTGGGTACAGCACCAAACGATGTTAATCAATGAATATCGCCTGTCCCCCATTGATCCTGAACATAGAAAGTTCATCGAAAAAGAAATGGATAAATATTTTTTCAGCGATGAGGCATCAAGCATGCCCGAGGACTACAAAGCGCCATAATCCATCCTTTAAAGAATAATTTAAAACTAAAGTGTATACCAGAGCAGCGATAGGCTCCGGTATACTCAAAAAAGTTAATTTTTTCTTGACACACCCCGGCAAAAACGACAAAATACACGCCGTTGCCCAGATAGCTCAGTCGGTAGAGCAAGGGACTGAAAATCCCTGTGTCCCTGGTTCGATTCCAGGTCTGGGCACCAATTAACATCTTGAAAACATTAAATTTTTCTGTTTAAAGTTAGTTTCAGATTGCTACTAAAACTAACCCGATCGCACTCTGAGCGGAGTAGACTGCTTTTATGTGATTTTAAACGAGAAAAAGCTAATGGCCTACATCAAAAAATTACCATCCGGTAAATATCAAGTACAAATCCGTTTGAAGGGTTTACGCCCTATTTCTAAATCATTCAAAAAAAAGAAAGATGCCACTGATTTTGCTCGCAAAGTTGAAGGTGATATTGAACTGGCCAGAGCTTTAGGCGATCCCGTCACGAATAAAAGTACCCTGGCTGATCTGATTGATGACTATTTAGAACAATATGATAAAAAAGATCAGAATGCTTATACCCGTCTTAAATGGTGGCATGATCAATATGGTGATCGAATATTAACCCAGTTTTCAAGCTGTGATGTTCAGGAAGGGATCAGTATTCTACTCAAAAAAGGCACTAGAGGCCGTCCCCTTAAACCACAAACAACCAACCGATTTAAAGCAAACCTATCTGTAGTCTTTACTCATGCCCAGAACAGCGGAAAAAGAATACAAAATCCATGTAAGAACGTCAAAGGCAAGCCAGAAGGTAAAGGTCGTCAGAGGGTTTTTACAGAGGACGAAAAGCTCCGTTTTTTAAAGGCCAGTAAACAATCAGACTGGGATAGATTCTATTTATTTGTATTAATGGGGTTCACCAGTGGTGCCAGGCGAGGTGAATTATTAAAACTAAAATGGAAAGATATTGATTTTAATACCGCCCAGGCTTTTTGTGGTGATACTAAAAATGGTGAAAGCAAGATATTACACCTTACCCCCATAGTGATAGAGGAATTAATTAAGATCAGAGATGCTATCAAAAAGTCAAAAGTCACTGAATTAAAAAAAGTTCGAGAACTGCAGAATACACTTGTTTTTATTGGTCAGAATGGCAGCACAAATCACACCTATAGAAAAAATTGGATTAAAGCATTAAAACAGGCCGGCATTAAAGAACTGGATGACCGTTATAATGAGAGGTTAATTTTTCATAGTGAACGTCACACATTTTGTACTGATTTACACAAAGCAGGGAAAGATTTAAAGGTGATTCAATCACTGGCCGGTCATAAAAATATTAATACTACATTAAGATATACTCATGATGATGAAGATATTAAAGCCAGTGCCGTTGCTGATGTTTTTGGGGATTTAGGCATTAGCAGCTAATGATAAAAAGCAGTATAATAGAGCTTAACCAGCCTCGACTTAGCGGTTTAAATGCAGATCTCGCACCTGTACCGGCTGGTTTCCTATCTCAGTGCGAACACTTGCGAGGGTGTAATAATGTCAAATCAAATAAAAAAACCTGAATGGTTTAATATAGAAAAGTATGATGATGCACATACAGCAACATTTGAACAATGGTTTTTTAATCTTTCTGCTAGGATAATGGCTATATTGTGTTGTGACGGAATTATTAGTAGTGATGACGGCTGTTTAGATTTTACTAGTGAAGAAGAAGTGAAGAAATGTAGAACTGATGGGTTTGCTTTCTTTGAGGTGTCACATGCATGGGAAGTAACTTCATCACCAGGTGATAATGTTTGCATTTCTCCTTTTACTCTCAACAATTTTTATTATAAACATAATACCTCTGAAAATAAAAAAATATTTAGCGAATACTTATCAGATTCCCTTGATTGGAATAATGAAGGATTTTTATGTGGTATTGATGAAGAAGAAGAGATTCTATCTTTTCTGGCAGGTAGTTATGGAACGCAACAAGCTGTTATTTCTGTTGATTTAGAGGCACCAATTGACACATTGATGGAACAATTTAATAATTTTATTTTAAAAGAAAAGAAAAAAAAGGGATTAAATATAAAAAAAGGAGTCACAGAAAATGATATAAAAAAATGGTCGGATCTTAACTTAATTGCCTTTCTTGACTTATTGTTGTGGCAAAAACAAGAAGGAAAAGTATCTAAAAAAGGTATTCAAGCAGAAATAGTACGCTGGATCCATCCAAGTGGTTATGTCAAAGGAAAGCTTATCTCCAGTCTCAATGGAACTTATAGGACATTAAATGATATCGCAGAGATAATGCTAGACCCAAACTTTATATTCAGCATGGCAAAACAAGAAACAGCAATAGATGGCACTCATATTACAAAAAAATCTGATAAACCATATGTAAAAAAAATAATAAAAAAATTACATTAAAAAAAAATAATAAAATAATAATGTAAAAAAAGCAATTTTTTACATCTATATAAAAAAATACACCCTCATCTAATAATACACTTTAGCAATCTGAAATTAACATTAAACAGCTAAGGTGAAATTATGCAAGAAACCACACTCAATAATCTACTCGATATAAAAACCCTAACCCAGACCTATCCACAATTCAATGAGCAGCAATTACGCTGGATTATTCAGCAGCGGAAATTTAACGGGATAAATAAAGCTAATAAAGTTTTGTTCAAAGTTGGCAAACGCTGGTTTTTTGATATACCTCTTTTTATTGAATGGATGAAAAGATAATTCTTAAAACACATTTATAGTGAGCAAAAGAAAAAATAAAACAAGTTTTAGAACTGAAGGTCAGGGCGTTGTTGTGATGCCTGTCGTAATGTTGAAATCAAATGAATATATACATCTATCCTTGGCATCTAAAGCAGTAATGACAGCAATGCAATTAGAATGGTACCCCTGGCGTTATACTTCGATAGGTATCAGTCAAATAGCAGAAAAAGCCGGCATTTCCGAAAGAACTGTTCAGAGATCTATAACAGAATTATTGCAAACAGGTTTTATAAATATAAAAAAAGTAAGCGGAAAAAAAACAACCAGAGAATATGAATTGACATGGTTAGAATATCATGAAAAAGAAGCAACATTCTCATGGAGGAAACAAAAAAAATAGGGTGACAAATTTGCTGGTTAAAAGCGTTTAATACGACAGATTTGCCGATTAAATAAATTATAACACGACAATTTGTCCGGTCAAAACTGAAAAACAATGACTTATGAAAATTATAACACGACATATTTGCCGGTACCCTATAGAAGCCATGGTATCTATATTTTTTCTTGTAGCTCTTATCCACATATCCACAGGTCTCTATTGTTTTTGGAGTCTTTAGATATAACTCAAAGAAAATAATTGTTGGCCTGTGGGTATGTGGATAAGGTGATCTTATTTTTTGGTATTAAAATTCTTGTATAAAGATTTTTCGTCAGAGATTATCAAATGATAATAAAGATATTATTGATGCCAGCATACCAGTGAGAATTATTAAAGCACATATAAAAATCTGGATTAACCAGAGAAATAAAAAAGGAAATTTAAATGATTCAGGTTTCAGCATATGGACGCTTAACCAGAGATACAAAACTAATCACCACTAGTAACAACAAAGACATGTGTTCTGGTTCAATAGCTTGTGATGCTACCCCCTTTGGTTCTGAAGAACAGCAGACAATATTCTATAACCTTACAGCGTTTAATTATCTGGCTAAAGACCTGGCAAAGCACAAAAAAGGTGATTTAATTTCTTTAATGGGAAAAGTAACACTCAATGTGTGGATAGACGCTCAAGGTGTTAAACAGGAAAACCATCGGATATTGGTTGATAGCTTAGTCAGTGCCAAGACAGTTAGGCCATACACAGGGCGCAAAAAGTTACAAAAGAAATCTACACCTCAACAGGATGATGATAGTGATATGCCCTCTGATGACATTCCTTTCTGAGCTTGGTGAAAATTAAAATGCAGGGGTATAGGGGGTAAAATCCTCAAGAAGAGAAAGACATAGACCGTATGAAAGGAAGAGAAATGTGAAAGTAATCTCAAATAGAAAAAACCCAATATGTATATTTCCTGTTTTGATAGCTTATTTATGATTGATAAACAGGAAATTAAAAAAATGAATATCGTTAATATGGGTAATAAACAATTCAGATCAGAAGAATGTACAGCACTCATACCCACTGGCTAAAGAAACAATGGATTAAAGTGTGTGAGAAATATTTAGGTACCTCTGGAGCCATGCTGTATACGGGCTATTAGATTCGCAAGTTTTGTCTCTATCTGGAACTCTGCAGGGGGGTCAACAACTATGAAGGATTTTGTTAGTAAATTAAATCATAAGATGGGGGGTGCATAGGTTCTTCCTGGGTACCACCCCCATACGGGTAATTCGAGGCGCGAGATTTCGCTAGTTTTATTTATTTTAAAGTTGATTTCGGGTTGATAAGTTTTTTATAGAAAAAACCACCCTAACTAAAAATGATGTCCATCAAAAAAATTTTAATCCAAATTTTTTAAAGTTTATTTCGGTTTCTAATAGTTTAATACAGGGGGGGATCTAATATCTACAACCTAAAAAAACATAGACCGTACCCCAGTCAAATTTTTATGTTGGCAGAATGGGAGTGGGGGGGCATAAATCCTTCAGACTTTAATTCTTCTAGACCGATCCACCCTACTTCTGTACAGGAGCGGGAGTTAGGCAAGGGGTATTAAAAATATTAATTGGAAAATAATAATGAGTACAAAATTTGAAATTGTAGAAGTTAATAATAAAGAGATTATGGTTGATGTCTCTATGTTGGTTAAAAGTGACACCTTATTTTTTAATGCTACTAAAATGGCAAAACAGTTTAACAAACGTCCGGATGATTTTTGGAAGCAACCCCAGAATATTGAATATTTGGAAGCTTTAATTACCCTTGGGGAGGGTAATAAGAAATCTGATTTTATCAAAACCAAAAAAGGAAAATACGGTGGAACTTGGTTTCATAATGATTTGGCATTGCAGTTTGCCAGATGGTTAAATTCAATGTTTGCAGTAAAGCTGGATAAGTGGATCATTCAAAGACTAAAAGATGAGCACAACAGGCAACAAAAAAGACTTGAATCTAAAACCGGCTTCCTGCAGCTGTCACAAGCGGTTGAAGGTTCACACGATCCGGTTGAGTTTTATCATTATACCACTGAGACCAATATGATTAATAAAATTGTTCTTGGAATGGATGCAAAAAAATATAAAAAACTGCATCGAGTCGACAATGTTCGTGATAACTGCAACACCTTTGAATTAAGTCAGATTGATGAACTGCAAAAAGCTGACGCTTGCTTGATTAAAATGGGGATTAGTTACCATGACAGAAAGTCACAATTAGAAAATTATTATGCAAAATCTCTACAAATATCATAAAACTGGGGTAATCCGTTTTCAAAACGGAAAACCTAACAAGCAAGGTGGAAAATTGACTTGCACATAATTTTAGATAGAATGTATTGTTAATAAGCCCGGCACCTCTTCACTTTGTGTACGCGTCGGTTTTCATTTATGCCATAAATCCCATTGCTCTCAGTTTTCTATAATTCCAACATCAGTTAAATGAACTGTATTACAGTCAGGAACAGGAAAAATATCATAAAGCAGGGAGTATTCTACAGTGTCTTTTAATTTAATATTTGCTTTATTTGTTTCTCCTAATTGAAACCTGAAAATTAATAATAATGATTTTGTTTAATAAATACCTGGTATGCCCTTCTGGCAAAAATGATTGCCATAAAACCAAAAAATATTGGAAATAAATACCAGATCATTCCTATTTCACTCAAAACAACTGAAGCTATACGATTAGACGCACTTATTTCAGAATTGTGTTTTATGGCAAACATCAATGTCTCGTAAGTTGCATAAGATGATAGGACCGCAATTGTTATACCTACTTGCCAAAATAGATCAGTTAAATCAAATAACATATCAATAAATTGGTCTATTGTTTTTTGTCTCATAACTTTCTCTCTTTTCAAATTAGATTATTTTAGTTGATTTTTATATTGAGAATGGAGCTCACCGAAATGAGCTCCTGACCACTTTAACGTGGCATGCTGCGCCAATGTGTGCAAACATCTTCCCATTGACCATTACGGAAACGAGAATATGCCACCACGTGGACAGTTTTATTTTGAGTACTCATGAGTATCTCCTCATAAAATATGAAGAGGACAATAGACAAACCTAAGGATGGGATATATAATAAATTTTGTGGAGTTTATTATATAAACCGCTCAGGAGACATTGGGGTGTCCTCACTACCATGTCTTTTGTAACTGATCTAAATACGCCAATATTTAGATCAGTTTTTATATCTGTTTATCAATTCTGAAAATTTATTCCAAGGTAGCCTCCTATCTGTTTCACGCATTTTGTTATAAGCATCCTCCGCTTTCTCCACTGAGATTATATTATTTATCAAAAGTTGCTCAATTAGCCATATGGTACCTTTTACTTCAATATGTTGTGTTAACGCTAATTCTTTTAATTTTTGATCTCCCGTTAAAAGAAGACATTCTCTTTTTTCAGCATCTCTTAGAGCCATACAATCATAAATACTGACACTTTTTATCCCTTGACTAAGTTCATAAACTCTATTCATATCATTACCATCGAGTTCAGACAAAACCAACCCATGATCTATCAAGTAAGAATACTCATGACTAAGCTCTTCCTCATACAGCAAATATGGCGTGGTGACCCCATAAGGTAATTGAAACATCTCTTCAGACAATTCTCCCTCAATCATATCGATAAATATATTGGAATCGCTAATTATTGTGTCCATTGCTCCACCATTCTTTCTTTATGAAAGACAGACAATGGAGTTTGCATTAATTCAGCTGCTTTTGATTCTGATATAAACTCTTGGCCTATTGCTCGATACACTAATCTATTAAAGAAATCTGTTTTTTCAGCCTGATAAGGATCCCCAGGCTCATTTTTGCGCCATTTCATTTTAGAAAAATAACGCATAAAACCTTGATGATGATATTGAGACAAGATGCCACATTGTAAAGCACGGTAAAGAATGGCTTGCATACTGATACCATATTCATGCTTAACTATCAAAAGCTCTTGCAATTCAAAATTATCCCGTTTGATACCAAAAATAGTAATCACAGTTTTATCTGGTAACAGGAAAGATCCAGCAAATCGATTACATATTTTTTCTTCATTAAGATTATCAGCTATATTTAATAATATATGCCCTAATTCATGAGCCAAAGTAAAACGCTGCCGATCACCAGTCCATTTTGAAGAAATAACAATCACTGGGATGTTATTTACATAAGTTGTCATACCATCAAATTTAGCTTGATTATCAACATCTGTTGTAATTACACAAATGCCTTTTGACTCTAATGTATCGATTAAATCTGGAATTGCATTTGAACCAAGCTCCCAATACTCTCGTAATCTATCAGCACAAAGACTGACTTCTTCTTCATGAAACACATCAAAGCCAATATTTTTTGCCTCATTAAAGTCACCAGTAGGTGAATCAGGAAAAAAATCTAATAATTCAAACCAGAGTTCCAGTTGATTTAAAATATCACCATGAATTCGATCAAGAAGCTTTTTAGGTGTGTTTGAACGCTTACGATAATCAATATCAGTGAATTTAATTGACTGACGAAAGAAATACTCTGTTCGCACCCCAAGAATTTTTCCAATTTGATAAAGTTGTTTCGATGATGGTGTTAATTCCCCCTTTTCAAACTTTGAAATTGCTGTTTGTGATAACTCAAGCTTTTCACCCAAACCTCGCAAAGATAGTCCGATTGCCGTTCGAGCTCGTTTTATTCGTTCACCTATCATAATATCACCTGGCTGTTTGTTTACATTTCTTTATTATTTATATGAATTGTAAACCTTGGTGTTTATTTTTGTCAAGTTTTTTCGTTTTGTAAACCAATGGGCTTTACTCCACCACATATAATTTGGGCTTGTATGTGTAATTAGTGGTAAATTTTTCTACAACAACCAAATAAAATACTATACCTATACTGTCCCAGATAGGTTTTCATCTAAGTAGGTGAAAAGAACAGACAGACAACTCCCATCAAATTTGACGGAAGTACCAGGCAAAGAAACTTCTCAAATTGCTCATCTAAATCATGAAATAATAATTTTATTGGTTTTCGTACAATTCATAAATTTAGTTTCAAATAATCAAATTGAAAAGCATTTAAAAAATAGGCTTATTTCAAAGTAATAATATCTTAACTTGTTTAATATAAAACGATTTAAGGCTTTAAAATTAAATAATTATATCTAATAAAATATTTACCTTTTAGTGGCTTAAATTGGCTTATTTTATTACAAATAAAGCCTATCTTTTAATGGTGTTCAATTGCTCTTGTTTTACTCACTTTTGCCCGTAACCTGAGTAGTTTCTTGGCTAAGCTTCCTCCAAATTTGGAGGAAGCTCTTTCCCTCATGTTGATTATCCATTCAATAACATGATGACCGGAACAATTGTTCCTGCAAGTGTAGGAAATCCTACATTGATATATGGATTTACCAGCATGGTAAAAAGGTGCCTAAAGTCCCATTATTATCATTTCAGACAGCTTCCCCCTACTTTATAAATATTTGAAAAATTAAAATGTACTAGTTGGGTACGTGACATAGGCGACATTCATAAATTATTGGATTGTAGGTAATTTCTGACTTACAATGATTAATTAGTGTGGTATGGTTCTGGAAATGAACTTACTAGACATATTTTGACGATTAGATGGAAAAATTCTATCCAACAAAAGCGTATAATGTTAAAACTCATTAATGAATAGGCAATATACAAATGAATTTTTTTACCGCTTCCAAATACAAAATCGAAAAGTAGTGCATTCAGATGGACACCCATATTCCATTAAATAGACAATTTTCACCTCTCCTCAAAGACCAAGAAGAGGTGGAAAGTGACGAAATCCTGACTGATTGGGGCCATATCAAACCAAAGACTTGGGATGATATAGACCAGGAGTTTCGATGCGTCATTCTGGCTGAGGCTGGCGCGGGAAAAACAGAGGAATTGCGGCAACATGCGAGTATACTGGCGAGTCAGGACATGCCATCTTTCTTTATCCGCATTGAAGATATCGAAGCCGATTTCTATAACGCATTTGAGATAGGTGAGGAAGCCCAATTCCAATCATGGCTGCAATCGACGGGGGAAGCATGGTTTTTCCTGGACTCTGTCGATGAGGCACGGCTCGAAAATCCGAGAACCTTCGAAAAAGCGATGCGCCGCTTTGCCAAAGTTATAGCAAGAGGTGCACATAGAGCGCACATTTACCTCTCTAGTCGACCCTACGCATGGCGTCCGAGGGAAGATCGGAGGCTATTGGATCAGATCCTGTTTCTTGCGACCACGCAAGATGAAGAGGGTGATGAAGAAGGTCAGCAATCTGAACCTAACAGTACGCTCATGATATACACAATGTGCCACTTGGATGAAGAAAGGATTCGGCGCTTTTGTGTAGGTCGTGCAGCGGGTGATATCGACCATCTGTTGCATGAAATTAGACGTACCAATCTTTGGAGTCTAGCGGAGCGCCCATTTGACCTTGAAGGTATCTTGGTAAAATGGGCTAAGGACAACGCTCTAGGTGGTCGTCGAGAGCTACTCATCCATAACATCGACAAGAGGCTACAAGACGACCACAACAGTGATCGGGCTCAGCGCCAGCCTCTGAATCTTGAACAAGCAAGAGAAGGAGCGTGTCGTTTAGCCGCCGCCATTGTATTGACTGGCCAGGCTGGTCTAAATATTCCAGATAATGTTCCAGTTAAACCGGGGATCAATGCAATGTCCGTCCTTGCTGATTGGGATCCAAAGGATGTTCACACACTACTAGAACGCGGAATTTTCAATGACATCATTTATGGTGCTGTGCGGTTTCGGCACCGAGATGTGCTTGAACTCCTTGCTGCTGAGTGGTTCGACGGGTTGCTGAAATCTGGCAACAATCGCTATTCGGTCGAAGCCCTATTCTTTCGAGAGCAATATGGGGAGAAAATCGTTACACCACGTCTTCGACCGATTTTGCCATGGCTTATCCTGCTTGATGACGAAATACGTCGAAGGTCACTGGAAATTCATCCTGAAATTGCTGTTGAAGGTGGCGACCCATCTCAACTACCTTTGTTGGAAAGACAGGGAATTTTGGCAGATATCGTCCTTTGGATCGCTGCTGACGAGGATGATCGCTCTGCACGAGATAACAGCGCAATTGCAAGAATTGCCAATCTAGATCTCTCAGAAGACACTCAGCAGCTTATCAATGAATACGGTGACAATGATGATGCCATCTTCTTTCTAGGTAGGCTGGTGTGGCAGGGAGAAATGGCTAGCTGTGTAGCCCCTTTTATTGCTATTGCGGTAGATAGTTCGCGTGGGTTCTACGCCCGAAGAGCATCAGTCCGCGCCGTGATGACTTGTGGTTCTGTCGATCAGAAACAAAACTTGTGGCAAATGCTAAACGAAAGCGATAACCAGATTCCGCGTGAATTACTTGCGGAGTTGGTTGATGAAGCAGAGCCTGATAGTCATAGCGTCGAGAATCTGGTGAACTCACTCGGTAAATTGCCACCTTACGAGCAATTCAAATCCACCGGCTTAGGCCGTTCGCTGCATGAATTTGTAGAACAGTTACCGATTAACGGAGATCAGCACGCCATCACCCTACTTCTTGATGGTCTGCATGCGTATATTGGGAGGTCTCCCTATGTAGAGAGACGAGAATGCCAAGTTTCGAAGGAGTACTCATGGCTTCTAAGTCCCGCTACACATGCGTTGGAAAGAATAGTCGAAGCACGGAGTTCTGTGGCGCTCGAGATGACGGCACAGTCCATTATGCTAATGGTTCCTACATTACGCCATTGGCGTGATAATGATCTCAGTGAGCATAAAGGCAATTTACATACACTCGTTCCTAACTGGCCGGAACTTAATGATGTCCTCTATTGGACAAGTATCGAACAGGCACGAGCCACCGAGATGGCAAAATCAAGTGAACCTTTTACTGATGATTGGCCCGTTTCCTGGCTTGGCCATTTTTGGGCCTTCGATACGGCGAGCATACCAAGGCTGCTCGACTACATGCGTTCCCGCTCGTTGCAGGATGACAGGCTAGTCGCACTCAGTACGGCATTTCGGGTCTTTGTACGTGCAGATAAGCCAGCACAGATTCTAAACAATCTGCAGAATGCCGTGGCCGATGATTCAGTCTTACTAGATCGGTTGAACATTCAGCTCAATCCGCCAGTGTCTGAGACGATGCGAAAACATGACAAAGAACATGCTGAATATCTACAAAAGAGGGATGAGAAGGAAGAACGAGAAAAGCAGGATCGTGATACGTGGATAGCGGAGTTACGATCCAATCCTGATCGTGTACGCAACCCACCAAGTTTGAAGCCGAACGAGTGGACAGGTGATCAAAAATATCTGCTTTATGAATTGATGGGAAAGGGTTTAGCAACGAGCCGCTCGGATAGTGCGAATTGGCAGGCACTAAATCAAGACTTCAGCGAAGCCATCGCCCTAGCCTATCGTGATGCTGCCGTCAAGCATTGGCGACATTACTTGCCGACATTGAGGTCTGAAGGTATTCAAAGTGATGGCACATCTTATCAGCTGCTCTTCGCTATGGCCGGTCTAGAGATTGAAATGACTGAGAACCCTGAATTTCTGGGTAACCTGGATGAAGAGCAAGCTCGTCATGCTTTGCGCTATATCACTTGGGAACTTAATGGATTTCCCAGTTGGTTTGAACGTATGTATCAGGAATTTCCAACCTTAGTCGAAGAGGCTGTGATACAGGAATTACTCTGGGAACTTGATAACACTAGGCCTGAAGAGCCGATGCACTATATTCTTCACGATCTAGTCTACCATGCACCTTGGCTGCATGCATCCATGGCTCCCGTAATACTGGAGTGGGTGGAGGCCAATCACACATACAACAACACCAGTCGACGTTACTGCTTGCATATATTGCTCAATGGTGAAACCGATCCAGCTAGACTAGCGGCGCTGGCTAGCCAACAGATAGCCCATAATAGTGACCTAGATAGCATTTCGTGGTGGTGCGCGCTTCGTGTTGACTGCGATCCAGAAAATGCTATTCCTGAAGTTGAGCAGTTGTTGTCAGAGCTTGATGAGGATACGGCAAAGCACACTGCACAGATCTTCGTCATAGCGCTGATGGGTGGCCGTCATATGGGAGATACTGGGCTTTCTATTGGTAATTTTCGCACAGCAAAGCACCTAAAATCACTATATGTCCTGATGCATAGTTATATTCTGGCAAATGAAGATATTAACCATGCAGATGAAGGTGTGTACTCCCCAAAACTTCGCGATGATGCACAGGATGCACGCAACAGACTATTTAACCTTCTATCACAAATTCCTGGAAAAGAGAGCTATTCAACCATTAAACAACTCATTAGTGAGCACCCTGATCCCGATTATCGCCCCTGGATGGCTAAACGAGCCTATAAGCGAGCTGAAGAAGATGGTGATCTGGAACCTTGGACGGCTGAGCAGATCTATGCGTTTGACAAGTCACAAACAATTACTCCCGCAACACATCATCAGCTATTTGAACTGGCTGTGCATCGCCTTCTTGATCTGAAGAATTGGTTGGAACTCGGAAACGACAGTGTTTGGCAGACTTGGCAACGTGCCGATAGTGAAAACGAAATGCGCAATTTGATAGCCAGTTGGCTCCGCCAGCATTGCCGTGAACAATACACCACCGTGCAGGAACCAGAACTTGCCAACAGCCAGCGCATGGATATCTGGTTGGACAATACAAATGTACAATCACCAGTGCCTATCGAACTGAAACTGCTCGATAAGGGTTGGTCTGGTCCAAAGCTTTGTGAGCGGCTGAGAAATCAGTTGGTGGGAGATTATCTTCGAGAGGAAAGTGCAGGATGTGGTGTATTTTTATTAGTCTCTCAAAAATTAAGCTTAAAAAAGAAGTGGAAGGTCAACAACCAGCTAGTTGAGTTAAATGAACTTGCCGGAGCTTTGAAAAATTATTGGCAGGATATCTCTGGACAATATCCAGGTGTTGAGGCTATAGATGTGATTGTCATTGACTTAACTCAAAGAGAACATGTCAGTGATTCATGAATTGATGCATATTTGGACTCATAGGGAAAATAATACAAATTGATGCTTAATGGAACACAAATAATTCTTGCATCATCCAGAGATTGAGCGTATTTTAAATATAGCACTGGCAAAATCCGGTGCCTGGGATTAGTAGCCCGGAATGCAAAAGGCGACACATAAGACGCCTCTAAAATAATGCGTCTTTTTTTGTGCATGTTCTATGGTGGATGAATACTGGGAGGCTTCGGCCTGCCGATCCCTTTTGCTCGGTCTACTAACCCGGTATTTGTCCGCCACCCTATAATAGATTAGTAGCTATTGGTGGTGGGCTTCCCTTAATTGCAAAAGGAGTCACTATCATGACGACACAACCCCAACAGACAGATCCGTCTATAAAATCAGCAGCACTTTCCCATATCACAAACTATGGCCATCAATACCAATGCCTGGACGATGATGTTTTCCCCTGTTCAGATAAACCCCGTTTTATTTCCCCAGATAATGCCAGGCAATTAGAAGAATATCAACAACAGTTTGCATCCGCTGAACCTGTGGAAATTTTTCCACAAGTTGAAACTGACAGCCAACTTAAGGAAAAATTTCCTGAAGTTAAAAGTGGAAAACCTGCCAATGATATTCCGGAAAAATTACCGGAATTAGAAGGGAAGTCTGTTAATGATAATGTGGAAAAATTTCCACAATTACAAGATGAAAGTATTGCCAGACAACTTCCGTCAAATTCGACGGAAGTACCAGGCAATCAAACTCTGCAGGAAGAATTAAATCTTATCTCAGTCTGCCAAGAAATAGGCGGTATAGCTGAAAGTAATAATCACTACACCCTATCACTAACCCTTCATATCAATAAGCCTATAGAATCGCTAACAGTGGCACAATTACTTCAATTTCACCGTGAATGTAACCAGCGTTTTAATCAGGGGGTGAACCATGCTTGAACCACAATTAGAAAAAATACTTTATTTCCCTTCAAATGAAATAACTTTTCAGCCTAATCCAGATGATTCTCCAATTACTTATAAACAAGCGGAAAGAATTAAAGAGGTTGCCTCCAATGTTGCTGGGTATCTTGGGGTCTATCATGAACTTATTCAAAAGCATATTTATAACAAACTACGAGTTGTTTTCTGTGTACTGCGCATTGAGGACATACCTCAACAATATTATGAGGCAGCCTTAGAGTTAATTGATCAAATTAAGCATGAGTTATGCCATTTTAATAGTTTTTTGAGAGCAATAAATGAGTCATTTGCTAAAAAAATTCTACGTGGTGATGATCCCTGGGCGCCAAGCACTAAAACCCAATGGTGTAAAAAGTTTTCTAAAGATTTTCCTGATCGTCCAGACTGGAGAAAACTCGCCAAGGAAATTCAAACTCTGAAAGAGGTAAAGCGCACACCTAAATACAGGAGGTTTAATCATGGCTATCTTAACTAATATTATCCCATTCCCAAAGCCAAAACGACCAACACCTGAAAAAATCAAAGCAGTTGAGAGCGTTCGGAGTAACCAACTGTTAATGCAGTTTGTGGATGTATGTAATCTGCCTATACACAAGCAGGCTAATGGATTTAGAAAGTTAAGAGTGGTTATTTTTGATTATGTGTACCTTGAAATGAATAAAGGAGTACAGTCATGAGTAAAAATAAATATCTTTGTGATCCTGACAGACATCATTCCAATCTATTGGGTTTGCTTTCTAACCAGTTACATAAGAACAATGATATTGAATTTTTAGAAGCACTTGAATAAATGTCGTCCAGCAATATTGAGACATCGGCTTATACTATTCAGTCTTTGGGTGAACTATTAGCTCAATATTATAATTAGGGGAAAGAAGAGGGTCGTCGTCAGAAAGAAGAGGACGGCCATCAGATAATAATGATCTGAACTCAGCACAATTAAATTATTATATTTCTTTATATCAAAACTATTACAAACCCTCTCCCAGCACGGCTAATCAAAAATAAGCATTATAAAATGATAAAAAGCATAGCCAAACCAAAAAGCAGCTGCAGCGTATATAACTGCAAAGAAAAAGATAAGTTCCATAACCATTCCCCTTGTTCAGAATTAAGATTATAGCACAAACCCTTGCTATTTTTTCTGTTCGAAGCCCCTGGTGTCCTTATGGGTTTAATTCGAAAATAAAAAGGAGACATTCTCATGTCTAATCAATTAAAAACAGCTGCCGTTATTGGTGGTGACATTCTACTATACCCAGATAAACCCCGCTTTATTTCCCCTGATAATGCCCAGCAATTGGCTGAATCATTAAGGCAATCTGCTTATGCTGCAGAACAGAGCAAAGCTCCAATTTTGGAGGAATGCAAAGCAAAAAGAGTTGATAAGTGTTACCAGCAATGCAATAAGGAACTTGTGGAAAATTTTCCACAAGTTAGAGGAAATCCGGCTAATGATATTGTCCCCACTGGGGAACAATTACAGGGTAAACCTGCTAATGATATTCCTCTGAATTCAGAGGAATTAGATAGACAACTTCCTCCAATTTTGGAGGAAGTACCAAGTAAACAAACTCTGCAGGATGAGTTAAAACTTATCTCTGATTACCAAGAAATAGCCGGTATAACCGAAAACAATAACCACTACACCCCATCACTAACACTGCACATCAATAAGTCCGTAGAATCGCTCACAGTGGCTCAATAATTGATCTGTATGGTTATCCTAGGGCTTAAGTTCAGTTCTGGCTATTTTCTCCTGTTGCTGGCTCAAATTAACAACCTGTACAGTTCTCCTTATAATCTCCCGACCAGAACACAGATTAGCAGCACTTATATCACGCCTTAATTTCTCTGGTCAACGGCACAAATGAACAGGCCTTATAACTTGAGCTGGGTTCTCTGGTCTGCAGGAGAAACTAAGGTTCGTTATAGTCTGTCTTGATTTCTGCCAGCCAAGGCTTAATTTAGTGAGAGGTTTAGTTTGTCTTAATTTCTCCTGCCCGGGGTAGAAGTTACCAAGTGATGTAGTCCGACTTGGTTTCTCTAACCATGCACACAAATTAACGTCCATTAGAATTTGTCTAAATTTCTGACGGTCAGTACAGAAATTAACACCAAGTATCACTGTCTTTATAATCTCCCGACCGGGGCAAAAATTATCCCTCCTTAATTTCTCATGATTACGGCACAAATTAACAGCTTCTATACTTGCTATTCACTTCTGATGGCCTCGGCACAAACGAACAAGCCTTATAACTTGAGTTGATTTCTCTGGGCTGTGGGAGGAATTAAGGAACGTTATAGTCTGGCTTAATTCCTCCCAGCCTGGGCTTAAATTAGTGAGCGGTTCAGTTCTGGTTATTTTCTCCCTTTGCTGGCTCAAATTAACATCCGGTATAGTTGCCCTTATAATCTCCCAACCAGAACACAGATTAGCAGCACTCATATCACGCCTTAATTTCTCTGGTCAACGGCACAAATGAACAGGCCTTATAACTTGAGCTGGGTTCTCTGGTCTGCAGGAGAAATTAAGGAGCATTATAGTCTTGCTTAATTTCTGCCAGCCAGGGCTTAAATCAGTGAGTGGTTTAGTTCTGGCTATTTTCTCCCGTTGCTGGCTTAAATTAACACCCGGTAGAGTCCTCCTTATAATCTCCCGACCAAGGTACAAACTAACAGCCTCTATGCTTGCTATTCACTTCTGATGGCCTTGACACAAACGAACAGACCTTATAACTTGAGCTGGGTTCTCTGGTCTGCAGGAGAAATTAAGGAGCATTATAGTCTGGCTTAATTTCTGCCGGCCAGGGCTTAAATCAGTGAGTGGGCTAGTTCGTCTTAATTTGTCCGGTTCAGGGAAGTAATTATTAGCTGATATTGTCCGGCTTGGTTTCTCTGACCATGCACACAAATTAACGTCCATTACCGTTTGTCTTAATTTCTAATGGCCTCGGTACAAACGAACAAGCCTTACAGATTGAGTTGATTTCTCTGGCCTGTGGGAGAAATTAAGGAGCGTTATAGTCTGGCTTAATTCCTCCCAGCCAGGGCTTAAATTAGTGAGCGGTTCAGTTCTGGTTATTTTCTCCCGTTGCTGGCTCAAATTAACACCCGGTATAGTTGACCTAATAATCTCCCAACCAGAACACAGATTAGCAGCACTCATATCACGCCTTAATTTCTCTGGTCAACGGCACAAATGAACAGGCCTTATAGTTTGAGCTAAACTCTCCGGTCTGCAGGAGAAACTAAGGACCATTATAGTCTGGCTCATTTGCTGCTTGTCAGGGCATAAATTAGTGAGCGCTTCAGTTTGTCTTAATTTGTCCGGTTCGGGGAGTAATTATTAGCTGATATTGTCCGGCTTGGTTTCTCTGATCATGCTCACAAATCTTTTAATTCCGGACAAATGTCCGGAATATCATTAGCCGGTTTTCCCCGTCTTTCACCCATTTTCAACTTCAATCTAACGTCCATTAGAGTTTGCCTTAATTTCTGACGACCAGGGCAGAAATTAACCTCCAGTATAGTTGCCCCTATAATCTCCCGACCAAGGTACAAATTAACAGCCTCTATACTTGCTATTCACTTCTGACGGCCTTGACACAAACGAACAGACCTTATAACTTGAGCTGGATTCTCTGGTCTGCAGGAGAAATTAAGGAGCATTATCGTCTTGCTTAACTCCTGCCAGCCAGGGCTTAAATTAGTGAGTGGGCTAGTTTGTCTTAATTTGTCCGGTTCAGGGAAGTAATTATTAGCTGATATTGCCCGGCTTGGTTTCTCTGGATATGCACACAAATTAACATCCATTACCGTTTGTCTTAATTTCTAATGACCTCGGCACAAACGAACAGACCTTATAACTTGAGCTGGGTTCTCTGGTCTGCAGGAGAAACTATTCGATTCCGCTGTATTTTATAAATTGAATTGAACAGTAGAAATTATTTCACGTTTCAGGTGTATTTTACAAATTGGCTTGAGCAGTGGATAATATTTCACGATTCAACTGTATTTTGAAAATTGTCATGAAAGATAGGGATAAAGCAGCACAACATCAGCAGTCAGTTTCTGATATATCTGGATGAAATTAAAAAGCCCTAAATCGGAACCATGGTTCCGGTACAATTGTTCCACTTTGACTATCTGCTTAAAGTACTACAAATAAAATCCTATCGCACTCTGAGCGGAGTAACAGGCTAAAATGCACTAAAACATACTAAAATACTCTGAAATTAAGCTGTTGATATACTTTAGTTTATTGTAGTATACTCTAGTTAATTGTAGCTTTCTAGGCTCTGAAAATCCCTGTGTCCCTGGTTCGATTCCAGGTCTGGGCACCAATCATATCAAGGCTTTCAGTTATTTCCATAAATCAGTAAATCTATCGGTATCCTCTGCGGTATCCTCTAGCTTCAAAAAACCTATAAAATATTTAAATAATTCTTGTAGCTCTGGTTTATTCTTGCTGGTGCGTAGGTGCATACTGGTATATTATTAATTATATGAATTACTCCAGGTTTTATTTCTCCATAAAATTGTAGTTAGTTCAAAATAATCATACTGACATATCTCGTACCAAAAATTGTCCGGTTCCGTCCCTTAGTACTAATTGGCAGGTATTTCAAAAATATAATTTGATGTAGAAAGCAGCCATTTAAAAGTCGATTAAACAGCATAGTTAGAAGAGTTGATATTTATCAAATATAGTTAACATACCATTGGAATTAGTACTAAAGTACAATACACATTATAAATTATAGACATAATGTATTGAACCTGTCCAACTTCAGCATCGTAGGTTAAGCTTGAAGTTGAACCACAAACTCAGAGCTACCCTAAAGAGGAC
>JAHXIV010000082.1 GCA_025655455.1 gamma proteobacterium symbiont of Taylorina sp.
TGGAACGGGATTATAGGTTCTTGTTAAACCATATCCTCTGCTGCCTCCTGGTGATGAGCTGATGGTGAAGGTGACATTTTTACCTGATTTACCCGTGCCATCATAATTCACCAGTTTTACCTGTATGGGGTCGCGCATGGTCGTGCCAGTTCTACCTCGATAAGAGCTGCCATTAACAGTTTCTAGAGTCCGACCAATGACTTCAAAAAAACGCATTGTTTCCGGAATAAGCTCACCTTCTACCAGTAATTCTACTTTCCATTCACCCATTTGGTCAGGATAGACACCGGGTGCATAATGCCAATAAGATGGATAGCAGAAAGTATTAAATATATCCATCATCCAGCAACTATTACCATTTTCTTCAATCCTTGATCTTGCATTGCGATTTTCAATGCCGCCATCTGGACTGGTCCATCTCCAGAAAAAAGAGTCTCCTACATTTCTCGGATTCTGGAGTTGAACCCAATAATAGACTGCATAATCTGAAATATAGGCTTTATTATTGTCGACTATAAGGTACAAATGATGTATTTTCAATTTCCATTCTATTGAGCGGGTTATCTTCCACGTCAAAATACCCGGGCACTGTATAGGAATAGGAAATCCCGGTAAAACTTATCAATAGTACGAAAATTGCTTTTGACAGATATGAACAGAAGGTATTTTTCATGATATTCCCATTAAATCAGGTTATATTGTGTCTCATAACTATAGATTCTTTCGTTACTGAGATAGAGCCTTTTTTATCTATTAAACTATCAAAGTTAATCCCTTCTTCATATATCCATCTGGATGTAGGTAAATTACCTACAAAATTTGTATTATTGTCCTCTGTATCAAAAGGGTCAGAGTAATTGATTTTCAACCTTAAGAAAAAAGTGTCCTGTTATGTGGTTGATTCTACCACCACCGTGATCTTCCCCTGAGTTTCAGTCCGGGAATATATATTCTAAAGAACTGCAAAAAGTTTTTTTCTACTCATTCTGTATCACTGATATAATATTAGCGAGTTTTGCCGAAATTGTTATGGCGAAATATCAATAAGTTACAACCATTAAATATATAGAAATAAACCTCTTTACCAAAAGCAATGCAACCCATTGATATACAAAACAAATAAAGTTATAAAATATTTTTCAACACCTTTATTTATCGGCTCGCTAAGGAAGGGGGAGAGTAGTTACTAATAATCTATGATATTAAAAAAAATAATTCCTATCAATAAAATCTCATGTCCCTTGTTGATTGAAAAAGACATCTCCCTTGATATTTTAAGGCTTGATCAAACCGATTCTCTTATTTCCGGTAATAAATGGTTTAAATTAAAATACAACTTATTTGAGGCTAAAAAGCAGGGATTTAAAACTTTGCTCAGTTTTGGCGGCCCTTATTCTAATCATATTCATGCACTGGCAGCTGCGGGAAAAAAATACCATTTTAACAGCATTGGGATTATTCGTGGTGAAAAGCATTGTCCATTAAACCAAACCTTATCAGATACCATAAAAAATGGTATGAAACACTATTATATTGACCGTAAAACCTACCGTAACAAACACACATCACAAGTCATCAAGCAGTTATTATCTGACATTGAAATCAAAATTCCCTTTCCAGGGGCTTCATCAGCAGAAGATATCTATATTGTACCGGAAGGTGGCACCAATGCTCTTGCCATCAAGGGGGCTGCAGAAATAGTCTCTTTTATTCCAGCTGAATGTGATTTTATCTGCCTCCCGTGTGGAACCGGCGGCACTATTGCAGGCATTATTTCAGGTGTTCATCAGTCACAACATCATCATGCACAGATCTTTGGTTTTCCGGCATTGAAAGGTGGTGAATTTTTACAACAAACTATTTCGTCGCTAATTCTAATACCATCAGAAGAACAGCGAAACAGCCAGACATCCTGGCAGTTATTTTATCATTATCACTTTGGCGGCTTTGGCAAAATGACTAAAGAACTGGCGCTCTTTATTCAGGACTTTGAAAACAAACAGGCTATCGAACTCGATCCTGTCTACACATCAAAAATGCTCTATGCCATAATGGATATGATAAAGCGTGATTTTTTTCCTAAAGGGAGTAGAATCACTGCAATACATACGGGGGGCTTACAAGGCAAAAGAGGGTTGGCTCAAAAAATTCAAACATTGATTCATCATGGATAATAATAAAAATTATGGAACTCACTAATACTATTTTACGTCTTTTTCCTGCTCTCAATAAGGCTATTAGTAAAGATGGGATTAACATTTTAAAACACTCTCAACAAATGACCATTCCCGAAGGCACTATAATTTTTCATCAGGGTGATCAATGCCTGAACTATTTGCTCGTCATTTCCGGTTCGGTCAAAGTCATTACCCGCGCTGAAAATGGCCGTGAAATCGTTCTCTACCATATTACCAGCGGCGGTTCCTGTGTTCTAACCACCAGCTGTCTGATTTCTTCCGAGGACTATCCTGCAGAAGGTGTTACTGAAACTGATATTGTTGCTTTAGCCATACCCAAACTGATTTTTGAACAATATATGGGAGAATCTAAAGCCTTTCGTAAACAGGTCTTCCACTCCTATGGTGATCGGCTTATAAAATTAATCACCTTAGTTGAAGAAATCAGTTTTGCAAAACTGGATCTGCGTCTGGCAAAATATCTGCTGCACAATGGTTCCGTTAATACTCCTATTCGCACTACTCACCAGGCTTTAGCTACTGAACTGGGTTCTGCACGGGAAGTTATCAGCCGACAATTAAAAGAATTTGAAAATAAAGGCTGGGTAAAACTCAATCGGGGAAAAATTGAAATTACCAATCATGATGCTTTGGCAAACTTAATATCCTAAGTTATAATCGCTTCAATATATTTATATCTATCTTCACAATTAGACAAATGGAATAATAATGAAAAAAATTCACTCCTTTAGTGTATTCATATTAATAATCACGATATTAGTCTCTGCTTGCAATAAAAAACAGGAAGTCGTTAAAGTTGAGGAAGTCAGACCAGTTAAGACCCTGATTGTTAAAACCCCAAGTAGCGGAGGTATTAGAAACTTCCCCGGTCGTGTTGATGCCAATAAAAAAGCAGAACTGGCCTTTCGTGTTTCCGGCAAGGTTCAGGAATTACTAATTAAAGAAGGCGATCTGGTCAATAAAGGAGATCTTATTGCCAAACTGGATGCAACTGACTTTCAAATTTCAGTGAATGATAAAAATGCCTTATTTACTCGTGCATCTAATGACTTTAAGCGGGGCAAAAAACTCATTGTCGATGGTAATATTTCAAAAATGGATTATGACAGCCTTGAATCCAAATTTCTCAGCGCTAGAGCAGAATTAAATCTTGCCAAACAACAATTGGCTTATACTGAACTTAAAGCACCATTTACAGGCACGGTTGCCAAGCGCTATATTCAAAATTTTGAAGAAATTCAGGCCAAGCAGGAAATTATTTCCCTGAATGACAATGAAATACTGGAAATCAAATTCGATCTGCCTGAAAATCTGATTTTACGTTTGAAAAAGATTGAAAATGCAAAACGTGAAGACACAAAATATAAGGATCATATACCTGTTATAGCTATTTTTCAGTCCCAGACAGGCAAAGAGTATTCACTTTCATTTAAGGAAATGTCAACTAAAGCAGATGCCAGTACGCAAACTTTTTTAGCCACATATACCATGCCGAAACCTGAAAGCATCGTCCTTTTACCCGGCATGACAGCCACTGTTAAAGTGGACTTCAGTAGCGTAATTGATACGGACGAAATTTTCTACCTTCCTGTCAGTGCCGTCGTCGCTGATGTCGATTTACAAGGCACAGTGTGGGTAGTGGATGAAAAAACCATGCAGGTTAATCCTGTATCTGTCAAAGTCGGCACAATGAAAGGTAATCAGATTCAAATAAAAGAAGGCGTTGATGTTGGACTGCGTATTGTGACTGCCGGAGTTCCTTTTTTATACAAGGGACTTAAAGTGACATTAATGAAAGAGGCGGAACAGGCTGATGATAATTTAATACATATTCGTCCCGTGATGCATAAAGGGTCTAAAATATGAATATTGGAGAATATTCGGTAAAGAATCCCGTTGTTTCCTGGCTATTAGTCATCGTATTTCTGGCTGGCGGTTATAATGGATTTATGCAAATGGGTAAGTTGGAAGATCCTGAATTTACCATTAAAGATGTAAAAATTATTACACAATACCCTGGTGCTACCGCACAAGAAGTCTATGATGAGGTCACTTACCATATTGAAGAGGCCATTCAGTTAATGCCGCAAGTCAAGTGGATAAAAATGTCCATTTCCCGTCCCGGCATGTCTGATATCTCTGTTACCTTTCAGGATAAATATAATGCTAAAGATTTTCCGGATATCTATGATGAAATCCGTAGAAAAATCGCTGATATGCTGTATAAACTCCCCCCCGGTGCTCAAAATCCGATAATTGTTGACAGCTTTGCCGATGTTTACGGTGTTTATCTGGCCTTATCCGGTGATGGTTATAGTTATCGAGATTTAAAGGATGCTGCTGATTTTCTTAAAAAAGAATTAGTTCTGGTTGACGGTGTCAGAAAAATTGTGATTGGCGGTGCCCAGAATGAAGTGGTCTATCTGGATATTTCCCGACAGCGTCTGGGCGAATTAGGACTATCCTTAAGCGAAATTGGTCAGATTTTACAATCACAAAATGTCGTTACCGATGCTGGTAAGGTCACTGTTGGTAACGAATATCTTCGTATTCAGCCAACCGGTGAATTCAAATCAGTCAAGTTGATAGGCGATGTTCTCATCAGTTCATCTGACAAAACCCTGGTCTATTTAAAAGATATTGCACTCATTCGCAGAGAATATAAAGAAGTCCCCGATTTATTAATCTATTATGAAGGCAAACCAGCTCTTACCCTGGGTATTTCCATGCAATCCGGTGAAAACGTGGTGGCTGTAGGGGAGCAAATTGGCAAAAAAATGCATGAAATTTCATCCCTGTTCCCCCTTGGAATGGAATTTAACGTGATCTATAACCAGCCAGATGAAGTTAAAAAGTCAGTCTCTGGATTCATGCTCAATCTGGTGGCGGCCATTGTTATTGTTATTGTTGTACTGCTGTTATTTATGGGGGTCACTGCAGGTTTAATTATTGGTGCAGTATTGTTGATCACCGTAGCCGGCACCCTGTTGATAATGGAACTCTATGGAATTGATCTACAGAGAATATCTCTGGGAGCCTTGATTATTGCCCTGGGTATGCTGGTGGATAATGCCATTGTAGTCGCAGAGGGTATGATGATCCGAATTCAGTCTGGTATGAACCCATCCAGAGCAGCCAAGGAAGTGGTGGGCAGAAATGCTGTTGCCCTGCTGGGAGGAACCATTATCGGTATATTGGCATTTTCAGCTATTGGCCTGTCCCAGGATTCAACTGGTGAATTTAGTCGTTCTCTGTTTTATGTCATTCTAATTTCCCTGTTACTCAGCTGGGTGACGGCGGTCAGTACCACCCCGCTGCTCTGTGCCTTATTTATTAAACCTAAAAAAAATGCCGTCTCTAACCAAAATCCTGATGATGCCTATTCCGGCTTTGTTTTTATGCTTTATCGAAATTTTTTAAAGAAAGCCCTGCATTTTCGTGGCATAACAATGACTATCATTGTTGCTTTATTTGCTGTTGCTGTTTTTGGTTTCGGCTTTGTACGCGGTGGTTTCTTCCCTGATTCAAATACGCCAATGTTTTTTGTTGAGGTCTGGGAAATCGAAGGGACTGATATCATGCAAACCCGTGATGACACCCTGAAAATTAGTGAATATATCCGTAGTCTGCCGGGTGTCACTAAAACCACTGAGCTAATTGGTGGTGGTGATCAACGTTTTTCACTCGTTTACGAACCCAAAGAACGCAGTCCGGCTTATGCCCAAATCATTGTTCAGACTGAAAGCCGGGAACAAATTGCTGATATCTGGGATAAAACCGATACCTACATGAAAGGTTTCCCCAATATAGAACCAATTATTAAACCCTTACGTATCGGACCGGGACGTGACAGCAAAATCGAGGCTCGTATCAGTGGTCCGGATGGTTCTGTATTAAGGCACTTATCTGAACAGGCAAAAGAAATCTTTCGCAATAATAATGGTACAAAGGAAATCCGTGATGACTGGCGTCAACCGGTTAAGCTAGTCAGGCCTGTTTTTAATGAACAGGTAGGACGTCAGTTAGGTATTAATTATGAAGATTTATCAACAGCATTAAAATATGCCTTTGATGGTACTCAGGTCGGGCTATATCGTGATGGCATCCGTCTCTTACCTATGTATAGTCGTGCCACTGATGAAGAACGTGAAGATATCAGTAATATTCAGGATATTCAGGTCTGGAGTCCCGCCTTGCAAAAATCAGTACCCATTGCACAGGTCGTCAAACGTTTCGAAACCATCTGGGAAAATACAGTCATCAGGGGACGTGACCGAAGAAAAACCATTATTGCTTCCTGTAATCCTGAAACCGGTGTTGACTCTACAGCATTATTTGAACATTTACGTCCTCAGATAGAAGCAATGAAATTACCCCCGGGTTATCAACTGGTCTGGGGTGGTGAATATGAAGATTCAACATTGGCGTCACAATCTTTAGCTTCTGCATTACCCGGTGGATTTTTAATGATGATATTGACGACTATACTACTATTCGGCAAGGTGAGACAACCGGCAATTATCTGGTTAACAGTACCATTGGCGGTTATTGGAATTACCGCAGGGCTATTATCACTGGATGGGGCATTTGATTTTATGGGGCTATTAGGTGCATTAAGTCTGATTGGCTTATTGATTAAAAATGCCATTGTTTTGATTGAAGAGATAGATATGCAGATTGAAGAAGGAATTGAATCTTTTAAAGCCATTCTCGATTCATCAGTCAGCCGCATGAGACCAGTGATGATGGCGGCTGCAACGACAATTTTAGGCATGATACCGCTGCTTTCAGATGTTTTCTTTGTTAATATGTCCATTATCATTATGTCTGGACTGGCTTTTGCATCAGTTTTAACATTAATTGTAGTACCGGTATTGTATTCTATCTTCTTCAAAGTAAAGTATCGCGAAGAGGTCTAATACTGTAAAATAAATTTTTATAATTAATTTAATTCAATAGAGATTATTATGACTCAAATCAAAACTATTTTTATCTGTACAATCTTTTCATTGCTTATGGCTTGCGGCGGCGGCGGCGCTAGAGTTGATAATACGACAACAACAGTGGGGCAGGAATTAATGGATCTCGATGAAAGCCATAAAAAAGGTCTTCTTTCTGAAAGTGAATACAAAAAAGCAAGGAAAAAAATAATGAGCCGCTAGAAGCTTGTCACACACGTATTTGAATGGTACAGGGGCGAAACGAGTTCACCCCTGCAGTTTGTAATTTTTCTAATTATTTCAGACTCCATCTTTTATCTTTATAAACCACTTCATGTTTAGCCCACAGAGCAAAAGCATCTCTTGATGTTGCCGCAGTTTTCTTGCGATCAGAACCAGTAATGACCTTATAAATAATCATATCCTTATCATCACCTGATTCATCAATCACCCGTCTAATCACACCATTACCATTATTTTTACCATGCAGATAATAATGTCCGAGTATAATATCCTGCGGCTTTAAATGCCGTATTGCTTCATGTTGTGTTGCAGCCTGATAAATTATTTCCAGTTCATTTTCACTAATATCAGTAAATGACTGAATTGATTTAAGTGCAAACTCCAGATCAACTTTTGGTATCACACCTAAATTATCAGATTTAGCACTTTCATCCTTTGGCTTTAGCTGAACGGCTAAAACAGCAGGGTAACGACGCCATGAAAAAGCATAATTAAATACAATTGCCACCAGCAGAATAACAACAACATTCAATAATACCGGTGTCAACAGATATTCATAAGCCAGAGCATGCACTTCTGCTCCCCCAACCACGGCTGACAATGCAGTGGCACCACCGGGAGGATGGATACAGCGACAATAATACATGACAGCAATACTCAGCCCCACGGCCATCGATGCAGCCAAAAGAATATTGGGTATCAGCAGATAACAGCTAATACCTACAAAAGCAGACAATAGATGACCGCCTGCTACAGGCCAGGGTTGTGATAATGGCCCATGAGGGACTGCAAATAACAACACTGCAGAAGCCCCCATTGATGCAACAATCAACCCTGCGCTATTCATTTCGACAAAAGATAAGGTAATCAAAAGGATGAACAAGATACTGACAAAGCCGCCTATGGCAGAGATTATCTTCTCTTTATGCTGTGTTGTATCGCGTTGAATACCTGCTAACTGAGAAAATCTATATTGCATTATATTCCTATTTTTTGGAATTCAATCTGGATTGATATTCCTGTGGATGTTTACACACCGGGCACATTTTTAAGGCTTTTTTACCATAATGTACATGACCACATACTTCACAGATCCAGGCTTCATTCTCATTATCACTGGAAAATTCCAACTCTGCCTGCAGACGTTCCAACAACATTTTGAACATATTTTCATGTTCAACTTCAATTTTTCCTATACCGTCAAATAATACAGAAGCTTCTTTATACCCTTCTTGTTTTGCAATCGCAGAGAAATCCGGATACATGGTGATGTTTTCATAACTTTCACCAGCAATTGCAGTTTCAAGGTTTTCTATGGTATTACCAAAATTATTATCTGTACCGCTGATCATTCTATTATTGAGAGCCAGTTCTAATTTCGCATGTACTTTTTCATTATTTGCCGCTCGTTGAAAATGTTCCGCGATGTCTCTATAACCTTCTTTTTGTGCTACTTTTGCAAAGTATTCATATTTATTTCTGGCCTGAGATTCTCCGGCAAAGGCTTTCATCAGATTCACTAAAGTTAAATTTTCAGTCACCATTTCCATATCTTTTCCACAACAACTAAGAGCACCACCACCCACATTTTGCACTTCTACGACATTACCACATTCATTACACCGATAGGATTCATATTGTCTCATTATTATCTCCATTATTTTAAATAGGCTTCTAAATCATCTGCACTACCAATTAATTTTCCATCCATAAACACCTGTGGTGTTGTATGAGCACCACTCATAGCAGTGAGCGAACGATTGGTGACTGATTGACTCAATACCACTTCTTCAAATACCAGTCCTTTAGCATTGAGCAGATCTTTTGCTCTATCACAATGAGGACATCCCTTTCTGCTGATTATCGTTACCGTCGGCAAGGCTTTAGCCTCAGGATTGATAAACTTTAACACCGTGTCAGCATCTGAAACACCAAACGGGTCACCCTCCACCTCAGGTTCAATAAACATCTTTTCTATAATACCATTATTCACAATCATGGCATATCTCCAGGAACGATCACCAAAACCCAGGTTTTGTTTTTCTACCAGCATCCCCATAGCTTTTGAAAATTCACCATTACCATCCGGGATCATAGTGATATTATCAGCATTTTGATCAGCCTGCCATGCATTCATGACAAAAGTATCATTCACTGACAGACAATAAATATCATCGATGCCATTGGCCTGAAATACTGGAAACAGTTCGTTATACCTTGGCAGATGACTGGATGAACAGGTGGGTGTAAATGCACCCGGCAGAGCAAAAACAATCACTTTCTTATTATCAAACAAATCACTGCTTGTGACATCAGTCCATTCATTATTCTGACGAGTTTTAAAAGTATTAGAGGGCACTTTTTGACCTTCACGATTTTCTAACATAATATTTCTCCATAAGCTTATCAATTATTATTAAGATATTTGTCTTAAAACCTCTGTCTTAAAACATAGCCACATTATAATGAGACTTTATGAATTAATAAAATGAATTAAATCGAATATAATATTCGATAAAATCGATTTATCTTTATAGTGGCAGAAAATGAAATGAAACTGCCAGGAGCTTGTCCGAGAATAGACACCGTAATTAAACAGTTAGAGGAAAAAGCTAAAAAACATATTTTTATAACTTTTAAGTGACATTATCACTTAACTATTTATTTTTTACAGGCACAATATACACAGATTAAAAAACATAACGCAAAAACTTAGGAAGAATATAATGAAAAATGTTGGTGGAATAGATAAGAATTTACGCATTGTATTTGGTATTATGTTAATTGCTTCAACTTTTTTTGTACCTGCTATGAGTCTTTGGGGCTGGATTGGGGTAGTACCTCTTGTGACCGGATTATTTAATTTCTGTCCTCTATACCCGCTGCTTGGATTGAATACATGCAAAAAATGTGAAGATTAATATATAAAGATTCACTCTTGACAGCTCTTTAAATTAAAGAATCTCCTCTTTTGCTGTCATGGCTGGGATACTACATCTCAGCCACTTTTTTAAATGAATATGATTATAGCAAGGTGTTTTTTTAACATGCAAACCTCCCCCCCATTGCATAATAATCAAAAAAGCACCTTGCTATAATTATATTCTTCACATCACGATAAATATCTATGAATCATATAAATAACCTTGTCCCAGAATCACTTCAAATTCATTCGCTGGAACCGGACGACTAAAGAAAAAGCCCTGCACCAAATCACAACCCTGCTTTCTCAACAAGTTAACATGTTCAATGCTTTCAGCACCTTCTGCAACCACTTCAAGTGATAATCCCCGTGAAAGGCCGATAATTGCACTGGTAATTTCTGCAGTTTTAGCATCAGTTTCCATACCGTTAATAAAAGCCCTATCAATTTTTAATGTTGTTATCGGAAAACGACTCAGGTAACTGAGGCTTGAATAACCAGTGCCGAAGTCATCAATAGAGATATGTATCCCCATATCACGAAATATTTGTAATTTCTCAATCACCTTTTCCATATCACCAATCAGACTGCTCTCAGTAATTTCCAGTTCCAGAAGATGCGGCGGCAGTTGTGTTTGAGTTAGTGCCGATTGTACTTTTTTAACCAGATTTTTATCACTAAATTGTGATGCAGTCACATTAACAGAAATACGCGCAGGGTTTAATCCATTTTTATACCAGAGACTATTTTCCTGACAAGCAGTCAGAAGCACAAACTCACCAATATCTCCAATCAAACCTGCCTCTTCTGCAACAGGAATAAAATCTCCCGGTGGAATAAGACCTTTCTCAGGATCAAGCCAGCGAACCAGAGCTTCTGCTCCAACCACCGCATTATTTTCCAGATTAACCTTAGGCTGATAATACACCACAAATTCTTTATTTTTTAACGCATGCCGCAGTTTGTTCTCCATATCAATACGAGTTTTTGCTTTTTGATTCATTTCTCTGGAAAAGAACTGATAATGATTACCACCGAGCTTTTTGAGATGACGCATGGCACTTTCTGTATTTTTAACCAGTTCATCTCTGTCAAGCGTATCATCAGGAGAAATACTAATGCCGATGCTGGCTGTAATCGAGATAGATTGATCATCAATGATAAAAGCATTATTGAGAACTTTAAGGATTTTTTCTGCCACCAGCACACTATCTTCAACAGTGGTAATCTGCATTACCAGGCCAAATTTATCTCCTTCAAAACGAGCCACTGTATCACTGCGTCGAATCGCATCCGATAGTCGACCGGCAATGGCAATAAGTACTTTATCTCCAATATCATGTCCGAGACCATCATTAATCCTGGCAAAGTGATCCAGTCCAATCATCAGCAGGGCAACAGATTTATTAGTTCTCGGTGCTGCTATCAGTGCTTGTTCAATGCGATCAAGAAATAAAAAATAATTGGGAAGAGCAGTTAGCTTATCATATTGCTGAACATCATATTGCTGTTTCCAAAAAATAGTAATACAGCTTTTTTCCCCGCTAACTTCATCATCAGTCCAGCGACAGCAGGCAAACATTTTTGAGATCTTATTTTCATTATTCTTTACCATGACCTCCCCTTCCCAATCCTGATAAGAAGCAAGAGTATTCTGGAAGTTTTTTTCATTATCAGAATCATTGACCAATAAATCAGCAAGCATCATCCGCAAAGAATCATCTGGAGGATTAGAAAAATAATTTTCAAAGGCGGTATTAACCTGCAAAATTTGTTGTTCTGCATCACTGATAACAATAATATCTCGTGATGCGAAAAGAATAGTATCAATAATATGATTAGTTTTGAGCATTGGTTTTATATCTATCCCTGATTATTATCTGTCTGATAAAAATTTGTACAAATTTTATTATATGTTAAGCTCAAAAATAAAAGTATATTTATCAAATATTTTTATCTTTAATTTCAACCATTTTTTATTGTTATAGTTTTGTTCTGGTTTTTCAAGATTTGTATGTTACTTGTTGTATAAAAAATAAGGGCGCAGCGGTGCTTCATCCAATGGTGAATAGGTGTTAAATTTATTATGATAAATAGTCTGACAGGATTGTTGCTGATACTTCCTATCGGAGCAGTTGCCGGGGATAACATTGCCGACCCTGATTCTTGTCAGCAATCACTATTTCTATCTTATACTTTACAATATCATCTATGTTATACCACACATTATAATTAGCATCACATTTATATTCACATATCCTGTTGAAGTGGAAAAACTCAGTATTTCAGCATTGAAAATCACCGGGCAAAGGCAGTACTTTTTGCTGTGAAATTCCAATCATCAATGAAGCTTGAAAATAAAGTTGCTTAAGATTTATAATGGTAGAGTACCTTCTATTAACAATAAGCTATTGTTTAAATTCTGACGAGGTAATGACTATGCTTAAGGATCAAAACAGGATTATAATTTTTAAGTTTTTCTGGATATTATTTCTCTTATGTTTTTCCAGTCTGCTCAATGCCGGAAGTATCAGCGGTCAGGTCACTGATATTTCCGGTAAGCCTATACTAAATGCTTATATTAGTCTCTATACATGGGATGGTAAAGCATTAAAACCTTATTATGATTTAAGTACCGATGAAAACGGAAAGTATTACCTGTCAGATATAGAAAATGGAGAATATTATCTTGAATTTGGTGATTTTTCCGGTCCCTATCTTGAGCAGGCATATGCCACAGGTATACCTTTAGAAGAAAACTGTATGGCTTATCAAAAGCCTGTGATCATTACTGCGGATAAAAACCTATCTGAATTGAATACACAATTGTCATTAGGAGGTTCTATCTCCGGTCGTGTCACTGATTCTGCAGGAATTGGTATTCCCAATGTATACGTATTCATTAATAGCTGGGATGGTCAATCTTTCCGTCGACACCCATCAGTGCCCGGCACTGATTCTGATGGTTATTATACAGCTGTAGGCTTAGCCGGTGGAGACTATTATCTGCAATTTGATAAAGATGATAGTCCCTATCTTTCACTTGGTTACCAAAGTGAAATGCCCTTTGAGTACGGCACTATTGATAATAAAACAGCTATCACACTTCAACCGGGGCAAGTGATCTCAAATATTGATGTCCAATTAACACTGGCTGGAAGCATTAGCGGTCGCGTAACAAATGCTGAAGGCGTTGGAATTGCTGGTGTCTATGTCTTTGCCGATACCTGGAATGGCTCCTTTTTTGATCGACAGTCATCAATTCCACTGACTGATGCCAATGGCTATTATACTGTGCCGGGTTTAAGCAATGGTGATTATTATCTTCATTTTGAGAAAGAAGAGAGTATTTATCTTTCACAAGGCTATACCAATGAAATACCTTTTACCTATGGTAATATTGATTATAAAACGGCAATCAGAATCCGCTCGGGACAAAATTTTAAAAATATTGATATCCAGTTAACATTAGCAGGAAGCATTAGTGGTCGGGTAACCGATACTGATGGGCATGGAATTTCAGGAGTCTATGTCTTTGCCGATACCTGGAATGGCTCCTTTTTTGATCGACAGTCATCAATTCCACTGACTGATGCCAATGGCTATTATACTGTGCCGGGTTTAAGCAGTGGTGATTATTATCTTCATTTTGAGGAACAAGAGAGTAGCGAATATTTTTCGCTGGGTTATCCCGCTGAGGTGCCCTTTGAGTATGGCAGCATTGAAAATAAAACCGGTATCAGAATTACAACAGGGCTGCTTATTTCAAATTTAAATGTACAATTAATAAAAGGTCAGGATCCATCAAACCCACTTTCCAGACCAATATCCAGTTTGACACCATTACCCGCTCAGCCCCCAAGTGCGACTGTTAAATCAATTACGGGCACTTTAATTACCGTAACTCCGGATACTGTGCAGTTAAATCAAACAGGTGACACTCCAAAGGTACAAAATGTATTAGTGATGCTCACTGATCAAGAATCTGCTGTCACCATTGAACGTGAAAGCAAAGTAGAAATAGAGATGCAGGAAAAAACCATTGCTGTTTTTCACCCGACAGCCAATAGTGAATCCATTTCAGAAAAGCAGAATAATGAACCAGTCACCTTAATTCGCGGCACTATAGCATCAAATATAACTTGTAGTAATTATGAAGTGCGTACCTCACTTGCTACAATGGTTACATTAAATTCATGTTCCTGTTTTAGAAATATTTCCAGAAAACAACGTGCAGCTAGTGGCCAGACAAAATTTACCACTTCATACGAGCAGTCAGGTTTAAATGCTTCTCTCAAAGTCATAGTTAACACCGGTACCGTTGATATTATAGATAAAGATGGTAATACAGTGACTTTAACAGCAGGTGAAGAAAAGGTCATCAATAATAGAGTACCTCACACAGCATGGGTTTTACCCATTGATGGTGATAAAATCTACGGTGATAAAGATAATTTGTTTATCTGGACAGAATACCCGGATGCAAAGAGTTATCTAATGGAATATAATTTCCCGAGTCCGGTGTTTGCTGAAGATAATGCTGCCAGCACTGAATATCCAAAGCAATCTATACCATTACCTGCCAGTACTTATAGTAAATACGATGGATTGATTCTATTTACCTTGCCATTACCCAAAGGAGCTCATGGTGTACTTTTAGAAGTACGCATATTTGCCCTGGATGCTGCCGGTAACATTATTGGTGAAAGTGCCTCCAGTGACAGAAGCACAATTACTATTGCAGACTAACTCAGTAATGGCTAAAATTTATCATTCGAATTAAAAATTAAAGGTCTACTATGCAGCGATATTTTATTGTTTCTCTATTGTTTATATCACTTATAACCGCCTGCAGCACAAGTCCGACAGGACGCAATCAACTCATGCTGGTTTCTCCAGAACAGGCTATATCTGCATCCAAAGAAGCTTACATTCAAACATTAAAGCCACTGGATGATAAAGGCAAAGTGGATAATGATGCAAAAGTGACAAAACGGGTTAAATTAATTACCGGTCGTTTGATTGCGCAGGCCATTGAACAATATCCCCATACCAGAAACTGGGAATGGAGTGTTAAAGTCATTGATGATCCAAAAATAGTCAATGCATGGTGTATGGCTGGTGGCAAAATGGCTATATACACCGGCTTGTTGAATAAAGTAAAACCCACTGATGATGAACTGGCACAGGTAATGGGACATGAAATTTCACATGCGCTTGCCAATCACACAGCAGAAAAAATGTCTGTTTCGATGGCTTCACAAATCGGTATGGTGACATTGGCTGTCCTTGTTAATGACAGCCGGCATAGAGGTCTGGCATTAACAGGCGCAGCACTGGCAGCAACCATGGCAATACAATTACCCAATAGCCGTACAGCTGAAATCGAGGCCGATAGAATGGGTATTGAATTAGCAGCCAAAGCCGGATACGACCCTCATGCTGCCGCTACTTTATGGAAAAAAATGGCAAAAGCCGGCGGTTCTAATCCGCCGGAATTTTTGAGTACTCATCCTTCACCGGGAAATCGACAGAAAACACTACATGATCTGGCTTCACAGATGATGCCTTATTACAAAGAAAAAAAACAGCATCCGATCTATCAGCTTTAACCTAAGAGCCATCGGCCAATGAAATTTTCACCACTGTCGCTTTGCAAACATTTTTCCTGCAAAGAGTATAATGGTGACAAATTCATGTTTGATAAGAGAGAGTGACATAATGAGTGACAAGACACGATTAAAGCAGCAGTTTACTAAAATGATGCAATTTCGTCATGCCTGTAAAGTTTTTGACGAGACAAAAAAGATTCCACACGAAGATTTTAATTATATTCTCGAATCTGCCCGGCTCTCCCCCAGCTCTTTTGGCTTTGAGCCATGGAAATTTCTTATCATCCAGGATGCAAAACTAAGAGAAAAAATAAAACAACACACCTGGGGAGCACAAAATTCTTTACCAACTGCCAGTCATTTCATTATTACTTTGGCAAGAACTGAAAAATCCATGCATTTTAACAGTGACTATATTCAATACATGATGGAAAAGATACATCATATTCCTGAAGAAGGACGTCTGATGAGAAAAAAGTTTTATCAACAATTTCAGGAGCACGATTTTAACTTAACACAAAATGATAAAACTATGCAGGACTGGGCAAAAAAACAGACTTATATTGCCTTAGCCAATATGATGAATGCAGCAGCATTTATTAACATCGACACCTGCCCTATTGAAGGTTTTAAAGAAGATAACATCAATCAATTACTGGCTGATGAATTTGATATTGACACTGCAGAGTTCAAAGTTTCTCATATGCTTGCCTTTGGTTATAGAATCAATGAGCCTGGAGAAAAAACCCGCTTACCACTGCAAGAGATTAGCCGCTGGTATTAGGGTGTCTGCCATGGCAGCATGACTCAAACTAAGAGCCATCGGCCAATGATTTTTTCGCCGCTGTCGCTTTGCAAACATTTTTTCCTGCAAAGAGATAGTGGTGATAAATTCATGTTTGATAAGAGTCCTCAGGAAAACTCGGGACGATTTATTATTATAAAATAGATTATGTTTGCGTAACATCAGTTATTTACTGGAATATCGTGAACTACAATAATCTGTAGGAACTTTAACTGAATATAAACAGGAGTAATTTATGATAGCTTTTTTTAATAATGCAGTCGTAATAGGGTTTGCAGGACTTATTGCAGACTATATTCGTAAACGATATCAACAACATAAACAAGCTCAGGAAAAACAAGATGAACTTCTGAATGACTTGTCTTACCATATGGCGAACGTAATTGGAGAGACAAGTGTGTTAATTATGGAATTATCTAACTGTTTAACTGGCGGTAAAGTAGATTTTGAAATGCTTGACTCTCATAAAGTTGCCTGGAACGAGAGTATTATGGAATGGAATAATTCTAATGCTGTCTATTATTACAAAATACAAAAGTTGACTGCAAAACCGCATTCCGCAGCAAAGTTATTTAGAGATACTGATTTTAGTGAGGAAATATTAATTGTTGGTAAGAAAGTAAAAATAGAAGAGAAAACTACTTTGGTTTCTGCTGTTTGGATATTATCCAAGATGATTTTACGTGTATTACCAAGTTATGAAGCAATACTGCATGAACTTCAAATTCTTCTTGAGAAGAAAGGTAATCCGGAACTTATAGAGGCCACAATACAAGTTTTGGATAATATGGAAGATAATATTAAACCCAGTTCTCAGTCTTATACCATTGAAGAAATTAAGAAGATTTTATTAGACCAAGACAATGAAAGAAACGATTTAGAAGACTGGTTATTTAATAAAAGCACAAAATTACTTTCTAGTTGCTATCGTGATTTACTAATAGACACTAAAGGATCTTCTAAACCATTTTTACCAGATAGTGATGATGAAAAGCTCGTTTATAATGTACTTTGGCTGCTAGATAGATATAAAGAGATGTTTGGTTTATTCGCTCAAGTAGATAAAAAAATTCAAGAATTCATTCCTGTACTTCATAAAGAATTTCAAAAAGCAAAATATTGATTGTACGAATAGGTTCTAAATGATCCGACTTTATGTTTAATGTGTATTAGTTAACACACATCAGACAGTTTTTTATTCTCTCTAACGACAATTTTTATTAATAGGAATTTTCATTTGAGAAAGTGATTCAGCTCCTTTACATCGTGCTTTCTTTAACTTGCCTATTATCTCCTGCTGCTTTTTGCTCGCACGCATCATCTTGCAGGCAACATCTTTTTGACCAGAATAACTAGCAACTGTCGGTGTCATCTGTTGGGAAAGCAGTTGCATTTCCTGCCATAATCGTTTACATGTATTTGAACTACCCACTTTAATTTTAGGCGGATCTCTTTTTCTGATTATTTGCTTTGGATGTTCTTTATACTGCACCTTTTTTTTAGTTTTAACTTTTTGTGTATAACAGGTATTAGTTGATTTTTTATAATGGGGCTTATTTGATGGACAGCAAATATACTGCCCATTACTTTTAGTAAAAGCCAAAACTTTACCGTTTAACTTGCATATATTTTTTCCTTTGGTGATAATTTCTTTTTTACTTAAACATGCCTTTGATGATTTACTGTATCTTAGGCTTTTAGCACATCCACATTCGTATTTACCAATGGATATCACTTTTTTAAGAATTCCTCTACTAATTTTTTTTGCACAATATTTATTTCCATCATCTCTCACTCTTTTTTTCGAAATACAGCCCGTCTTAGTCTTATTCTTGATATAATCACTTCCACACCGACAGGTAAAACTAGCATCTTTATTTTTACTGGTAATTACTCCATCACCATATTTTTTGGTACATTTATATTCAGCCTGTGTTTGCGTTAGCGGCTTAGTGATTTTTTTTACCACAGGTTTAGATCTTTTTTTCTCAGCACATTGCTCCAATGCCTGCTTTAGTTCTACTGTTTTATTCTTTGTAAGAAGATGAGAGACCGAAGCAAAATTGCTGATCATGCTATTAATTTGAGAAATATTACAATCTTGTATTGATTTATCCGCACGATGCAGAGCACTCTGCATCCTAGTGATTCTATTTTGACGAGCGGAGACTCTACTGATTATATCCGAACATTTACTCTTTTCAGCTTGCCTAAGATAAGATTTAGATTGAAGAAGTTTTCCCTTGAAATAGGCATCCTTCGAACTAGAAAAATCCCTGCTTGACTTAATTTGTTGATTAAATTTGGAAATCAATGCCTTAGCTCTGGCTGGTACAGGGTTAAAATTGCTGAGTTTATCACGTACTCTGATTAATTTTGCTCTATCACAGCTGTTTAGGTATTTATCCGCCTGATCAATATAGCTGGTTTCTTCAGCATCATTGTTATCTTTTGTTTGTTTGCTGTATATGCTTAGTTTATCAAAACATGATTGCGTTTTATTAAACAGCTGACGAATAGTATTGATATCAACCCTTTGAGAGTAAAGTTTTTTTATTCTCTGATATTTTTCTTCATTAAGTTCTGGAAGCTCGAAGCTATCTTGCGCACTATATTCACTGACTTTCACTCTTAAATCAGACCATTCTCGAATAAAGATATTAACTTCATTGCGGTGTAATGAAAAATGATTGTCAGCAATTTTAATTTCTTGTATAGAGCCATTTAATTGAGTCAATCCAGTAATTTTTTTATTGTAATAATCAATTACATTGGAATCTATACTTGTGTTATTAAAAGAAGAGCTAAGGCGATTAATTGTATTATTAGATTGGGTCTTAATGGTTGACAAGTCTGAAATTAACTGTTCCATGGTGAGTAAATTTAACTCAGTTTGATGAAGTAATTTTATTAATTGTTGGGCACTTTTTTTAACATTTTCTGGATGATGATTTGATATACCTTTTAAACGACCGGCAAAGTTTATATAGGCCGTAAAACCAGAGTTTTCCTTGGCAGCAATGCTTTCAGATTCATTATAAAATTGAATCAGTTTATTCCACTTTTGTTGACAGCTAACAAAATAATCACCTCTATCGTTACTATTTTCTTTTTTTAAAGTATCCAGACAGGAACAAATATAAAGGCTGTTTTTATTAATATTATTTTTATTTTCTATCTGTGTATTTGAAAAGTTTTCAAGATCTGTCAGCCATTGAGTCTGTTGTCTGGAAAGTAGTTTTATTTCCTTAACTTGTTGTTGTAACCAGGGAAGATCATAAGCCTTATTAATAGCCTCTTTAATTAAAGTGATCAAGTTGCTAATTGTTTCTAGATCATTTTCTACTTCTGTATTCAGCTTATTGTACTTTTGCTGAATTTCTATGGCCTTAGCTAATTGGTTTTCAATGTTAGTTATCTGATCATCAATCGACTTTATTTTTTGTTGATTATTTTCTTTGGCCGTGAGATTAATTTCCCAACCATTTAAAAAATTGCACTGCTGGAATAATTTAAATTGTTCACTATATTCCAGGAAATTTTCAGCAGTGACTTTAATAGTTGCAGAGAGATCGTTATAATTACTATTTGACCGCTTAAATACCATTTCAAAAAAACCATTTTTGTTAGTATAGACTGACATACTTTCACTACCAATATTTATCGTCACTTTTGAATTTGCAATAGCTTTTTCATCAATATCTTTAATACTTGCCCTAAACAAAATAGTATTAGACACCAACCTTGAAAGAAAATCCTTTAAATAATAGACTTCCCCAATTTTAAAAATATAGTTGGCAATAAAGTTGTTCATATTATAATTTACTGATGACATCACTTTATCTAGTTTCTTTTTTTGATTTTCTATTGCCAAAATATGGCTTTGACAGCTATTAATGGAGCTTAGTTTAATAAATAATTGTTTGGCTTCTAGCTTTTCTTTACTAAACTCAGAAAATTCAGTATTGCACCAGGCAATCATTTTAGGTGCAGAAATAACTTTTCTATAAGCCAGTTTCCAATGATAAAAAATATCACTGGCACCGCTTAGATCACAGTTTAATTTTTCCCATTTTTTATTGCTCCAAAGATAAGCTTTTTTACCCGTCTGATTAGCCCAGATTTCACCTTTTATAGGACGTATTTTTGAGTAGCAGATAATATCCCCGGTTGACATATCTTCATATGCTTTACGTTTAGGATCGTTGGAGTCTCCATAGCTATCTCCACCGATATAGCCAATACAGTTTCCAGCCCTTGATTTTATCTTTTTCTGAATATCTTTTAGACCACCACTTGCAAGTTCAATCGCTGTCTTGAAATAAACAATACCTGTGCGAATTAGCCAAACAGGCGTATTTTTAAGCATTTCATTTTTTTTCTCATCGGGTAAAAATGATTCCAGATCAGTAAACAGGTTTTGCATCACTTCAAGTGATCTGAACGGATCGGAAGTATCAGGTCGATAGCGATCATAAAAACTAATCAACTTATCTGCTTTAGCCTTTTTATTCATCAAATGTTCAAGACCATCATCAAACTTTTTAAAAGTCTTTTTAACCTTGCTAATTTTAGTCTTTAAACCTGCAGCATTGATTTCATCGATTTTCTTTTGAATTCTGGGATCCAATTCAGGAAAGTTTTCTTCCAATTTTTTCCATTTTTCTAAAAAATCATCAAATTTTTGCTGTGACTGAGAAGATATTGTTTTTGAAGTTTCAATAAAATTTTCCAGGCCTGCTTTTTCTTCTTCACTCATCAAGACATCTAAACTGTCTCTTTCAGCACAGATAACGGATACGGGTAAAAAAAACAGAAAAATCAAGACTAGAACATTAATACTCATGTATCTAACAAACTTTGTGTTCAAAAGAGAGTCGTTAAACATTAGTATCACCATATTTGAGAAAAAAATTGAAAATATTTTAATTTTATTAATATATCATTATCATTAAGATAAGATTAGTATAATTAAAATGATGAAGTAATTATAGACTGATTAGCAAATAGTCACTGCCAAAATAAATTGCTATAATGAAAAAGATATAAGTGATAAACAACAAGGTATGCTCCATGATTAGAAAATATTATCCATTGAAATTATTCATTGGTGTATTGATCTTTAGCATAACTATTCAACCTCTAATTGCTTCGCAAAAACGAATTGCATTGATTATTGGCAATAGCAACTACAATAATATCTCCACACTTAAAAATCCTGTCAACAATGCCAATGACATGGCTTTGCAGTTTACAAAATTGGGTTTTCAAGTAGATAAACTTATCGATGCCAAACAACAACAAATGGATCAGGCAATTCGAAACTTTGCCCATCAAATGGGAGATAAAGATACCATTGCGCTATTTTATTTTTCCGGACATGCCGTACAACTAAACCAGAATAACTACCTCATACCTATCGCCTCAACAATACATAATAAAATGGATATTAAAGCCAATTCAGTAGAATTTGGCGTCTTGTTAGAACAATTAAAAGATGAACAGAATAGTCTAAATCTTATTATATTAGATGCCAGTCAAGAGAACCCATATGCAAATCAGTTAAGCTCTATTGCCCCTGGACTTGCCAAAATTGAAACTGCTCTACCCCAAAATTCAGTTATATTATATGCCGCTTCCCCGGGGCAAGTAGCAGTTGATGCAGAAGGTCGAAATAGCCTATTTACAGAAAAACTACTACAATTATTGAAAAATTCTAAACTAAGTATTGCTGATATTATTAACCAAACGGTAAAAACTGTCAGCAAATCATCACAGAGCATCCAGTTTAATAGTAATAAACAACAAGTTGCGGGAAAGTCTGAATTAAGTTTTGATGATATGATTAATCAAAAATCAAAGGTCTTTTATAATCTACCACGGAGCAGCCAGTTTCCCTATAAAAAAGGAAAGATTATAAATGATTTCTATTTTAGTAGTGCATCTACAAATAACTACCAAGCTAACAAGCAGACAGCCATTGTGGAACATTATAATACCGATGACAAACAGCAAGATATCTTCTGGACCAGTGTCGAGAGAACGCCTTCAATAGAAGGCTACCAAGTTTATTTACAACAATATCCTAACGGGGTGTACCAAACCCTGGCATTATTAAAAATAAAACAATTAACACAACTTAAGAAACAGCCACTAGACACTAAAATTATTCCCGCCCAGACTAAACTAACCGTCCGATCAAATGTTTATGATGATAATGTCACCATTAATGGGGAAGATAAGGGCAGTACCAGACTGGATTTACAATTAAAACCGGGAAGTTATGATCTGATAGTGAGTAAAAGTGGCTATATAAGCTGGGAAAAAAATCTGCATATCACAGCAGGAGATGATCAGATGGTATATGCCAAGCTAAAGAAAATTTCTAGCCCCTATCCTGTAGTAGCTCAAATTTATGAACAACCACAAAAAAAAGAAGCCAGATCCTCTAAGGCAAAGTTGACAATACCAACAGAAACCGATCTGGTCTCACAATGGCAACAGTTATTGAGTGAATTGAAAGACATCGATAGTGGCTTGAAGAAAGTTAAGTATATAAATCAATTTTTTAATGCCGTTCCAATTTATAGTGATAAATCCTTGTGGGGTGTAGAAGACTATTGGGCTACACCTATGGAGATGCTTAATAAGAATGGTGGTGATTCTGAAGACCGTGCCATTGGAAAATATATTTCACTGAAAAAAGTGAATATCCCTGTTGAAAAAATGCGTATTTCTTATTGTAAAAATTTAAAGTTAAACAGACCTGTAATGGTACTTAGCTATTACCCGGAACTCAATGCTGACCCTTATATCTTGGATTGGAATAATAAGTTACAGAAGCTGTCGGAGCGTGAAGAGCTGGAAAGAGTATACAGTTTTAATGATAAACATTTATGGAAACATGATGCGAAGGGAGATAGAAAAGTAGGTAATCCAAACAGGATATTGAGATGGAGAGAGCTATTGAATAAGATAGAATCAGGAAAATGAGGCAAGTTAGTTGTCTAAGTTATTTTGTGAACGTTCCTTAGCGTATTTGTTCTGTTATTCGGCTCCTATGATGTGCCCATGCTAAGAAGGAAAAGAAACCCTAAAGCTAAAAAATAGAATGTATCTTTTTAATCAAAATGGTGTGTTAGCAAACTTACCAACTTTTGCCAATGCAAATACAATTTTAGACAAAGTAAAAGAAAAATAAAAAGCAATCAAATTTACTCTGCCAATAAATGAAGGAACACTATCATAATATGCAAAAACTGCTGTGCATATCCCTAAAACTACAATAGCAAACATGGATTCAATCATATTGTCTCCATTCATTGTAAGTAGAAGATTTGGAATGAAAAACCATATAAAAAGCCAATAGTTAAAACTTCCAGTAAATGCTGTGACAATTAACCATGCTGTTAAGCTAGAAATAAAACAAGTAACAACAAGCCATTTAGTTTCCATTTTTTATAATCTCTATAGTAGGAAAAAAATTATCATAGCGCTTACAAGTAACATGAAAGGTAGTGCAAACCAAAATATTTTAGCGAAGTTTTTAGTTCCTGCAACTGAAGGCCAAAGAGGGTTCATAAAGCTAAAAATCATTCCAGTGCCATTCACATATTCAAGATTCCACATTAAACCTGCTAATATATATAAAATTGAAGATGCATATATATTCACGAGCCAGGTGCCTGGATAAAAGCCATCTCTAAGAACTAAATATAGATCATATGACCAGCTAGCTGAAAACATCCAAAGACATATGGCAATATATGCATTGATAAATAGTCTTTTTGTGAAAAGGGTTCGATATAGAGTGCTAATAACCCATGGAGCAGTAGTATAAGTCAATACAGCCATAAAAGCTGCATCATAATAATCCCAAGTTGGATCTCCTGTATAGGGTGCAATTAATATTATTCCACTCAAGGCAATCAAAAAACTTATAACTTTCCATGTCTGAAACAATCCCTGCCAGTAAGCTCTTTGAAAGAGTTCTAATTGACTTCTAAATAGGAACATCATGACAAGGGCAATTATGCAGGCCGTTCCCCAACAGAGCATATATACGATAAAGAAATCTGACATCAGATTAGTTATTGGCTAAAGTAGTGGTTATATTTTTTTTACTTTGAAATTCAGTCATAATGATCCCATTTTTTTTCGCTAAAATCATAACTATGCCTGCCAAATGGAGGCATAGTGACATAGTACAATGATGTAAATTCTTGAGAATTTGAATAATGAAACCTGCTCATTGAAGCATATTTTGCCGATGGAATTGACTCAATATACTTTGGTATCAATGCCTCCAATTTTTTTGGATAGCTACCATTATCTTTTTTATACTTTTCTATTTTAGTTATTAAGATTTCAGAACGGTGGTAAGCAATTAAATTATTCACATAGTTAGCACAAAAAACAAGACCAGCTGAAGTCCCATAAATTAAGCATATAATATAACCCATTTTATACTCTTTCTTTTTGTATTGTCTATAAATTGTTTTTGGTATCAACACAAAAATAATAATAAATAAAGTAATGCCGGCAATGACTCCTTGATTTAGAAAAAAAGCATCCACAATAAAAATAATTGCTGCAATAATAATTGATATTGTAATTTTTGTTCGCATATGACTAGGCCTATATAAATTAAATGATTAAACCTGAAACTATTTAATTGCGCTCTGCAAATGTCCTGACAGCTCAGCTAAATTTTCACTTGCATTGGCAGTAGTTTTAAGTCAGGAAATACCCTACTTACAAATTAATAAATAGGTGCCTTCTTTGTTTTCTACTATTAGTTTTTTATTTGAAATGCTGTGATTTTGAGAATATCCCTCTATAATGATCTTTAGTTATAGCATAGACTATCAGTCCCCACTTTATTGGTTCAAGCAGAAACAAAACACCTTTCCAGAATAAATCCAGATCTGCGTTGAATAAACAATACAGAGCCAGTATGGTGAAAGGAATATACCAAAACGCTTCTAATCGGTTACCAATACGAAATACATTACAAAACAAAAAAAAAGAAAAAACCAGATAAAGAGGGATCAAATAGAGGCTATATTCAAGAAAATTATAATAAAGTAAGCCGCTCAAGCTACATAATATTATCAAAAAAATAAAATCTGAAAGATTAAAACGAAATCCAGCCCTGTGTTGAACTTTAAATGTTAGCCATTTCATCAGTCAGTTTTCCTTGATGATCAAATTTAAGGGTGGTTTTAGCAAACTTGCCACCAAAATTTCTTATAGCAAGATCATTGGCTGTTATAATGATACCATTATCCACTTGTTTAATTTCTGTAATCTGTAAAGCACGTGTAATGTCACGCATATCACAAAATACAGTACTGGTTTCAGCCAGCTTTTGATATTTTGGGTCAACAGATGGGTAGTATTGAATACCATGTTTATGATGATTAAATGTATTATATAAATAACTGCACAGACTCATGTCTGTCTGTTCAAGGATATAAAACTCAAAAGGATTAAGACTACTTGGAATGGCATAAAGTGGATTAAGATGTTTAACCACCTTATTATGCAGATAAAGTTTGATGATAAAATAGCCACTGAATAATAACGGGTAGAGATATGCTATTATTTTTATATCAAAATAAATGTAGAGTGGATAAAATGCTATAGTAAGTAACAAGGCTACACTATCAATAAAAAAGACGGCATCCAAGCTATATCGTTGAGTGAAGAAAGGAGAAAATAGCTCAATACTGAAGGTATTAAACCAATCCAAAATAATGTGTAGAATAATACCGCTTAATGCCGCTAAAAACAGCAACCAGCTCCACTCAAGCTTTAGCAGCCAGATTAAGGGCAGACAAAGTAACACTGCAAATAGAGGTGCTAACAATAATGAGTGAGTGATCCCCTGATGATTGCGCAGATAAAATCGCTTGCCAAACACGATAAAAAAAACATCCAGATCAGGGAATACACTGGCTGCAATAAAAACGATACCAAGCAACGACTGGTCAGCTGCTGAAGCCAGAACAAAACCAGTGCCGCCAATCAGTGTGTGATGAATAATATCCATAAAGTTCTCTCCTACAACTAATTATCATACCTTCATTTATAGAAATTTAATGTTACTATAAATGATGGTGGCCAAATTCAAGTTTGGCTAAAGGCTACACACATCTATACAAACTGTCCGGCACTAAAGCCTGATGACCATGCCCACTGGAAATTATATCCACCCAATTGCCCGGTCACATCCACTACTTCTCCAATAAAATATAATCCGGATATTTTCTTTGCCTGCATTGTTCTGGAAGATAATTCATTAGTATCGACCCCCCCCATAGTTACTTCAGCAACACGATATCCTTCTGTTCCATCCGGCCAGAATTGCCAGTTCTGAAATAAATCACTAATTATTTTCAGTTCTTCACGTTGATACTGTTTAACAGGACGTTCAATAAACTGAGTATGACAAAAAATTTCAATCAGTCTTTTAGGCAGCTGTTGTGATAAAATATTTTTTAACATCATTCCAGAGTGTCGTCTTTGTTGTTCTAATAAGTAATCAAAGAGATCAATTTCTGCTAATAACTTAATACTGACAGGTGCAGAAATATCTTTCTTTTGAGTCACCCAATAAGATGATATTTGCAGGATTGCCGGCCCACTCAAGCCTTTATGAGTAAAGAGAATATTTTCTATAAAGTTTTGTCCAGCAAAACTGACTTCAGCCGGGAGTGCGATACCAGATAATGACTGATACTTTTTTTTATCTTTACTATTATAAGTTAGAGGAACCAGCCCCGGATAATTTGCAACACAATTTATTTCAAATTGCCCGGCAATTCGCAAGCCAAAATCACTGGCTCCCATTTTACTGACTGACAAACCACCGCTTGCAATCACTAATGATTGAATTGAATAGTCTGCTATTGATGTTTTTAGAACAAAAGTAGAATTTTGATTTTTCTCAACTTGTCGGATCTGACAATTAAGCTGGATGCTTACTCCATGTTGGTGACATTCTGACAAAAGCATCTGCACAACATCATTAGCACTACGGTCGCAAAAAAGTTGTCCATGTTCTCTTTCATGCCAGGGGATATCATATTCAGCCATTAAGGCAAGAAAATCATAATATTGATAGCGCGATAATGCAGATTTACAAAAATGTTTATTTTCAGACAGGTAATTTTCAGCACTGATATTATAATTAGAAAAATTACACCGTCCTCCTCCTGATATACGAATTTTTTTTGCCGCTTTTTCTGCATGATCCAGGACAATGACCCGGCGACCACGTTTGGTCGCTTCTATTGCACACATTAAGCCTGATGCACTTGCACCAATAATGGCCACATCAAATAACTTCATATAACACCATAGTTACTATTAAATTTGGAAAAAACAGTTAAACCTTACATAGAAAAAGAGGATATGTGAATTATACAGACTGAAGGCCTGATGGGGAAATCCCTGATAGACATTATAAAAATACAATTTTATAATCGTCAATAATAATCATTTTCAGACTAAGCCTACTCTCATATTATAGAGGCTGTGGGAAGCCATAGATCTCAATTGAGATAACTTGGTTGCCTAAGAATACTTTAGATCAACTTCTACAACGAGAGTAAGGAGATCAATATGATTAAGAAAAAACCTATCATGATACTTGCTGCTGCCTCTGTTGCGGCTATTGCTATCACATTGACAATTTCATCTACATCAGAAAAAATTTCAGATAAAACTAAAACTATATCTGAAATTATTATTGACAGCGCAATTCCAAAAATTGAAAAAGCCATGATGGATGGCAAATATAAAGCCATTACAATCAGGGCAGATAAAGAGATGGAAATGCATATCCAGAGCAGAATAAGCCCGGAATTACCTTTCTCATATGAGACTTTAACTGGTGACTCTGACAGTGTTGTATTTGTTTTTCATAGTGTTGTGCCCAATCATCTGGTCAAACAAAATCCACAACAAGTGCTGGAAGAGTACACCATTCAGGAGACAGAGACAGAAGTCGTTTCAGAAACAGATGAGAATGTATCCACCAAATTTGACTTTGAATTTTACCCAACACCAGCTGCCGGAGGAATGATAGTTGATGAAGTTATGCTGTTAGAAGAAAGAGCACAGGTACATATTAAAGAAAATCGATTATCAACACCCAAAGATAATTGTGCCATGTCCATTGTTGCACTGATTGAAGCCCAAGGTGGTGATGCATCATCTTTGAGAGATCAGGTAGGAAATCGTTATCTTGTGCTTGCCAAAGACCGGTTTAATAAGGGAGACAGCAAAAAAGGCAATATCTATGCTGATCAGGCAATCGTTATATCAACCAATCTGACTCAATCTGCAGAACAAATAAAAGCTTATGGACAGAGTTTGGAGCAAGAAGATACAAGCAAAGCGGTTATTAAATCTGTAAGCAATTCTCCCTCTTCCGCCAGCGTCCTGCCAATTGATGAATCTACAAAAAAACAAAACGGTTTTTTCTAAATATCAGTAATTTCTCATGTTTAACAAGCTAAACTTGTTACTTTTTACGGGCAAATTACATCACCGTCCAGAGTCACTGCTTTTGGAAAAAGGAAACAGTAGAAAGGCTGAATGATTTTTTTAAAACCAACTAAAGGCGTATGTAGTTCTGTCTCTTCAATTGCTATATCAACTGGAACATTCAACTGAATAGGGATGGTCTGGTCAACAGGAACAACCAGGTTCAGAGTAATTGGCAAGCTGGTTCCAGCTGGCAGTACCACTGTTGCAGGGGCATTAGTAATATCAATCAAAGTTGTTCTAACTGAAACATGTGCTCCCTTAATGGTGACATCTTTGCTCAAAACCACATTGGTGTCCTGTTTCAATTTTAATTCAAATTTAACCGGCATCATATCATCTACAACAACATTAGTTTTTATATGCGCCTGATCCATTAATTGAAAATCATCGTAGAGATCCTGAATAGTATTATTTGATAAAATAAAGCCAATAATGAACGCAATAATAATATTGATCAATACTGAGGTGACGCTGGTAATAGTCCACAAAATACTCAGCAGTTTGTTTTTTGTTTCAGCACTATTTTGATTTTCAGATATTTGTTTCATAGATCGTCTTTAACAAGATGTTTTTAGAGTTTTTTTAGTCTATATTACTATAAATAATTCATAAATTATATTAGCAATGACAATATAATAACAAAACTTATTCATATTATTCCCCTAGAACTTATGATAAATTAGCCGGAATAAACTTTTTTATCAAGTGGAAAATAATGTCTGATCTTGAACACCGAGTTATGGAACTGGAAATCAAAAATTCTCATCATGAAGACACGATTGAGCAATTAAATCAAATTATTTTTGAACAGCAAAAAAATATAGATACAATCTCAAGGCATCTTGAACAGGTACAAAGCAAAATTAATCATATGCAGGAAAATAGCACAATAGAAGAATCTGAACCACCGCCGCCTCATTATTAATAATATATTATAGTTTTTTAAGATGATGTCGATACATCTTCTTAATTAGGTAAAAATAATAGAGACAGCGAATAAATTTTAACGACTTAACTATTTTTTGGGATAGAAACAATCATGGACAATATTTCTAATGATACGAATGATACAAATCGTCTGGAATTACTTCTTTTTTATCTCGGTGGCAGACGTCGATTTGGAATTAACGTACTAAAAATAAAAGAGGCCATACCTTGCCCTCCCCTACATCAATTACCTTCCACCAATCCTAAGATACTTGGTGTGACAAAGTTGCGAGGTGAAACTTTACCCATTATAGATCTGGCCAAGGCCGTGAGTTCAACGCAGCGTATACTTAGTGAGGATCAAATAGCCCAGGGAGCAGTTCTTACCACAGAAATCAGTCGCTCACACCAGGGTTTCTGGATCAGTGCAATTGATAAAATTATGTTATGCAACTGGAAGGACATACTTCCCCCTGCAAAAGGCAGCGGTATTGGTAATTATACAACCGGTGTCACTCTGATTGAGGATGAACTGGTACAATTAATCGATATTGAAAAGGTTATTGGCGAAGTCCTGGGGGTTGAACTTCCCCATACGGATAAATTAAATATTCCCAGGAGCAAATTGGATTCTATTATTGGTAAATTAGTCATGGTTGTAGATGATTCCAGTATGGCAATGAAACAAACTATTCTTTCTCTTGAAAAACTGGGGCTACAACATCTTTCAGCAAAAGACGGCAAAGAAGCATTAAAGATACTCAATGATTATCAAAATGGAGATCCTCATACCATGGAACCAATTGCCATGATTATTTCTGATATTGAAATGCCGGAAATGGATGGTTATGGATTTGTATCCAAATTAAGGCAATTAGAGAAATTCAAAGATATTCATATATTAATGCATACTTCTCTTAATGGCTCTATGAATATGCAAAAAGCCATTGCTTGTGGAGCTAATGATATATTAACAAAATTTGTTCCCGATGAATTAATAGGAAAAGTAATTGAGCATCTCACTTCAGAAACAGACTAGTTAAAAACATGAAAAAAACCATTATTGCTATAGGCATTGGTGAAATGTCAGGTGTATTTACCCGAGCCTTATTACGTGCAGGCTATCCCATATTTCCAGTCACCCGGGACAGCAATATTTCTGAAGTTCATCAGCTAGTGAGCGATCCTGAAATGATCCTGGTCGCCGTGGGAGAAAATGATCTCAATCCTGTTTTAGAACAATTACCACAGAGTTGGAAAGATAAAGTCGTCTTACTGCAAAATGAACTGCTGCCGAAAGACTGGCAAAAATTTGCATTAAATGACCCGACGATCATATCAGTCTGGTTTGAAAAAAAGAAAGGTCAGGATTTTAAGGTACTGGTTCCCTCCCCGGTCTTTGGTGCCAAAGCGGATATAATTAAAAAAGCCTTATCATTGCTGGAAATCCCTTCTTTCATAGTACCTGACGACAAAACAATGTTATTTGAGCTGGTTAGAAAGAATCTGTATATTTTAATGACCAATATTGCCGGCCTGGAAGTGGGTGGGAATGTCAATACACTATGGAACCAACATCGGGAACTGGCTATTAAAGTTTTTGATGAACTACTACTCATCCAGAACCATATTACTGCCCATGAAAATGATCGTGAACGCTTAATTGAAGCTGTAGTTGAAGCAATTAACGGGGATTTATCTCATCAATGCATGGGACGTTCTGCTCCTGCAAGACTGGCAAGAGCTGTAGAGTATGCTGAAAAATATCAGTTACAGCATACCGAGCTGGAGAGAATTGCAAAACAATTCTGTTAGAGTTCAGAATTATTTTAAAATAGTAGCTCGATAATAACGAAGTTCTTCAATGGATTCACGAATATCATCCAATGCCTGATGTGTTGCTTTTTTCTCAAATCCTGTCATGACATCAGGATACCAGCGTTTGGCTAATTCCTTTAGAGTACTCACATCCAGGTTGCGATAATGAAACCAGTCTTCAAGTTCGGGCATGCCGCTCGCCATAAAACGGCGATCCTGGCAAATGCTGTTACCACATAAGGGAGAAACACCCTTAGCAATATATTGTTCTAAAAATTGTATAGTTTGTCGACCAGCCTCAGTTTCATCAACCGTGCTATTTCTCACTCTTTCAATCAAACCGGAATCACCATGGTGCTGAGTATTCCACTCATCCATACTATCCAATACTTCATTCGTCTGATGAATTGCAAAGACCGGACCTTCAGCGAGAATATTTAAATCTGCATCGGTCACAATGGTGGCAATTTCAATAATGCTATCAGTTAGGGGTTCTAATCCTGTCATTTCCAGGTCGACCCAGACAAGATTACGATGATCTTGTGTCATGTGTTCTCTCTTTTATTGTTTTCAGGTTATAATAACAAATTAATATAAATCCTACAAAACTTGATGGAAAATTATGCCGTTTTTTAGCACACTCTTTATTATTATGATAATTCTAGCCACACTCACTCATCTGTGGCTGTCATTACGACAAATTAAGCATGTCAGTCAAAACCGTCAGCATACACCTTCTGCATTTGCTGATAAAATTTCTTTAGCAGAGCATCAAAAAGCAGCTGACTACACAATAGCCAGAGAAAAACTGGGTAATATTGAGCTTATAATTGGAATGGCATTATTACTCATATGGACTTTGGGCGGTGGCCTGGAATTCATCGATCAAACTGTGCGCAGTTTTCAACTGTCACCACTTTATGCAGGAGTTATTTTTATCCTGTTAATTGGTTTGATTTCTTCTATTCTTGATACGCCATTAACACTTTATAATACTTTTATACTGGAAGAGAAATTTGGTTTCAACCGCACAACAATGAAAATCTGGCTGATTGATTTAATCAAACAAACATTACTGAGTTTATGCATTGGAATACCTTTAATCATGGTTATTTTATGGCTGATGGGCAGTGCCGGAGAATACTGGTGGTTTTACGCCTGGGCGGTATGGATGAGCTTCAGTTTTTTTATGCTCTGGGCTTATCCGGCTTTCATAGCACCACTATTTAACAAATTTTCAGAATTGGAAGATGTATCACTTAAACAACGAATTGAACAATTGATGACCCGTTGTGGTTTCATCAGTAAGGGCATTTTAGTCATGGATGGTTCAAAACGTTCCAGTCATGGTAATGCTTACTTTACCGGTCTGGGCAATAATAAACAAATTGTATTCTTTGATAATTTACTGGAATCACTGGAAGAAGAAGAAGTTGAGGCAGTTCTGGCTCATGAATTAGGGCATTTTAAAAAGAAGCACATTGTTAAACGCTTAATATCGATGACATTTATTACATTGCTTGGATTTGCTGTTCTTGGTTATCTGATGCAGCAGGATTGGTTTTATCATGGTTTGGGTATGAGTACAGCATCAATTTATGCCGCATTAGTACTTTTTAGCGTCGCCTCCCCCATCTTTACTTTTTTTCTCAGCCCTCTTAGCGCCATGATTAGTCGAAAACATGAATTTGAAGCAGATGATTTTGCCGCAGAGCAGGCAGATGCTCAGAAACTGGTCGATGCCTTAGTTAAATTATACAAAGAAAATGCCAATACCCTGACACCCGATCCATTACATTCAGCTTATTATGATTCTCACCCGCCTGCACCGGTTAGAATCAAACATTTACTTTCAGCCCGTAACACAAACAAAGGAACTTCTATATGAACACATCTCAATACCTGCCAGCAGCAATCACACTGTGTGTATTAATCACTATGACATCGGCATCATACGCTGCCGATCCCGCTAACGGGAAGACATTACATAACGAAAGTTGTATTGCCTGCCATACCTCATTGACCAATGGTAAGCCTGATACACTTTACACTCGACCTGATCGTAAATTTAATAGCCTGCACGGTCTGAAAAGCCAGGTTATGCGTTGTCAGACTTCAGTGGGAGCTAACTGGTTTGATGATCAAATAGATGATGTGGTGCAATATCTTAATACAACTTTTTACAAAGTTAAGTAAGGTTTAGCAATGGCAAAACGAAAGTTAAGCCGCCGCCAGGAATGGCGTATAAAAAAAATTCAGGAGGAGCGCTTAGCTAGAGCAAATAATAAGCAGGAACGTGCCTCTGAAAATATTGAACAGCTACAGGAAACACTCTACCATGGTATTGTCGTCAGTCATTTTGGAGCTTCTCTGGATGTAGAAACAATTGAAAGTGGAAAAATAATCCGTTGTGCCCTGCGGCAAAATATTAATTCTATTGTCTGCGGCGACAGGGTGATTTGGCAAAAAGTAAATAACATTCCGGAAGACGAACAAATCCAGGGTATTATTACCGCTTTACAACCAAGAACAACAGTACTTGCACGGCCGGACTTTAATACTCAAATGAAAGCGGTGGCGGCCAATATTGATCAGATGCTGATCGTTATTTCTCCAATTCCTGAACTGAATGAAGGATTGATCGATCGTTATCTGGTTGCTGCAGAATTATCCCATATTCAGGCTGTTTTAGTACTCAATAAAGTAGATACTCTCTCTGATGAACAAAGAACATTATTAGAAAAGCGCATTAAAACCTATCAGGATATTCACTACCCCGTTCTTTATACCAGTGCAAAAAGTCAGTATGGATTAAACAGTCTCTATCGGCAGTTATCCGGAAAAACCAGTGTTTTTGTTGGTCAGTCAGGAGTAGGTAAATCCTCTCTGATCAATGCCCTGCTGCCCGAAGCAAAAATCAAAGAAGGCAGGGTCTCTGAAAAAACCAATAAAGGCACTCATACCACAAGTATTTCAAGGCTTTATCATTTAAAGTTAAATCAATTTATAGAAGAAAGTAACTTGATCGATTCTCCCGGAGTACGGGAATTTGGCTTATGGGATATTAAAAAAGACGATGTTATCCATGGCTTTGTCGAACTGCATCAACAGGCTGAAAACTGCCGCTTCAGAAATTGCAAACATCTGAATGAACCGGGCTGCAATTTGCTCAAGGCCATAGAGAATAATGAAATCAATCCACTCAGACTGGATAGTTATCATCGAATTGTTGAATCTTTGGAGCCTTCAGCCAAATGAAATTTATCGCTGTTGCTTTGCTAACATTTTTATAGCAAAGAAAGACAGTGAAAAATTTCATGTTAGATAAAAGCCTTCAGCCAAATAAAATTTTATTTTTTATAAGCTAACAATAAATCACCAGCCACACCCTGCTGGCCATTTTTATATTCAAACTGACCTATCTGGGCAATAGTGTCATACTGGTTAATTGCCTGATTATGCTCACTATAGCCTACATTTATAGAGGCTATATTTGATTCATGCAAACTGGAAAGATGCTGTCCATTTTTATCCATGGAGAATAGTTGTAATTGTTCATAAATTGCATCAGATTGATCTATTTTTCCATCCTGATTGTCATCATAAGCGGCCAATTCGGCAAAACCATGTTGGTAACCATTGCTGTCACCAAACAGTTCTTTTGCGCCATCAATTACGCCGTTACCATTCCTGTCATAGGCAAGGAAGGCATCTCCTCCTGTTATAAAGCTGGTTTTTTCCTGTTTTCCATCTCCATTTATATCAAACATCACTCCATTTTTTACACCCGTTGTCTGTAATCCATCACCATTTAAATCTAATGCCAGAGGATCACTTTTTTTTATTTCCTCTTCACCAACAGTTCGTGAAATTGACAAACTGGCTCGCTCATTAGCTTCTATTTCCTGACGACTGACGGCAGACTCATTATTACTTGAGAGACTAACAGCCTGTTGTGAAATCGATAAGGTATCTGTTTGAAAGTTAGCCGGTGATTCTTTTTTATCAGTACTTTTAATGCTTATAGCTTTACTTTCTTCAGTGGATGCTTGCTTCTTAAACAGGGTCTTTTTTATGATTTGATAGTCAACTGATGCTTCAATATTTTTTTTGACCTGATCTTCAAGATCATCTGCCTGTTTTACTTCAGAAGATTTTTTATCTGCCGATAGTAGAGTACTACTGCCTTGAGAAATTGAGGGGATAGCCATAAACATTACTCCACTTTTTCATATTGCCTAAGGATATAGCGTCCAATAACACAAAAAAAACAGACTAATCAGGTTTGATCCTTCCTAATCGGTGATACAATGATATCTCATTAATGAACAGCCCCCAACAAAACTATGGCCAACAAAGCAGAACTTAATACACAACTCAGCCAATTCATAAATCGATCGGATATTGCTGCACTCCCTGTATTGCACAATACATTGCAGGAATTAAAAGAAACTTTGGCAAAACCCAGTTTTAATTATCACCATCTGGATGCGATTCTTCAATATGATCCAGCCTGTATGATTAACTTATTATCTTATGCCAATAAAGAAATCAATAAGGATTTTGATAAACAAATATCAAAAGTTGAACATGCTGCCATGTTCCTGGGAATGGATAGACTGGAAAAATTTATCAATAATATCAGCTCTGTTTACAGTATTAAAAATAGAAAAGTTGCCGAAAAAATTAACAGATTACAATACCGTGGTATTCATGCAGCCTTTCAGGCAAAGAATTTAGCCCTGCTTATCAATGATTCAGCTATTGATGAAATTTATACCAGTGCTTTAATCAGTCCCCTTTCAGAATTAATGTGCTGGTTCCTGGAGCCTGTCAAAGCTCAAAAAGTTGAATTATTAGTCCATCATAAAAACAGGGGCTATGCACAAGCCCAGCTGGAAATTTTTGGATTCAGCTACCATGAGCTGGCACAGGCATTAACACTGCATTGGAATATCCCTACTTTGTTTTTACAAAGACAGGAAGTTGATAGCATTGAAGATATGTCAAAACCGGTAAAATGCATTTATTTTGCTGAAAAATGCAGTTTATACGCTGAAAAAGGCTGGTATTATGACGCCATGTATAAACATATAGACTATTGTTCAGACAACTTGCATTATAGCAAGGGAAGAATTGTTCAGGCGTTCCATAAAACTGCCATTCATCTTGCCCACACAACGAAAAGGTTTTATAAAATACAATCTGTTTCCGCTTATCTTGCTTTATTGCCGGGAGAAGTGCCTTATACTCAAGTGATAGAAATAGAAGAAAAGAAAAAAACTGCGCTCTCAAAATCACAAAATAAGCTATCAGATATCACTATCAATAAAGCTGATTCCATAAAGATTGAAAGTATAAATTTTATAAAAACAGTCAATAATTTTCCCAGTTTAATCCGTATTACCATGGATGCCCTGTATGAAACTGAAGCTTTTTCCCGGGTCGCATTTATCATGCTGACAAAGGATAAAAAAAATTTACAGGTACGTAGTCTTCGCGGTGCAAAAAATAAAGTTTTTATTGAAACCAAACTCCCCCTGCAACCGGCCAATTTATTTTCCAAGCTACTTGAAAAACCTCAGTTTATATTAATTAACTCTCAAAACTATCAGAAGTTTTCACCCATCATTAATAAAACAATGCAGAATATGCTGGATTCACAGGAGTTTATTGCACGATCAATTCATAGCAAGGATAAACCTATTGGTTTATTTTATATCGATAATCATACGCCAAAGAATCAAGATGAAAAAGATAGTGTCAGTACAGCGGATATGGCTAAAATAAAAGAAATTTATAAACTATTTGATAAACAACTGACAATCATTACCTAATAAGGTTTTATTTAATTAAATGCTGTCTAAAAATTTTAAGAACAACTATTTGGTGTTTTTGCTCAGCAATTGAGACTGAATTTTTAATAATTCAAGCATCCCAATCTGCAAGTCATTAGGCAGTAGTTGAAAAAGTGTATTGATTTGATTACTGGCGGCATATTGAGGTGCTTTTTCCTCACCGATCTGATTGCTTTCAATATAATCCCGTTCCCCGCGTCCGGTGGCCAGCCATTCGAAGTGTACATTTAGTAATAGTGCTAATTTAGAAAGATTTTCAACACTGGGTGAGGTCTTTCCCCGCTCCCATTGACTGCAGGAACCACGAGATACCTGTAGTTTTTCAGCCATCTGAGTTTGAGAAAAACCCCTCAGCTTTCTGGCGATCATAATCCTTTGAGCAATAGTCATGCGTATAGAATAGCATTGCAAATCTTATTTTATAATGATAGTATCGATTCATCCGTTTAGTATCTGTAACCTTTTGTGCCGGGTTAAATTAATAACCTTGTTTTTTACCTAAATTACCTGAAAATGGAAGTTCAGGTAATTTTGTTATGTATTAAGAGCCAGAGGTGTGGTATTGAGTCAATATATTTTATCTGAAGTGATCCTTTATTTAGTCTTTTTTGTTTTTCTGATTTTAAAACAACAACGTTCTGTTTCAGATACCAAAGAATTCCTGTCTCTCGGCTCATTTGATTCTGCAGAAAAAACATACCAGCTGTTAGGTAAAACATTTGAAGCCTCTAATGCCTCTTTTGCCACAACCTTTGTTGGTCTGTTTGCCATTGCATAAATTAATCTGTTTTATGCTATTTATGTTATCATAGGCTAGCTGCTCATTTGTATGATCAAAACGCTTGCAAAAGCCCTCTTGTTGCCGTTGATTGTCGGAATCCAAAGGACATCAGTTGTGGAAATATATGAAATCAAAGGGGACAAAGTTATTATGGGACAAAAATAAAGAATTATAAAGGGACATCCTGATTTAATTTCAACTATAAATTAGTTGTGATTTGGTTGGTTTTTCAGTGGAGGGTCAGATATAAAAATTTAAAGTGGGTGATATTTTTGGCTATAGAGATTTATTTTTTCTACTGTTTTAAAAAGGGTAGGGACATTTTCAAGAACTTGATGAAAAATAAGCTGTATTGCTTCAGGAATATATTCATGGGCAATTCGGTTTCTTAATTCCCTAATGAAAATAAAAGTTTCAGCATTGTCTATAAGCCCTTTTTTTTCGGCTCTGTTAATTCGATCTCGAACACTGCCATCATCATCCAGGTCAATTTTATCAATTAATCGGAAAATTTTCTGAGTAATAATATCACTTAATCTTGCAAATCGACTGGTTAATGACTCAAATATTTCTAATTGATCAGGATCATAATTATCAACTTTTCCAATTTTTATACATTTGTTATAAGAATAGCCTAAAACATCTTCAGCTTGGGTCATTAAAGCAAGTTCTTTCCTAAGTAATTGAAATTGTAAATGTTTCATAAATGGATAGCTTCTTCTTTAATCATATCTATAAATGTTTGATTGCTTTTGGATGGGAGAACAATATCAAACTTTTGTTCTCCCAATAAATTTTTAAGACTGATGATATAGTTAATTTTTTTCTCAAAAAGCTTATCACTTTCTTTTAGACTGGTGTCAATAAATAAATCAATATCTCCACCACGTTTGCTATCATCTACCCGAGATCCAAAAAGATAGACATGTACATCATGACCAAAAAACTCCCTGGCTTTAGAATTAATAATATCCTGATATTTTTTAGTTAATCTCATGATTGAAGTATAGAAAAAATAAGTATTTTTTTCAATTAATATTATTGAGGAAAGAAAGCATTTTTAAAAGATGTTGACTTTGGGAATATATCATCCTGTGCGCCGAGCTAAATCGGTAAGAAATCGAAGGTGCAAGTCCCCTATCTGGTAAGGGTTAGCTCGGGAGATCCTGGGATAGAGTAATAAATAAATTTCCAACTCTAACTAAATTTCTGACGTCCATTGAATGCGTGTCCCAGAGTAGAACCATCAATGTATTCCAGTTCACCACCGATTGGTACGCCATGTGCGATACGAGTAATAGTCGTTGCATAGGGTTTTAACATTTCTACGATATAATGGGCTGTTGCTTCACCTTCAACCGTGGCATTGGTTGCCAAGATAAGTTCTTTAATGGCTTCATTTTTAATCCTTGATTTTAAAATATCAAGATGCAGCTGTTGTGGACCTATACCATCAAGAGGAGATAAATGTCCCATCAAAACAAAATAAGTCCCGCGATAAGAACCTGATTGTTCAATCGCATAAACATCGGATGGAGTTTCTACAACACATAAGACTTGCCTGTCACGTTTTAATGACTGGCAGATATCACAGAGTTCGTATTCAGTTAATATCCGGCAACTGCTGCAATGCCCAACTTTTTCCATTGCCTGAGTTAATGCATGGGAAATTTGTCTAGCCCCGTTTCTATCTCGTTCAAGAAGGTAGTAAGCCATGCGCTGTGCAGATTTATTTCCCACACCGGGAAGACATGTGAAGCTATCGATTAATTGCTTTATCAGTGGTGAATGAGCCATTAAAATGGTAGTTTAAAACCTGGAGGCAAGTTTAGACCATCAGCCATACCAGACATTTTTCCCTTGGATTTTTGTTCAATCTGACGTACCGCATCATTCACTGCTGCCGCAAGCAGATCTTCCAGCATTTCCTTGTCATCCATAACACTGTCATCAATACTAACACGACGCAGATCATGACGGCCAGTCATGACCACAGAAATCATACCACCACCTGATTGACCCGTAACTTCCATATTGGCAATTTCAGACTGAGCTTTCTGCATATCTTCCTGCATTTTTTGGGCTTGTTTCATTAAGCCGCCTAAACCACCTTTCATATAAATTCCTTATGTTTTAATTGCAAATAAATTAATGGATTGTATGTTGTTGATCCAATGGTTTGATTGTTTCTTCATGGACTATGGCTGAAAATGAGCTCAATAATAGATCGATATTTGGATCGGAAAGAATTGATTTCACCGCCTCTTGTTGTAGAATTTCAGCTTCCTGAATTTCACGCCGTCTGGGCGTTTGTAACTGCTCCTCTACCTTCAACTGACACTCTTTAATTTCTATTTTAACCGGTGAACCCAATGATTTTTGTATCGCTTCCTGAAGACGATTTTTCATTTTATCATTGAGTAAATGTTTATGCACTGATTCTAATAATAATTCAAAAGTCTGTCTATTATCCTGTTCTGATTGACTAATAAGAGCACAATGTTTCGCCAGTTGTTGAGCCAGCCCGTCAAGCTGAGAACGTTCAATTAAATCAGACCAATAAGGTGCTAATTCATCTGAATTCTTGTCACAAATCGGCATTGCATAAGAAGCTGTTGCTGATTTATATTGCTTCTCAGGTGTTTCTTCTATTGAAGAATTTTTTTTTAAGTCAGTATCAATCCCCTTCTCATGTGTATATAAAAGAGGATCCTGATCTGTCTGATGTTGTAGAAGTAATTCAGAGGGTTCATCAAAATCTTCCTGTGAATAGGACTCAACAGGTGGCAAATCAAAATCCTGAGGCATTGAATCACGACTTTGATTTTTATTGGAAAGAAGGTTTTTACTATTTTCCTGAGGACTATTTTCAGGTTCAGCTTGTACTTCTTCTAAAGGTGAAGCAGCAATTTTAGGCTTTACTGATGCTGGTTTAAAAGCCAGCATACGTAATAAAATCATCTCAAAACCACCTCGGGGCTGAGGTGAATAAGGTAAATCTTTACGACCATTTAAAGCTATCTGGTAATATAATTGAATATCTTCTGCAGAAATGGCCTGTGCTATTTTTTCCAGTATATTTTTATCACCCAGACTATCATCAATAGCATCAGGAACTTGCTGGCATAAAGCGATACGCTGCAGCATTGTAATCAATTCAGCCAAAACGGTATTGACATCAATACCCTGTTCAACCAAGATTCGACTCTGTTCAATCAATGCACGACCATCTTCATTGGCAAGTGCGGTCAATAGTTCAAAAATTCGTCCTTTTTGAACACTGCCTAACATAGTCTCTATATCAGTCAAATTAGGTTTGCCATCACAATAAGCTATTGACTGATCGAGTAAACTCAAACCATCTCGCATAGATCCATCAGCAGCAATTGCCAGAGGTTTTAGGATATTATGATCAAAAGTAATATTTTCTTCATTAAGAACCCTTCCTAATTGCAATTCAATCTGCTCAATGGTTAAACTTTTAAGATTAAATTGCAGACACCTTGATAATATAGTGGCGGGTAATTTTTGCGGATCGGTTGTCGCCAAAAGGAATTTAACATGTGGTGGCGGCTCTTCCAATGTTTTTAGTAAGGCATTAAAACTATGTCCTGATAACATATGGACTTCATCAATCAGATAAATTTTAAAACGGCCGCGTGAAGGTGCGTACTGAACATTATCTAAAAGATCACGGGTATCTTCTACCTTGGTGCGTGAAGCCGCATCCACTTCAATCAAATCAATAAAACGCCCCTGATCAATTTCCTTGCAGGCTGCGCATTGACCACAAGGACTGGCTGTTATTCCCTGCTCACAATTCAGTGCCTTAGCCAGAACTCTGGCGACTGTTGTTTTTCCAACACCACGTGTTCCGGTAAATAAATAAGCATGATGTAGACGTTGTGACCCAAGAGCATTTTCCAATGCTTTCAAAACATGTTCCTGACCCACCATAGTAGAGAAGATCTTCGGACGATATTTACGAGCCAGAACCTGATATTTCATAAATTTTATATTTGATAAGATAAGAGATTGGTAGACTCTGTCAGCCACATCCCGGCACATGAGTCGAACGCTGCAGTTGCTTCCTTCCGGATCTGGCTGGGTTCACGATCTATCATTGCGAGAGAACCGACAGAGAACGCGCATTATACCTAATGAAAATTCTGGATACCAGAAAAATCGTCATTTATCGCCAACTGCTTAGTATAGTCAGTTGTCACGTTGATCTGTACGTAACAGATCTGATTCAGCTCTATCTGAATTAACATCATGACTATCGACTACCTGATTTCTACCATTCTCTTTTCCCTGATAAAGTGCGATATCTGCTTTTAACAAAGATTTATCAATTGTCTCTTCCAGATCAGTTGTAAACCCAATACTGACTGTCATTTTTAATATTCCTCCCTCCGGTTCAGGCAGAGAAAGTTCCATTGATTCAACAGCTGTGCGCAGAGTTTCAAAGAAAATATGATAATTATCTCTACCGACAACAAGCAGGCAAAATTCTTCGCCGCCAAAGCGAATAATAATATCTTTTTTGCGGGAACTCAGTCTTAATTGCTCTGAAATTGCTTTAAGAGCAAGATCACCAACTTTATGACTATGATCATCATTCACTTTTTTAAAAAAATCGATATCCAGTATCGCAACTGCTAAGGGAAATTGTTGTTTTTTTGCATCCATAAAAAGCTTATTACCTAAATCAAATAGATAACGGCGATTGTGCAGACCTGTCAACTGATCTCTAACAGCCATATCTTCAATTAGGGCAATATGTTCAAGCATTTCAATATGATTATTAATGCGACTGTAGAATTCTTCCACAAAAAATGGTTTGGAAATAGTGTCATTGGCACCACTTTTTAGAAATTGTGCCGATAATTCAGGCTTTGTATAGGAAGAAATAGCAATAATACAGAGTTCAGAACGACTATGAGTTTTTCGAATTGCCCGGGTTAATTCCATACCATCCATATTCGGCATAGTATAATCAGTCAATACCATCATGATTTTATGCTTATGTTTATGCTTATGTTCATCAAGTATCTTCAATGCATCTAAGCCGTCAACAGCTTCTAAAACCTGATAGCCATGAACTTTTAACAGACTGGCAGTATATTGTCTGAATGCTGACGAATCATCAACGACAAGAATTTTTACAGCAGGGTTTTTGTCAAGACGATGAATTAGTGACAGGACATGATAAATCTCACTCATATCGTTTTTGATAACATAATCAACAATAGGACGAGATAAAATATTATCTCTCACTTTTTCACTCAGATTACCCGTCAAAACAATTGATGGTATACCTTTTTTTAGTACAAAATCAACCACTTCACCATTCGGTGCATCCGGTAAGTTGAGATCAAGCACTGCGGCAAAATACTCAGATTCAGAATCAGCCTGTGATTCCAGTATTTGTCTGGTCTCTTCAAAGGTATAGCAAATAGTTACATCACATTGAATGGAATCACCGATATTTGCTGTCAAAATATCTGAGATATATTTAGAATCATCAACGATGAGTATTTTTTTCATCTGTAATTTTGTATATTACTAAAAAGCACTAATGAAAGCGCCAGGGCATTGAAGGTGATGAATCTGTCTGATAAACACGAATACCGTGGTTTTTGTCCTCTTTTTCCAGCTCTAATAAATCAAACAAATCCTGTATTTGTTTTTTAAAAGCATCCTCTTCCTGAGCTGACATGGGTTTTCCAGAACTTCTTCTGCTGATAATTATCTTTTTTTTCTGCTGTTTCTCTGCACTTATATTTTTTTCAGCAGAGAGTGCTTCTATCAGTTCAGCAGGCTCTTCGAGCATCTCTGCAGAATCCTGAGATACTTCTAAAGTAATATTACCTGAGCTCTCAAATTTTTTATCTACTTTAATCAAAATTGAAGAATCAAGTTCATTATCTTCTATAGACAGATCATCTAATAAATCCCACTCTTCTGCAGTGAATTCTGTTTTTTGTCCCATTAGGCACCTGATAGTTTATGTTTGTTAGTCATATTGCTCATATTGTATTAAGATACACTAAATAAGCTTATATTGATACAATTTAACTGACATTTAAAAACAATTTAAAATGCATAAAAGTAAAAATATTTTTATTATTCTTAGTCTTGTCATTGCTTTTATCATCAGCATATTTTCTATCAGAAATTATTATTATTCAAAAAATAACTTCTATACTAATCTGGATATAAAACATCAAAATTACTTTGCTACCTATAACACAATATTAGAATCTACCTATAATGGTCTCTCCATGCAGGCCAGAATTTTTTCCAATGATAAAGAAATTCAGGATCTTTTTTTACATGGAAAGAAATTATTAGAAAAAGAAGGCGGCAATAGCGGAGGGGAAAAAACTGCAGAAATCAGGAAAAAACTCTATCAGCAAGTCATCAACTCCTGGCAGGATAGCACTAAAAATATTGATGGAGGCTTATTTCAATTTCATCTTGGTCCTGGTTCACTGTCTTTTTTACGTGTCCATAAACCTAAAAAGTTTGGTGATAAGATGGATACCTTACGTTTTATTGTTGTTGATACCAATAAGGAACATACACCAAGAACAGGCTTTGAAACTGGTAGAATCGTCTCTGCTATCAGAAGTGTTGTCCCCGTCTTTTCCTGGGATCAACAAATGAAAAAAAAGGTTTATACCGGTGCACTTGAAATAGGGGTATCTTATAAACAATTATTTCAAACAATTAATAACTATAATCAAATAGAAATCGGCATTCTATTAAATAACGAGCATGTCAAACAAACAGTCTGGGATGAATTTATCACAGTTTTTTATAAGCAAAAAACTGTGATAAATTGTAATTGCATATTAGAATCCAGTTCAAGTCCCACACAAAAAACACTATTAGAGTATATATTTAAGAATTCCGACTCAAATCAGACTATCCAAGACAATTCAGAAACTAAAGTAATAGCATTTGGAGCAAAGATTTATTCTTATAAATTTTACCCTTTACGTGATTACCTGGGAGAAAAAGAGGCCTCACGCCAGGATGTTGGTTCAATTTTTATTGCCAAAGACATCTCAAATGAAATGCTCTCTTATCGAAGAAGTCAACTATATTCATTTATTTATGCTGTTATCGCCTATTGTTTGATTGAGCTGCTTTTAATTATTACCTTTTTTAATATTACCAGACAACTAAGCTCCCAAATAAAACACCAGGCACAGCAATTATTAAAACAAACAAGAATTATTGATCTTGACAGAGTCAAATATAAAAATTTAATTAATACGATTAATAGTAATTATTTCTTTTATACCCGGGACAAAGAGCATTTTTCATTTGTATCTCCCTCAGTCAAGCAGGTTCTGGGTTACAATGATACTGAATTTCTATCTAATGCTCTTCACTATTTAAGTTCAAAAAGCCATGCAATACTTTTTCAAACTAAAAATAAACAGACTTTTCTTGATCAGAAGAAAAATACCTTTGAAATAGACATTATTAATAAAAATGGTCGTTTACAATATTTATTAATTACTGAAACAATTAAAAATAATTTAAATAAATATCAGATGGATGAAGTTGAGGGCTTTGCGCAGGATATTAGTCAGTCTCGGCAGGAAAAAATGTTATTACAATTACGCTGCAATATACTACAAATGATTTCTGATAAAACTGATCAGAAAAAAATCCTGGAAACACTGGTATTAGACATTGAACACATTATTCAGGATATCAATTGTGCGATTATGCTGTTTGATAAGGAATCTATGTGTTTATTATCCGGAGCAGCTCCCAGTGTTAACAAAGAGCTGATTAGTGCTTTAGACGGGAAAAAAGTTGAGTCTGCTACAGGCTCCTGTGGAATTGCAGCGGTCAGTTGTAAAAGAATTATTATTTCTGATATGAAAAAATATAAGGGTTTTAAAAATCTTGAGCATATTATAGAAAATACAGACTATCAATCCTGCTGGTCAGAACCGGTACTCTCCAGTAAAGCTAAGGTTTTAGCGACTATTGATGTTTATTATAATAAAAAACAAAAACCGGATGAATCTGATTTTGCAGTAATTGCGGTGGGAATCAAACTGATATCAACTCTATTGGAGCCTAGTACCTAAAACACATAGAAAAAAAAGGCTCGGAGTCAAAACTGCACAATATTCTGTGCAGTGTGACTCCGAGCCCTTCCCTTACAAGCAATCTTTTTAGGCTGCCATTTTTTCGCCATAAACACTACGCACAACGGGATAAAACTTCTCGGTTTTGTCAATAATACGAAGTTGTATCAGGTCAAGAAAATCATCAGTTTCCTGAACAAAATTATCATGATTTTTAATACGTAAATTTTTATTATGACACCAGCGCTTCATATAATGTTTATAAACACGTCTGATTTCAGCAGCTCCGGATAAGAAATTATCGGCCGTTGTTTTAATGGCATGATCACTATGAGTCAGCATATCCTTATATAACTCACGTTCTTCAATATCCATCTGGCTCTTGATCCTGTCCATCAAATCAAAAAACAGATCACAGGTAACATCACTATCACAGATAGTACGATCTTTAATCATATAACTAATAATATTAATGCGTTCCAGAATTTTATGATTATGCTGGCTTATTTCTTCAAAAGTTACCATAATATACCTCCTCTAGCATAAACAATAGAAAACTACTTTCTTTTGTTTATTAAATTTTTTGTAGTAAATTGATTTAAAATGACTTTCGCTAAGCAATAGCACAAACCAATCGATAAATTTTTATAATTATGTTGCAATTATCCATGATATTAGTAGTCATATCAATTGGTAATAACCCTAATATGAACAGCTATTAGCATTGATTTAAAACTTTCATCTAAAAGGACAATTATTTTGCATAAAATTACTATAACGATATTTTTCAGTTTACTTTTTTTATCTCTTGTGAACCCGGTTGTGGCAGATTTTGAAGCTGCTATTGAGGCTAATCAGCAAGGTGATCGGGATACGGCATTTAATGAATTTTACCGTGCAGTTCAGAAAAAAGATCAACGTGCTTATGGTAAATTAGGCAGTATGTATCTTTACGGCCTGGGCACTAAAAAAGATTATTTTAATGCTTATATCTGGTTTCACATGGCTTATTTGAGCGGTGAAAATGAAGGTGAACGGTTTCGTGATGCAGCTTCATCGATGATGAATCGTGATGAATTCCTAAAAGCAGTTGAGGCAGCAGAGAGCCAAAGAATCGTACAGGGTCTGGGAAAGACACCGCCGCAAAATAAGCCTCCAGTCATGAAAAAACCAGCAGCTTAATTTCAACAGTCTGGAGAAATCAGGATTCCATTAAATGATCCAGTTCTCCATCCATATGCAATTCTGTCAATTCTGCCAGACTACCAATCCATTTTCCATTCACTGTTATTTGAGGAACAGTCCTTGCGCCGTCAGTGACTTTGCTCATTTCAATCAGACCTGCCCTATCCATATCAACGCGAACGTCAACAAAATTAATATTCCACTTTTCCATTAGCCCCTTAGCTCGTGTACACATAGGACAGGTAGCGGTACTATATATTTTTACTTCACTCATACTCTTTCCTTCTGCTAATACTATTAATTGACGGCATGACGTAATTGAGTTTCATCAATGGGAAATGATAAGGTTTGATGAATCTCAAAACGAGAGCTGACACGTTTAAAACGTTCTGAATTGGTTTGGTCGATAAAAATAATCACTTTAATTGCCTGTTGGTGTTGAGTACTGGCCATAATGGATTCCAGCGAGCTGGTTCGATCACGAAAGTCTGTCTGAAAATTAAACTCTGCAACTAATACGTCAACAGCATTTTTTTTTAAAAAACTGATTGCCTTACGCGGAGATTTTACCGTCACAACCTGATAACTGGCTTCTTCATACAAATAGCTAAAATCCGGATATCCACCCTGTTCAATCACAGCTAATAATATTTTTTTACTTTGAACTGTCATTTTTACTATTTTTTTCCTGCAACTGAATACGCCATAAACGACTATAAAGCCCCTTCGCTGTCAATAGTTCCTGATGTGTACCCTGTTCTTTAATCTGCCCCTGATCCAGCACCAGAATAATATCAGCATCAGCTATGGTTGACAATCGATGGGCAATAACCAGAGTCGTTCGCTGTTGTGCAACGTCAGCCAATGAGGAAAGAATGATTTGTTCAGAATGAGAATCCAGTGAAGAGGTTGCCTCGTCAAAAACCAGAATTTTAGGATTTTTTAATATCACCCGGGCAATAGCAACCCGCTGCTTCTCTCCACCTGACAATTTCAGTCCCCGTTCACCAACTACTGTATCGTAAGCATCTGGAAGTTGTTGAATAAAATCATGGATATTGGCTAATCTTGCTGCCTGATAAACTTCTTCCTTAGTCGCATCCGGTCTGGCATAGATAATGTTGTGATAAATACTTTCATTAAATAAAACTGTATCCTGGGGCACGATTCCAACCATATTCCTCAAGCTTTTCTGCGTCACATTATTAATAGATTGTCCATCAATGGTCACCCTTCCATTGTCTACATCATAAAAACGAAAAAGCAATCGGGATAAAGTTGATTTACCGGCTCCGGATGGTCCAACCACAGCCAGTTTTTTTCCTGCCGGTATTTCAAAAGTCACATTTTTCAGAATTTGTCGCTCAGGTTGATAAGAGAAATCTACATTTTCAAAACGTACAACCCCCTGACTAATTTGTAAATCCTGTGCATTTTCTGTATCAGTCACAGCACTCTTTTTATCCAGTAAAACAAACATCAAATCAATATCTGCCAGTGAGTGCATCATAGAACGATAAATAATGCCAAGAAAATTAAGCGGAATGAATAATTGCAGCATCAAGGCATTAACCAGCACCAGATCACCTATACTCATTTCACCATCAACAACACCCTGTGTCGCATAAAACATCATCATAGTGACACCAACGGCAATAATGCTTCCCTGTCCTAAATTTAATAAAGACATCGAGGTCTGACTTTTTACAGCCGCCTCCTCCCATTCATATAAAGTATTGTCATAACGATTGATTTCATAATGATCATTATTGAAATATTTAACCGTTTCATAATTAATCAAGCCATCAACAGCCATAGCATTGGCACTGGAGTCCAGACGATTCATCTGATGACGCACATGCATACGCCAATTAGTAACAGACAAGGTAAATCCGACATAAACTAACACTGTCGTAAAAGTAACAAAGGTAAATTCAACACTATAATCACCCAATAGTAAAAATGCCACCAGAACAAATTCAGCCAGAGTGGGGATTATATTAAAAACCAGAAAATTCATAATCGATGAAACCGCTCGTGTTCCCCTTTCTAAATCACGTGAAATTCCTCCAGTACGACGTTCCAGATGAAATTGTAAGGATAATGAATAAAGATGTGATAATACTTTTCGCGACAGATCCCGCATAGTCTGATAACGAACCCGGGCAAAAATGGTATCCCTCAACTCACTGAATAACACATTCAATAAACGTAAGACACCATAGCCTAATAGTAAAGTTATCGGCATCATCAGTACCAATGTTTCCTTATTCATCAGATCAACAATTTCTTTAAGCACCAACGGCACAGCCACCGTCGCAATTTTTGCCAGTATCAAAAAAGACAATGCAATTGAAACTCGTCCTTTATATGCCCATAAAAATGGTACAATGCGTTTAATATTTGATAGATCATGACGATCTTTATGCGGTGCATCGGTATAATGTGTGCGAATAGACATTGTTTGCTACTTTTAAATTTACGCCAAAAACCAAGCATTTTACTCAATTTTAAGCTGAACTATACAAAAATTTAATATGTTTTTAAAAAATAAATCTTATTTTCAGTCCATTTTCAAGCTCTCACTGACAATATTTATACTGTTTTTAATGGGCTGTAAAGAGGAACCTCAGAAGAAAAAACGTGCAGCCCGACCGTTACCTGTTGTGGAAATTGCACAGGCTGAAGTTCAACTACTTAACCATCAGATTATTGTCACCGGCACTCTGAAGGCTAATCGCACTATTCATTTTTATAATCAGGCACAGGGATTATTAAAATCATTGCCCTTTCACGAAGGTGACAGAGTGGAATCCGGTCAGCTTCTGGCTCAATTAGATGACACCATCATCAGGGCAGAATATGATAAAACAACAGCCACATTAAAACAAACAAAAATTGATTATCAGCGTCTGAAAAAACTGGCACCATTAAATCTGACCTCAAAAGAGTTATTAACCCGCGCAAAAACCAGGGTCGCTCTGGATCAGTCCGAGTACAATTTACAAAAAAAACGACTGACTTATACTCAAATCAAGGCTCCCTGGTCAGGCATTATCAGTGAACGTCTGGTAGAGCCGGGCGATGTCCTCCCCTTATATACACATTTTATGAGCCTCATAGATACTTCGAGTTTAAATGTAAAAATTCCCTTATCCGAACTCTCCCTGAACAAAATAAAGGCAGGAGATGAAATCTCATTTGTAATTGATGCACTAGGAAATAAAACGTGGTTAGGCAATATCTTACGAATACATCCTAATGTTGATTCTATCACTAGAAAAGGAATTATTGAAGTCAAAATAAATCCTGTTCCACCCGGTGCCCGCCCCGGTCAGTTAGCCAGAATAAAACTCTCTACAGCAAAGCATCAGGTTTTAGTGATCCCATTATCCGCAATTCGCTACAATCAACATGGTGCTTATGTATTTACTCTTGATAGTGAAAACACAATTAATTTGACCGCTATCACTACCGGACAGAAATATCCTCGATACATGGAAATCCTGGAAGGATTAAAAACAGGTGACAGAGTAATAAAAAAAGGCTTGTTTGGTCTCAGCTCGGGCAATAAAGTGAAGATAATAGAATATAGTGATTAAATTATAAGCATGTCAAAACAGTCTCAATCCCCTCATCACAATAAATCCTACAATATTGCTGCATGGTCGATCAGACACCCCGTTGGTGTCAATATGATTGCTTTGGCCTTGCTGGTACTGGGCTTGTTTATGCTGCAAAATCTGGGCATTAATTTATTGCCTGATATTATCTACCCGGATGTTAGAGTGAGAGTCGTTGACAGTGGTGTGCCTGCAGTCATCATGGAAGATAAAGTCACCCGTCAACTTGAAGAGCAGCTGGCCATTACCGAAGATGCCATATCGATACAATCAAGAACCACTGAGAGTCGCAGTTCTATTGATTTAAGCTTTCCCTATGGTACTGATATTGATACAGCCTTACGTGATGCCAGTAATCGCTTAGATAGAGCCAAACGCTTTTTACCGGATAGCATTGATCCCCCGACAATCTATAAACGTGATCCTTCACAAATTCCTGTCATTGAGTTTATTATCACTTCCAATCAGAGATCACCGGTTGAGCTTCGCAGTTATGCTGATTATCAATTAAGCAAATGGTTTATCAATTTACCCGGAGTGGCATCAACAGAAATCGGTGGTGGCCTGGTACGTGAAATTCAGGTCATTCTTGATCAGCAGCGTCTGGCTTTTCACCAGTTAAGTTTTCAACAAATTATTAATCTGATCAAAGAAGAAAATCAGGATATTGCCGCAGGTAGAATTTACACAGCTTTTGATGAATTAAGCGCGCGCACCGAAGCTCGATTTGCTTCTCTAGATGAATTAGCACAACTTCCTCTGGTTAAAGAACAATCACTGAAAATTGATAATATTGTCAAACTCAATGAAGTCGCCGCTATTATCGATACCCATGAAGAAAGTCGCGTGGGTATTCGTCTTAATGGAATGGAGGGCATCAAACTTTCTATTCAAAAGCAGCCCGGTGCAAATACTGTTGCCGTAGTAGAAGCCATTCATCAGCAGATTCAGGATTTAAAGCAACAAAATTTAATCCCTGAGGATATTCAGATTACTGCAGTGGATGATCAGGCTGTTTTTATTAAACATGCTTTAAATAATGCATCCCGGGCAGCATTATCAGGTGCATTACTTGCTATGTTAGTCGTATACTTATTTCTCGGTGATATACGCCGCACACTGATTATCGGTTCCGCTATTCCTCTGGCCATTATTATTACCTTTATTATTATGAATATCACCGGGCTGACTTTAAATATTATGACACTGGGCGGGCTGGCTTTAGGTATTGGAATGTTAGTCGATAGTACCATTGTTATGCTGGAAAATATTTCCAGGCACCAGATTAATAATATTCCATCTACCGGGCAATCAAATCAGACATCCGCTTTAAATGCCGCTAATGAGGTCAATAGTGCAATTGTTGCATCTACCAGTACCAATCTTGCAGCAGTACTCCCCTTTCTGTTTATGGGTGGTTTAGCAGGTTTATTATTTAAAGAATTAATTATCACTATCTCTGCTGCGATTCTGGCTTCAATGCTGGTATCTCTTACCGTAGTACCCAGTCTTGCAGCACGTCTTAAAACACAATCAGCTAAAAAATCCAACCGTTTTTTCAATGCAATCAGCAATAGCTATGAGAAGCTGATTCGATTTCTTATTCATCATGGCTGGATACCGGTGGTTATTCTATTATTCGCATTATTTTTTAGTGTGCAGTACCTGAGTGGTAAAAAACAGATTTTTTTGCCTCAGATTGATGAAGGGCGTATTTATCTGCGCATTTCCGGCGAACCGGGAATGAAGTTAAGTGAAATGAATAAGGTGGTTAGAAAGATAGAGGAAGTGCTGCTGGCAGATAAAAATGTACTCACTGCTTTCAGTACTATTGGCGGCAGCATTTTTGGACGTTCACAAAGAGAAAGCAGTCACTATAGTTCGATAAAAATTCAATTAGTGCCTGTTGATCAGAGAGAAACAGGTGCACAGCAATGGATAACACAGATCAAACCCAGGATTAATGAACTGAATCTCATTGGCATTAAAACCCGCCTTTCTGTGCGTGGTGTACGAGGCGTTCGATTAGGTAAAAGTGATGAAAAAATCAGTATTCGGGTGCAGGGTGAAAATCTGAACCGTTTAAATAATATTGGTCATCAACTGGTAAAAAAACTGGAATCCATTGATGGTATTCGCAATCTTGAACAAACCTATGAAGAAAGCCATAAGGAACTTAAACTAAAAATTCTGCGTAATCGTGCAGCTGATCTGGGTATTAAAAGCAGTGATATTGGTAATGCTCTTAAAGTAGCCTTAGAGGGTGTCATCGTTTCTGATTATATTGAAGGGGATCGGGACTATAATATCCGTGTACGACTTCCTCGATCCGCAATATTATCTAATACTGATTTAAAACATCTATTAATTAAATTTCACAAAGGCCAGGCCATTTACCTTCATGAGGTGGCGCAAATAGAATTTTCTGCCTCCCCATCTGTTATCAAAAGAGATAATCAACAACGTATTGTTGAAATCACTGCCAGTCTGGTTAATGATGATGATCAATTGCAGGTTATGAGCCAGATTGAACAACAGCTCAGAGACTTTAGCCTGCCTGAAGGTTACATGTTATATGATGGCAGCAGTAATGAGGCGATTAAAGAAGGTCAGAAAACCAGTTTAATTTTATTTTCACTGGCCATTTTCCTGGTTTTTGTAGTCATGTCTGTACAATATGAGTCATTAAAAAATCCTCTGGTGATTTTATTAGGCATTCCATTTATGATCATAGGTGTTGCTGCCGGTCTTTATAGTCGAGATCTGCCCTTATCCATGCCGGTCTGGCTGGGGTTAATTATGCTTTCCGGTATTGTTGTTAATAATGCCATCGTACTGGTGGAACAGATTGAAATTGAACGAAAAAAACAGCTTACATTAGACAATGCCATTGCACATGCCGCCCGCCTGAGATTTCGACCTATTCTGATGACAAGCATCACCACCGTTGTCGGCATGCTTCCCCTGTCCATAGGTTTAGGAGAAGGCGCTGAAATGCTGCAGCCACTGGCAGTGGTGATAGTCTGGGGATTAAGTTTTTCAATGTTGGTAAGTTTGATCCTGATCCCGGTTATTTATCGTTTCACTCATTCTGACTAGTGAGTTTATCCAATGAGATAATACAGGAATCAATAAAGGTCTCTATAAAATATTCCACTTCAGGATATTGTTTAAGCTCTTCCAATTTTTTTTCTAAATTTATCTTCACATGTTCAAATTCATAATTATGATGTTTCAATTCATCTAATGTTTTAATATATGCACATAATATATCTGCTGATTTCACAATCCTTACATATTCAGGTTCAATATTTTGTGACACCAAAATATTAGAAAAGTCATCTTTAAATTCATCCGGCAATGTATCCAGACAGAGTTTTTCTGCCATACACTCCAGTTTTTTAAACTCCGCAGTTAATTGTTCATGATGATATTTAATCGGAGTAACGGTATCCCCTGTATAAATTTCAATTTGATCATGATAAAGAGCAATCGTGGCAGCCCGTTCCGGACTCAATAGAGGTTTATTTTCCTGCAAAGCAAATTTTTTATTAAATATCAAAGCCAGCAGATGCGCAACCACTGCAACCTGATGAGAATGTTCAGCAATATTTTCAGGCTTGTGGCAAAACATCAAAGACCAGCGCTTAATCAATGGCATTCTGAAAACCCAGGCAAGAAAAGTACTTTTCATAAATTTCCTATTGATTAGCCACACCGTGCAGCACCTGGGCTGATGGTACATGCTCAGCAGCAGATTCACAATGTCCACTTTGATCATCGAAAAATATATCTGCCCCAAAGGCTTTTAAAAATTCTCCTTTTGATTTACCACCTAAAAAGATAGCCTCATCAATGCGAATATCCCAGGCACGCAAAGTCCGTATTACCCGTTCATGTGCCGGAGCACCACGAGCAGTGACCAATGCAGTTCTGATAGGAGATTGATCAATAGAATATTCTTTTTGTAAACGGTGTAAAGAAGCGAGAAATTCCTTAAATGGCCCTCCGGGTAAAGGTTTATTAGCAGAAGATTGCTCAGCCGCATCAAAAGCCGCTAAACCTCCTTCACGATAAATTTTTTCCGCTTCATCAGAGAAAATAACTGCATCACCATCAAAGGCAATCCGTAATGGGCCATCATCATGACTGCGACTGGCTGATGGCAAAATTGCCGCAGCCGCATAACCCATATCCAGGGCTTCACGGACATCTGTTGGTTCTGCAGACAAAAATAAATCCGTATCAAAAGGTTCAATATAACGATAAAGAGAATCTCCGCTGGTAAAAGCTGCCCGCACTATCGGTAAGTTATGTTTTTCAATTGAATTAAATATTCTCAGACCGGTATCTGCACTATTTTTAGACAGTAAAATCACTTCAACTTTTTCATTAGCACTATTATTAAGAGAGAGTAGTTTTTTAACCAGAGTAAAGGCCACTCCAGGCTCTAAAAGTTCATCTTCATGTTCTATCTGATATTGACAATAGGCTTCGATACCATCATTAATAAAAATATTATGACCTTCCTCCAAATCAAACAAAGCTCTTGAAGAAATAGCCACAACCAGTTTATTTTTTTCTTTCAATGAACGAGTCCTTCCTTTTACTTTATATCATCTTTGAAGATCTGCTTTTAATCGATCAGCATAGATCTATATTAATGATGCTGACATCATACAAAATTGTAAGTGATTTGTCACCGCATGAGCATTTCTAGTTTGACTTTTCTGACTACTTGACTACTAATATCGCATTTTAATTCTTTAAAATTGGATTCAATTTTCCATCGACCAATACCAACTGATAATCTGATACATTAAAAACCTTCCCTCTTACGGTGTTGGAAAATTCCCTCCCAGCCAATAAAAAGGGCATCATTTAAAATGACACCCTTAAAGTTTTATCAAATTTAATTATTTGTTTAGTGCTTCTCTTACCTTAGCAGCTTTCATTTCAGCAGCTTTCATTTGCGCTGCTTTCACTTGTGCGGCTCTCACTTGGGCGGCTCTCACCTCAGCGGCTTTCATCTGTGCAGCTTTCATCTGTGCAGCTTTTACTCTTGTGTTTAATTGTGAACTTGGTGCCATTGGATGTGGTGGGGCATAAGCACGATATCCACCATAACCACGATTATTATCATAACGGTTATCCCCGTCCCCCTGGAAACGATTATCCCAATTATTGTAACCACTGCCAGAAAAGTTACTATTGCCAGAACCACGAGTATTACCACGCCCCCTTCCACGAGCATGAGTTTTAATAGTAATTTCAATATCACCATCCATATCACTGTCCATACTACCATCACCCCAACCGTTGCCATAACCATTACCATAGGCATTATTGTTCCAGTTGTTATAACCCTGGCCATTCCAATTAGTATTGCTATTTCCATCATCCCAAAATGCACTGGCTGCCATAGAAACTGTAGTAGCTGTGATTGCAGCAATAATTAATAATTTTTTCATACCTATCTTCTCCTAAGTGATTTAAATAGTTTCAAATTTCTAACGATTCCCAATTTAAAACTGTTCATAACGCAATGATTTGTTTTTTTGTTATCATGCATAAGTATAGGCACTTATATGATCTTTTGATAGTTGAGTGTCAAATAAATTTATAAGGCTACCATTTGAAATCTATAGCCTTATATCAGTTGTGGATAAATGAGAATGATTATTAATTATGTTTAATGTTTATTTAAGGCTGATGCAATACAGCCTGGAGTATTATCTTAGCCATGGAAGATAAAAATATCTTCAAAACACTTAAAACCAAAAAGGATAATAATCATGAAAACTTTAACAACTTTAATTATTGCAACTGCAGCTTCTTTTTCTCTGAATGCCAATGCTATTGATGTTGATACATTAAGTGCTGGTGAGATATTCCCGATTCAGAATCCTGCCATTCAGGAACAGATGAAGACTGTTTCAGCTAAGACCGACGGCCTGGAGTATGATATTGATTCAGAAACACTGGTTTATCTGAATGCATCTGAGAAACAATCTGTTGCAAGTGTTTTACATGAACTGGAAAGCAATCCTCCTGCAGCAGGTAATAGCAAAGGTAAAAAAAATATTTTTATCTGGAATGAAAATGGAGGTGAATATCATCTCCAATAGAAGTTGACAGCAAATAAAAATATACCACTGTCGCTTTGCAAACATATTTACCATTGCAAATAAGACAGGGGTATATTTTTATGTTTGATAATAGGATAATACAATGAATGCAAAACACTTTACACTATAAAAGAGTTTTGATAAAAAGTTAAACAGATGTATCAATTAAGCATTTTTACTTATAGTCTCAGGCAGCACAACTTTAGCAACATTTTTTGCATGGGTATAAACCCGATAGATTTTCTCCATCAATGACATTTCCATACGCACCCTTTGCAGATAATTGTCTTCATCTTTACCCAGATTATCTGATTTTCTGGTCATGATTTTTTCCTGATATGTTTTCAGATCAGCCTTTCGATTAATAACTTTTTCTGCAAATTGCTGATCATTTTCACTGATGGCTTTGACTGCATCACTGACGGAGTGACAGACTTCCTGATAGTAATTATTAAATAATTCTCGTGTCACTTCACTATTGGGGCGTCCATTTTCTATATAATGAATGGCAAGTTCAGCGATTTCATTTTTAATCACATCAGCCAGTTCTTCCAGATTAATGGTTGCCGTCATCACTGCATGCAGATCATCACTTTCCTGATCGGTTAAATCTTCTTTTTTCAACTGGTGAAGATATTGCAGGATAGATTCTTCCAAAATATTGACTTTATTATCCATTGAAATAATCTTATCAATTTGTTTGCGATCCTTATCCATCACTGCAGGCTGGATGGAATGAAACATAGTATTCACCAGCCCTCCCATATGTCCCAGTTCCATTCGAACCTGTTCAATAGCAATTGAAGGTGTATCAATCGCATCCTCAATTATAAATTTTGGTTCAATAATTACTCCCTTTTTCTTAGCTGGTGTGGGGGCAATACGAATTGCTGCTTTTGCAAACCATCCGGTAAAGCTGATAAAAATGACAGTATTGATTACATTAAACAAAGTATTCGCATTGGCAATTTGTCTGGGCACCTCAGAACCATCTGTTGCAGCGGGTGAAAGTTCCACTGCAAATTCAGCCAGTTGCGGTATAAACATAATCCATAATAAAACCCCCATTACATTGAATAAAACATGAACAACTGCTGCACGAACAGCCTCCACTGGTTTGCCTAAAGCTGCCATCATGGCGGTGACACAGGTACCAATATTGGCTCCCATTGCCAATGCTATACCTGCTGGCAAGCTCAACAGACCTTCACTGGCCATAGCAATGGCAATACCCACCGTAGCTGCAGATGACTGAACCAGACCGGTAAAAAGTGCACCGGCAAATACTCCAATAATAGGGTTTTCCATAGATTTTAAAAATTCAATAAAAGGCTCATAACTACGCAATGGCCCCATTGCATCACTCATCATGCCCATACCAAAAAAGACCAGTCCCAGACCCATTATCATCATACCGTAATATTTTATCTTTTCACGTTTGGCAATAAAGGTCATAAAGAAACCAATGGCTATTGGCAATAAGGCATAGGCAGATAAATTAAAAGCAAGCAGCTGTGCGGTGACTGTGCTACCGATATTGGCACCCATAATCACACCAACAGACTGACTGAGACTCATGACGCCGGCAGTAATAAAGCTGACCACCAGAACAGTAGTCACTGAAGATGAATTTAAGATACCAGTGACAATAGCTCCGGTAACAGCCCCCATAAAGCGGTTGGTAGTGAGCTTGGAGAGTAAAATTTTCAGGGTCTCCCCTGCTGCTTTTTTTAAGCCGTCTGAGAGCATGTCCAGACCTGCCAGGAATAAAGCCAGACCGCCAAACAACCCCATTCCTAATTGAAACCAGTCGATTGGTACTTGTTGTGCTGCCTGAGTAATTACTGATGATGCTGATATCACTGCACTCCAGGTAAACAGCGCCAATAGTATGGAGAAACCAATGGTTTTAGAAAGATGAGAGTGCATTACTAAACCTCAGAATTATAAGTATTGTTGTTATCTGTCTATGATAAAGCAATAGTGAGTATCATTCTATAAATTTGAGGTTGCTGATATGAATCACTAAAGCTGAAAATTACTAACATGTTGTTTAAGATTCTCTGCCAGTCGTTCTATTTTTTTACTGGATTCCACTGTTAATTGTGAATTTTCTGTGGTTTTAGTAAACACATTACTGATATTAGTCACTCGATCAGACATTTCATTTGCAGTCTGACTTTGATTATTGGATTTCTGAGCAATTTCTTTATTCATACTGGTAATGATCTGAATATTATTATTAATTTCATCCAGAGCAGTAACAGCCTGATTGGCCTGTCCCACACTTTTATCTGTCTGTTCTATGCCATGCTGCATAACCCCGCTAGCATTTTGAGCTCCTGCTTGTAACTGCTCAATCATCTCCTGAATTTCCTGTGTCGATTCCTGAGTACGTGCAGCCAGGGTTCTCACTTCATCAGCAACAACAGCAAAGCCTCTCCCCTGTTCACCAGCCCGTGCAGCTTCAATAGCTGCATTTAAAGCCAGGAGATTAGTTTGATCGGCAATGCCTTTAATTACATCAACGATACCACCAATATTTTCACTATTTTCAGCTAATTGTTGTATTGCATCAGAAGCTTTTGAAACACTATCGGACAAGTCATTAATTGAATTAACTGCCTTATTAACAACTATTTTACCTGTGTTTGCATTTTCATCAGCGGTCAGCGCAGAACGAGATGCTGAATTGGCTTTATCAGAAACCTGATTGGCATTACCTGACATAATTTGCATTGAACTGGAAATATCATTCACTTCTAACTGCTGGCTTATCATCAGCTGCATACTATTATCTGAAAGTTGACTCATATCTGTGGTTGCTGAAGACAGTTCTTCAGTTACATTTCTAACCTTAGAAACAATTTCAATTAAACTGTCTTTCATCAGATTTAAACTGCCACATAAATTGCCCAGTTCATCATATTCCTTGCACCAATGTTGACTATCCCCTGTCAAATCACCCTTTGCAACTTCGCTTAAAGATTTTGAAATCACACCTAAAAACGATAATGATTTTGACATTCCAAAATAGAGAATAGCAATACTGCTTAACACCAGGAAAAATATAATCATAATTGCATATAAGCTTTGATTAATTGATTCAGATTGAATCTGCGTCATTTCATTCGTGCTGTTTATCGTTTGTTCAAGGAAAATATCAATGTGTGTAGACATTTTTTCAGCAGCACTATCAAATTCAGCCATGGTTTTATTGCCGCCTGCAGGTCCGTCTTTAACATAGGCCTTTGCCATTTTTTTTCCAACAGAATAATAATTATCAAATACCGGCAGCATGGATTGATATTCAGAAGAATTTTCAGGATTCAGTGCAATCAACTGATCAATTAAAGTTTTGAATAAGCGAGCATTATTCTCAGCCTCATCAAACCCATCGTTCAATCCATCCAGTCCTCTGGTGGCACTAATATCAGTCAGCCATTGCTGCACCTGAACAATAGATAATTTAAGTCGATGGGCAATATTAAGGATGGGGACTTTATTGTTGGCAATATCATCATTCAAAGCGCTGGTGTTTTGATTCGCGGATAAAATAATACCACCGCCAACAGCCATTATCAGAAAAAGAAAAAGAATTAATAATATAAAACGTTTTTTCAGGGTCAGTTTTGTCATTTGTCTTTTCCAGTAGTTATCAGAATCTAATAAATCATAACGGCATCTATAAAGTAATCTTTAATCACCTGCAAATTGATAACGATTTCTACCATTTTTCTTAGCAATATACATTGCATTGTCAGAGCTCTTTACCAGTTCATCTACTGAAACCCCATTATCAGGATAGATTGCTATGCCGATACTTGTACCAATTCTACATTCTATTCCTTTCAGGTAAAAAGGTTTAGCCAATGTGCTGATAATATTGTCTGCAATTTTTTCACAAATCTTTGTATCTGTAATCTCTCTTAGTATAATGGAAAATTCATCGCCACCAATTCGTGCCACCGTATCCACCTCACGAACAGTCTCAGACATCCGTTCAGCCGCTTCCTGCAATAGCAAATCGCCAATTTCATGTCCATGAGTATCATTGACCTGCTTAAAATAATCCAGATCAAGATACAATAAGGCATGTTTAATGGTTGTTTGCCGCTTGCCCTCTTTTATTGCCTGATTAAGACGCTCACGAAACAACATCCGATTTGAAATTCCTGTGAGAGGATCATAAAAGGCAAGACGTTCTAATTCTTCTTCAGCCTCTTTCAAAGTAGAAATATCAGAAAACATACCAACATAATTGGTAATTTTATTTTCAGAATCACGGATGACATTAAGACTCAGCCATTCAGGGTATATGCCTCCATCTAACTTGCGGTTCCAGATTTCTCCTTCCCAGAAGCCTGTTTCATGTAACTGATGCCACATCTGTTTATAAAATTGACTATCGTGTCGACCTGAAGCTAATATACTTGGATTTTTTCCAAGCACTTCTTTTTGAGAAAATCCTGTAATTTTTAAAAATGCGGGGTTAACCAATTGAATACGTGCTATTGCATCGGTAACAATAATACCCTGCAGAGCATGAACAATAATACTTGAACCCAGCTTTAACTGTCGTTCAGCCTCTTTGCGTTTACTAATATCACGGATGATTCCGATTGCCCGAAAACCATCTTCTGAATCCAATGCAGCGATTGAAACTTCAATTGGAATTTCCTTGCCATCTTTGCGAATACCGACAATTTCAGATGAATTACCAATCAGTCGACCCACCCCGGATTTTTGAAATGCTTCATAGTGATTGCGAAATTCTACCTGAAAGCGTTGCGGAGCAATCAATCGGTGTAAATCCTGTGCCATAGCCTCATCACTGCTGATACCGAATATACGTTCAGCTGCCTGGTTCCAGAAAGCGACCCGTCCCATACAATCCATTTCAATAATGGCATCTTGTGCTGAGGAAGTCATATGACGAAATCTGTTTTCACTTTTCTCTAAGGCCTGCAAAGCTTCATCACGACTACGTACTATCGTTGCTGAACGTATTTGTACAATAAGCAATGCAACTATTAGTATTAGTGCCATAAAAATCATTTGTAATGTGGAGTTTGAAAGTAATTTATCTAATGAAAGTTTGCGTTGTGTGATATCATAGTAAAGCTCAAATGCCCCTAAAAATTTATCTCCATTCATTATTGGTGAATAGCTTTCAACAACATCACGATCAACAATTCTTCCCTCTGCCGTACTATGACTCTTTTGAACAAGTTTTGAATAAGCCTGACCTGTTGCTACTACATTGTGGAAATAATCATGTTTATTAATTTTACCTATATCCTCTTCATTTGTAGAATAAATAACCTCACCTGTTTGTCCAAATAGCTTAACTTTTTCCAATCTAAAATCATTTTTTACTTCTTTCAACATTTGTTCAAAACCAGAGGGAAGAGTCCCTCTTTGAAGTTGTTTATTAGAATTAATAAGGGGGTGACTTAAATGCTTGCCTACACGAGAGGCATCATCTTCAATAAATTGGATGATTAAGTTATTATATTGAGGCTGTGTAACAAGGGTATGATAGAGTGGGAATAATAGTGTAATAATGAATGATAGTAATAAAATATTACGTAACTGTGGTGACAACCATATCGTTTTTAATAATTTAAACAGGGTAGAATTATTCATGATTCGTGTAAAATATTTATCCTGATTGTTGAAAATAAAAAATCCAGTCGCTTGGCAGTGCTGGAATGAACAATAACATATGGGTATATACCCGAACGAACTGATGTTATTGACTTATTTTATGATATAAATCATTATCATGAAAGTCAGTAATTACCCTTATGAATGGATGCGGTTTGATGCTGATATGCTTGGATGGTTCCGTAAGCATGGAAATAAATATCAAAAAGCCAGTTAACTTGTTTAAGAGCCAGCAATAATTGACCATTCCATATTTAATTTTGAGCGAAAGGCAGTTTTTGATACACCTGCAGTCAGATAATTTTTATTATCTGGCCAGGTTTCAACAATCGTATCATTGTCCTTATTAATGTCCTGCCATGATTGAAAAGTACTCAGGTCAGATTTCTATTGAGTGATGGAGATCACAATCTGAATAATGCTAAGATGATAAAATTTACCATGAATATAAGATGAATCATTTTACTTAGCTAAGAGGTTTTTTAAATGAATAATACATACAATCCTTATTCAATCAGAATGAATGAAACAGCTAATAGTTTTGCAATGAAAAAACATCTAAAGCAGGAATTCTCTGAGCTGGGCAATTATGAGAAAAAAACGAACAATACACTTCATTTTAGTCATCAGACAATGGACAGAAAAGATTTTATAAAAATTGGCTGAAGTTTTAGCTGTCAGCTAAGCTTACGTCCCTAAAAATATCATTAAGTTCTAATGACAGATCAGAAAAACAGCTGGAATATATTGAGTCATCCAAACCAAAAACTTTTGGTTTTTCATAAATACCATTAACTAATTGATACTCATAGGGAGGATCTTTAGAGCTTGATTTGAAGCCATTTTCATGATCAAATAGTTGTTACCACACAATAATTTTTTCAAAAAAAAGACTTC
>JAHXIV010000001.1 GCA_025655455.1 gamma proteobacterium symbiont of Taylorina sp.
GCCAATTGCAATGGAAGAAGGTCTGCGTTTTGCGATTCGTGAAGGTGGCCGTACCGTTGGTGCTGGTGTTGTTGCCAAGGTCATTGAATAAAGAACTCTCAGATAAATTGTCTGAACAATTCGGGGTCGGAGCCAAATGCTTTTTTTAAGCATTTGGCTCCGACCCTTGATTAAGAGAAAAGCAAAAATAAGTAAATAAAATAGGACAAAAAATAATGTCAACAGAAGATCAAACAATCCGTATCCACCTAAAAGCATTCGATTATCGCCTTATTGATATTAGTGCAAAAGAAATCGTAGAAACTGCAAAGCGTACTGGTGCGATTGTGAAAGGACCAATTCCTCTTCCAACACGTAAAGAACGCTTTAATATTCTGACTTCGCCACATGTTAATAAAGATGCTCGTGATCAGTATGAACTGCGTACCTACAAGCGTTTAATGGATATTGTTAAACCAACTGACAAGACAGTCGATGCTTTAATGAAGCTTGATCTGGCTGCAGGTGTTGATGTTCAGATCAAATTGAATTAAAATACCGCCTCTTAATTTTCTTTATCACATTCTTGAATGCGTCTACCGATTAATCCGGATTTTGATGAGCTAGAGAATAACTTTTTTGTTTCTTGTTAAGCGAATGCTTACAGGATATTTAAAGAGCCTTTGGATAAAGACTTAGTATGTAAATAAGCTTTTGTCAGCTTATAAATTTTATAGACTGGTACAGATCAACCGAAATTTGTACCTATATTTGTACACTGTCAATAACTACATAATATAATAGCAGTGGACAGAGGAAACTAAAATGAGTTTAGGTTTGTTAGGCCGTAAAGTGGGTATGACCCGCATATTTACGGAGCAGGGAGAATCAATCCCTGTCACAGTAATTGAAATGGAGCCTAATCGCATCACTCAGGTTAAAACCAGTGAAAGCGATGGTTGCAATGCAATTCAGGTCACCGTAGGAAGCCGTCGTGCTTCCCGTGTTAATGCTGCTGCCGCAGGACATTATGCTAAGGCAAATGTTGAGGCTGGTCGCAAAACTGTTGAGTTTCGTCTTACTGAAGATGAAGTATCTGACATGACTGCCGGTAATGAAGTAAAAGCTGATATTTTTTCAGAGGGTCAAATCGTTGATGTGACTGGTGCTTCAATTGGTAAAGGTTTTCAGGGTGGTATTAAGCGTTATAATTTCCATCGTCAGGATATGACTCACGGTAACTCAATTTCTCACCGTTCAAATGGTTCAATTGGTATGAATCAGACTCCAGGTCGGGTATTCAAGGGTAAGAAAATGTCAGGACATATGGGTGCAGAGAAAAGCACAGTCCAGAATCTTGAAGTTGTACGTGTTGATGTTGACAAAAATCTTCTTTTAGTGCGCGGTGGTATTCCGGGTTCTAAAAATTCAGATGTCATTGTTAAGCCAGCTGTCAAAGCACGCTTAGCAACTAATAAAGAATAGGGGATATTAAATGGAACTGAATTTATCAACAGCTTCAGGTAATGCCTCTAAAAAGACGGTTGAAGTATCTGAAGAAATATTCAATAAAGATTTTAATGAAGCTCTGGTTCACCAGGTGGTAACAGCTTATATGGCTACTGGACGTTCTGGAACCAAAGGTCAGAAGAATAGAGCTGCTGTCAGTGGTGGTGGTGCTAAGCCCTGGCGTCAAAAAGGTACGGGTCGTGCTCGTTCCGGTACCATCAGAAGTCCTATCTGGCGTAGCGGTGGTACTACATTTGCTGCTAAAAATCGTGACTTTTCTCAAAAAGTAAATCGTAAGATGTATCGTTCAGCAATGGTCTCCATTGTATCTGAACTGGTACGTCAGGATCGTTTGCTTGTGTTGACTGATCTTAAAATGGATGGACCCAGAACAAAAGAACTGGCGGCACAATTAAAAACATTGGATGCTCAAAATGTATTAATTGTTACTGCTGATTTTGATCAGAATATTTATCTTTCTTCAAGAAATTTGATAAATATTGAATACACGGATGCACAGCATATCAATCCGGTTAATCTGGTACGTTATGAAAAAGTGATTATCACTGCAGATGCAGTTAAGAAAGTTGAGGAGATGCTCAAATGAACCAGGAACGTATCTTCAATGTGTTAATTGCACCGCATGTGTCTGAAAAAAGTGCACTCAATGCTGAATACAATAATCAATATGTATTCAAAGTGGCTATTAATGCAAACAAGCCAGAAATAAAAAAAGCAGTAGAAAGTGTTTTTGATGTAAAAGTATTAAAAGTACAAACAAGTGTTGCGAAAGGTAAGGTTAAGCAGTTTGGTCGTATTACGGGTCGTCGTAAAGACTGGAAAAAAGCTTATGTGACTTTGGCAGAAGGTTCAACCATTGAGATGATGTCGGGCGAATAGCCGGGCTAAAGTTGAGGTAAACAGAAATGGCTTTAATAAAAAGTAAACCAACTTCAGCAGGGCGTCGTTTTGTAGTTCATGTTCAACAAAATGAATTACACAAAGGCTCAGGTCATGCGCCGCTGCTCACGAAGAAATCCAAGTCAGGTGGTCGTAACAATAATGGTCGTATTACTACGCGCCATATTGGCGGTGGTCACAAGCAGCATTATCGTGTTGTTGACTTTAAAAGAAATAAAGATGGTATCCCCGGAAAGGTAGAGCGTCTGGAATATGATCCTAATAGAACGGCTCATTTAGCATTGGTTTTATATGCTGATGGTGAGCGTCGTTATATTATTGCACCAAAAGGCGTATCAGCCGGTACACCAATACAATCAGGTGCAGAATCTGATATGAAACCCGGAAATGCCATGCAGTTGCGTGATATTCCTGTCGGCTCAACCGTTCATTGTATTGAGTTGAAACCTGGTAAGGGTGCACAAGTTGCACGTAGTGCCGGTACTTCAGCTCAGTTAATCGCACGTGAAGGTGCGTATGTTACTGTTCGTTTGCGTTCTGGTGAAATGCGTAAGATTCATGTGGATTGTAAGGCAACGATTGGTGAAGTCAGTAATTCTGAGCACAGTCTACGTAAGCTCGGTAAAGCAGGGGCAACTCGTTGGAGAGGTATTCGTCCGACAGTTCGCGGTGTTGCTATGAACCCGGTTGACCATCCACATGGTGGTGGTGAAGGTCGTACATCAGGAGGCCGTCATCCGGTTTCTCCATGGGGTACTCCTACTAAGGGTTATAAGACACGTAGTAATAAACGTACTGATAAGTTTATTGTACGTCGTCGTAATAACAAATAATCATTATTAAGGAGTATTAATAGTGCCACGTTCAATTAAAAAAGGACCATTTATTGATGGTCACTTAATGAAAAAGGTGCTGAAAGCCGTTGAAACCAATGATCGTAAGCCAGTTAAAACCTGGTCTCGTCGTTCAATGGTTATGCCACAAATGGTGGGTTTAACCATCGCTGTGCATAATGGTCGTCAGCATGTACCTGTTTTAATAAATGAAAATATGGTTGGTCACAAGTTAGGCGAAATGGTTCCCACCAGAACCTATCGCGGCCATGTTGCAGATAAGAAGGTAAGGTAAGCGTATGGAAGTTTCAGCAAAATTAAGAAATGCTATGATTTCTGCTCAAAAAATGCGCCTGGTTGCCGATCAAATCCGCAATAAACCAGTCGAAGCAGCACTTGATCTATTAGCATATAGTCCCAAGAAAGCAGCAGTTATTATCAAGAAGGTGCTTGAGTCAGCTATTGCAAATGCTGAGCACAATGAAGGTGCAGATATTGATGAGCTTAAAGTTTCAACAATATTTGTCGATGAGGGGGCAACGCATAAGCGTATGCAGCCTCGTGCAAAAGGCCGTGGTAATAGAATTTTAAAACGCACTAGTCACGTTGTCGTGAAAGTTAGCGACAGATAATAGCGGAGTAGAATAATGGGACAAAAAGTACACCCAATTGGAATTCGCCTTGGAATTGTCAAGGATTGGAACTCAAAATGGTATGCCAATTCACATGATTACGCTGATTTCCTGAATAAGGATATTGAAGTTCGAGAGTTTCTTGAAAAGAAACTGGCTCACGCCTCAGTCAGTCGTATTCAGATTGATCGCCCGGCGCATAATGCAAGAATTACTATTCACACAGCCCGTCCAGGTATCGTGATTGGTAAAAAAGGTGAAGATATTGAGAAGTTGAAATCAGATGTTTCCACAATGATGGGAATTCCTGTGCATATCAATATTGAAGAAATTCGTAAGCCTGAACTGGATGCGACGCTGGTTGCTCAGGGCGTAGCCCAACAACTGGAACGCCGTATTATGTTCCGTCGTGCGATGAAACGTTCAGTAACCAATGCAATGCGTTTGGGAGCCGAAGGGATTAAAATTAATGTTTCGGGTCGTTTAAACGGAGCTGAAATTGCGCGAGCTGAATGGTATCGTGAAGGTCGAGTGCCTTTACATACTTTACGTGCTGACGTTGATTATGGTACTGCTGAAGCTAATACAACCTATGGTATTATTGGCGTCAAAGTATGGCTCTTCAAAGGCGAGATATTAGACACTGAAGCACTTATGAAAGAAAAAATGCTTTCTCATAAGTCATCAGATTCTAAATAGAATAGAATTAGGAACAGGCAATGCTTCAACCAAAAAGAACAAAATTCCGTAAGCAGATGAAAGGTCGCAACCGCGGTCTGGCAGCTACAGGAAATAAAGTGAGTTTTGGCGAATATGGTTTAAAATCTATGTCGCGCGGTCGTTTGACTGCTCGTCAGATTGAAGCCGGACGTCGTGCCATGACTCGTCATATTAAACGTGGTGGTAAAGTTTGGATTCGTGTATTTCCAGATAAGCCAATTTCAAAAAAACCACTTGAAGTCAGACAAGGTAAAGGTAAGGGTAGTGTTGAATATTGGGTTGCCCAAATTCAACCGGGATCCATGCTTTATGAAATGGAAGGTGTATCTGAAGAGTTGGCGCGTGAAGCGTTTGCACTTGCAGCAGCTAAACTACCTTGTGCGACCTCTTTTGTTAAGCGAACGGTGATGTAAATGAGCAGTGATAACAGATTAAAGGCAAGTGACTTGCAAGAGAAGTCCGTTGAAGAGCTGACAGGTACTTTGCATGAATTACGTAAAGAACAGTTCAATCTGAGAATGAGTCAGGGTAGTGGTCAGGAAGTAAAACCCCACCTTTTCAAATTGGTTAGACGCAATATAGCACGCGTTAAAACCGTTCTAAGTGCAAAGTAACAGGTATCAGACTATGAGTGAAGAGATTAGCGAAGAAAATAAGCAAAAAACAGTTAATGGTGTTGTTCTGAGTGACAAAATGGACAAAACGGTGACTGTTATGATAGAACGTAAGGTTAAACATCCGCTTTATGGCAAATACATAAAGCGTTCAACCAAGTTACATGTTCATGATGAAAAAAATGAATGTGCAATTGGTGATACTGTAACTATTACCGAATGTCGTCCTTTGTCCAAGACCAAGTCATGGGCACTTGTTGAAGTGGTAAATAAAGCTAACCAGATTTAATTAGGCAGATTAAATAAACGGGGTTGAAGTAGCGCTATATCAGGGAGTCAAGTATGTGGCTTTTGATATAGTGTGACTTCAACCCCTGAATGTTTAAGAAGTTCTATACAAGAATAAAATAGTCGTGCTATAATATGCGGCTTTCTTGTCTATGCTTGAAAGTGATTTTTACCATAATGTCTTATGATAGTTAAGCTATGTATAAGCATTGTTTGGAGATTAATAATGATTCAGATGCAAAGTCAACTTGATATTGCTGATAATAGTGGTGCACGAAGAATCCAGTGTATTAAGGTTCTTGGTGGTTCACATAGAAGATACGCCCGAGTGGGTGATATCATTAAATGCAGTATCAAGGAAGCCATACCCAGGGGTAAGGTGAAAAAAGGTGATGTGTATAACGCGGTAGTGGTACGTACGAAAAAAGGAGTTCGCCGTCCAGATGGTTCTTTGATCCGTTTTGATAGTAATGCTGCTGTACTGCTCAATGCTTCACACCAACCAATTGGAACTCGTATTTTTGGACCAGTAACACGTGAACTTCGTAATGAAAAATTTATGAAGATTATTTCACTGGCGCCTGAAGTACTTTAAATGCAAGTCCGTGGTGGAGTCAAATGACTGTCAAAGATTTAGAGTTAAAGCTCTAAACTCCTGGTCGTTATATTATTCCGATCTCATAGATTTGAAATACTTTAGACTTGATATCACCTGATTAGTGCTATGTGCTGATTTGGGAGTGATCAAGCTAAAAAGACGTAAGAGAGAAAGTGATGCGTAAGTTAAGAACAGGTGATGAAGTGATTGTCATTGCCGGAAAAGATAAAGGTAAACGAGGTCAGATTGATGCGTTTGTTGGCACTAAGAAGGTAATAATACCTAATGTTAATATTGCCAAAAAACATGTCAAGGCAAATCCTAATGCAGGTGAAACAGGTGGAATTATTGATAAGGCTATGCCACTTGATATTTCAAATGTTGCAATTTTCAATGCTGCAACGGGTAAAGCAGACCGAGTTGGTTTTAAATTTCTGGAAGATGGAAAAAAAGTCCGTTTTTACAAGTCAAATAGTGAAGTGATTGCTTAATTGCAATGATAAATTTTTGATGTTAGACAGAAATTAAAAATAGGAATAAGTTCAAAATGGCAACTTTACAAACGTTTTATAAAGATACTGTTGTAGCTCAGCTGCAAAAGGAATTTAATTACAAAAGTGTAATGGAAGTACCTAAAATCACCAAGATTACCCTTAATATGGGGCTTGGTGAAGCAATTGGAGATAAGAAAATAATTCAGCATGCAGTTGGTGATATGGCTAAGATCGCTGGTCAGAAACCTGTTGTAACCAAGGCCAGAAAATCAATTGCTGCTTTTAAGATTCGTGATGATTATCCGATTGGCTGTAAGGTAACACTGCGTAGAGAGAAGATGTATGAGTTTTTAGATCGTCTGATCTCAATCTCAATTCCTCGTATACGTGATTTTCGTGGTTTAAATCCTAAATCATTTGATGGTCGTGGTAATTATAGTATGGGTGTTAAAGAACAGATTATTTTCCCTGAAATAGACTATGATAAAATCGATAAATTACGTGGAATGGATATTACTATTACCACAACTGCAAAAGATAATGAGGAAGCAAGGGCTTTATTAAAAGCATTTAACTTCCCGTTAAAATCACAGGCAAAAGGATAGTCACATGGCAAAACAATCAATGATTCAACGCGAATTGAAACGCGAAAAGATGGTTGCAAAATATGCGGTAAAACGTGCTGCACTAAAAGCTGCTATGACTGATCCGAATGCTTCTTATGAAGAACAAATGGAAGCTCGTGAAAAATTCAATTCACTACCAAGAAATTCTTCTCCTGTACGTCTGCGTAACCGTTGTCGTATAACCGGTCGTCCGCATGGATTTTTCCGTAAGTTTGGCATGTCAAGAAACAAACTTCGTGAACATACTATGAAGGGTGATGTACCTGGTTTACGTAAAGGCAGCTGGTAATCACCAGGCTGATAACTATTAGCTAGCTGACAAAAGCAAGCAGAATAAAGAGCGGAGAAAAATTATGAGTATGAGTGATCCAATTGCAGATATGCTGACCCGTGTTAGAAATGCACTGGCTGTGAATAAAGTATCTGTTTCAATGCCGTCTTCAAAAGTGAAGGTAGCGATTGCTAAAGTTTTAGAGGATGAAGGTTATGTACTTTCATCTAAAGTAAGTTCAGAAGCAAAGCCGGTTCTAACAATTGATTTGAAATACTTTCAAGGCAAACCCGTTATAGAACTGATAAAAAGAGCAAGCAGACCAGGTCTGAGACAATATGAAAGTGCAACAACGATTCCAACCGTCTGGGATGGTCTGGGTGTTGCAATTGTTTCAACTTCTAAAGGCATTATGAGTGGTAATGCTGCTAGAAAAATAGGTCAGGGTGGCGAAGTATTGTGTTACGTAGCGTAGCGATTATCTCTTTTTGATAAAAGTACGTTTGAAGAAACTAAGAAGCAATTAGCAGTACTTATGTAATCAGTAAAAGTGTAATCAGTAAAAGCTAATTTGAATCTCCAGTCTTCTTAATACTAAACCAAGAATTATGACACATTAAGGTGAAATTATGTCTAAAGTAAGTAAACCGGTAGTAATACCTTCCGGTGTTGAGATTTCCAGAAAAGATCAGGAAGTTTCAGTAAAAGGTAGTAAAGGTCAATTAACTTTGAATCTGCACTCTTCTATTGATATGAAACAGGAAGATGGCAAGATTCATTTTAAGTCTGTCAATACAAACAATAAATCAGCTGAAGCCTTAACCGGTACAATGCGTGCACTGGTCAATAATATGATGACAGGTGTTACGCAGGGCTTTGAAAAGAAACTGACCTTAATTGGTGTTGGTTATAGAGCAAAAGCCCAGGGCAATAAACTGGATTTAAGTCTTGGTTTTTCTCATCCTGTTGTGCATCAATTGCCAGAAGGTATCACAGTTGAAACTCCAAGTCAGACTGAGATTGTTGTTAGAGGAATTGATAAACAGAAAGTAGGACAAGTCGCTGCTGATATTCGTGCCTATCGTCCACCTGAGCCATATAAAGGTAAGGGTGTTCGATATACTGATGAATATGTTGCTCGTAAAGACGCCAAGAAGAAATAGAGGACGTAACAATGAATAAGAAAAATAGCCGTATACGTCGCTCTCGTCGAGCACGTGCAAAGATAAAAGAGTTAGCAGTTGATCGTCTGACAATACATAAGACACCTAGACATATTTATGCTCAAATCATTTCTGCCAGTGGTGCTGAAGTCATTGCTTCAGCAAATACTGTACAAAATGATATTAAGTCAACTGTCAAGTACACAGGCAATTGTGATGCTGCGACTGCAGTAGGTAAAGCAATAGCAGAAAAAGCAAAACAGGCTGGTGTCACTAAAGTCGCTTTTGATAGAAGTGGTTTTAAATATCATGGTCGTGTTAAATCATTGGCTGATGCAGCCCGTGAACATGGTCTGGACTTCTAACAATTTTGGCTAAAGGCTTTTAAGGAATAATATCATGGCTGGAAGAAATCAAGCAAAAGAAAAACAGCAAGACGACTTAATTGAAAAATTAATTAACGTCAATCGTGTTGCTAAAGTAGTTAAGGGTGGTCGGGTTTTTGGTTTTGCAGCACTGACAGTAGTTGGTGACGGCAAAGGCAGAGTGGGTTTTGGACGTGGCAAAGCAAAAGAAGTGCCTGCAGCAATCCAGAAAGCAATGGAAAATGCACGCCGCAATATCATTAAAGTACCTGTTAAAGATGGCACTTTACAATATGGTTTGTATGGCGTTGAAGGCGCAGCACGAGTTTATATGAAACCTGCCTCAGAAGGTACAGGAATCATTGCTGGTGGTGCAATGCGCGCAGTATTTGAAGCGGTTGGTATTCGCAATGTATTAGCTAAATGTATTGGTACACAGAATCCAATTAATGTAGTTCGTGCCACAATAAAAGGTTTGTCAGAAATGCGTTCGCCAGAATTCATCGCTGCTAAGCGTGGTAAAACTGTTGAAGAAATTATTGGCGAATAGGCAGAATATCATGGCAAATACAATCAAAATTACTCAAACAAAGAGTATTAATGGACGATTGAAAGCACATAAGGCTTGTGTTTCCGGTCTTGGTCTCAGAAGAATAAACCATACTGTTGAAGTAATAGATACTCCGGAAAACCGTGGTATGATCAACAAGGTTTCTTACTTATTAAAAGTTGAAGATTAGGTCGTTTCTACGATAAGCAACAGCAACTTTACGAAATAAGCAAATTACGCAATAGAGGAATAAGATAATGTATCTTAATTCAATTAAACCTGCTAACGGTTCAAAGAAAGACGCAAAGCGTGTTGGACGAGGTATAGGTTCTGGTACAGGAAAAACATGTGGTCGCGGCCATAAAGGTCAAAAATCACGCACTGGTGGTTCGATTATGGTTGGTTTTGAAGGTGGTCAAATGCCACTGCAAAAGCGTCTGCCAAAGATAGGATTCTCATCAAGAATTGGTATTGTCACCGATCAAATACGACTCCATGAACTGAATCAATTTGATGAAGTCATTGATATTGATGCATTGAAAAAAGCCAACTTAATTACCAAAAATATTAAGCGGGTAAAAGTGTTTGCATCAGGTGAATTAACAAAAGCAGTTACTTTGAAAGGAATTTCAGTGACTAAAGGTGCTCGAGCAGCAATTGAAGCTGCCGGCGGTAAAATCGAAGAATAAGGACTATTTGTGGCAGCATCAGCAGCTCAACTAGCCAGCTCATTAGGAGGCGGAAAACTCACCGAGTTAAAAAACCGCCTCCTTTTTGTACTTGGCGCATTATTAGTTTTCCGTATTGGAACTTATATACCTGTACCTGGTATTAATCCTGAAGCACTTGCTGCTCTTTTTGATCAGCAGCGTGATTCTATTCTGGGTATGTTTAATATGTTTTCCGGTGGTGCACTGGAAAGACTTTCAGTATTTGCACTGGGTATTATGCCCTATATTTCTGCTTCAATTATTATCCAGTTAATGACTAAAGTGATTCCAACTTTAGAACAATTGAGTAAAGAAGGGCAGGCAGGAAAACGTAAAATCACTCAATATACACGTATGGGTACAGTACTTCTGGCCACATTTCAGGCTTTGGGTGTTGCGATTACACTTGAAAGTCAAACTGCTGGAGCCACTAACGTAGTTGTTGACCCTGGTTTGATTTTTAGAATTTCAACAGTTGCGACTTTAGTGACCGGGACGATGTTCCTCATGTGGTTGGGTGAACAGATAACAGAACGTGGTATTGGTAATGGTATTTCCTTAATTATTTTTGCTGGTATTGTGGCTGGTTTACCAAGCGCTTTAGGTGGAACTTTTTCCTTGCAGGATGAAGGCACAATTTCCTCAGGTGTGTTGTTATTATTGATTATGATTATTATCGCAGTGACTGCCTTTGTGGTTTTCGTTGAACGTGCTCAGAGACGAATTACAGTCAATTACGCGAAGCGTCAACAGGGCAAGAAGATGTTTGCCGCACAATCTTCACACTTACCTTTAAAAGTTAATATGGCTGGTGTTATCCCACCAATTTTTGCTTCGAGTATTATTTTGTTTCCAGCTACTTTAGGTAAACTTTTTTCTAATAGCGAAGGAATGGGTTGGATGCAGACGATGGCAGATGCCATTTCACCTGGTCAGCCGCTTTATGTATTATTTTATGCTCTGGGTATTTTCTTCTTTTGTTTCTTTTATACTGCGATAATGTTTAATCCCAGGGAAACAGCTGATAATCTAAAAAAATCCGGTGCTTTTATCCCGGGAATAAGACCGGGTGAAAATACGTCTCGTTTTATTGACGCGATTATGAGTCGTTTAACTCTAATCGGTGCTGTTTATATTACTGGTGTCTGTTTGTTACCAGAATTTCTGATTTTAAACTGGAATGTACCATTTTATTTTGGTGGAACTTCCCTGTTAATTATTGTTGTGGTAACCATGGACTTTATGGCTCAGATTCAAACCTATATTATGTCACATCAATATGAAGGTTTAATGAAAAAAGCCAATCTTAAAGGTTCAAAAAAATAATTTTTAGTGTTAGAGGTGTAAAATGAAAGTTCGAGCTTCAGTAAAAAAAATTTGCAGAAATTGCAAAATAATTAAGCGTAAAGGTATTGTTCGTGTTATCTGTAAAGATGGACGTCATAAGCAACGTCAAGGCTAATTAGCTAAGACTTCAGAATTTCTTTATTCTTATTCTTTGAGACAAGTTTATCCGGTTTGTCTCATTTCACATTTGATTAGCTATGTTTAAGTAGAATCAAAATTTGTATTGACTATAATATAAATGGTGCGTATAATTACGCGCTCTTTGTATTACTAATAAATTGATGGGAGCGCCTTTATGGCTCGTATTGCTGGTGTAAATGTTCCAGATAGAAAACACGCAATTATTGCATTAACATCGATTTATGGAATTGGAAGAACCCGTTCTGCAGAAATCTTAGTAAAAGCCGGTGTTGATGGCTCAACTAAAATTGAAGCATTATCAGAAGCACAACTTGATACCATTCGTAGTTTGATTGGAGAATTCAGCGTTGAAGGTGATTTACGACGTGAGACTTCAATGAATATCAAACGCTTGATGGATATGGGTAGTTATCGTGGTGGCAGACATCGTAGAAGTTTACCTCTACGTGGTCAAAGAACTAAAACCAATGCGAGAACTCGTAAAGGGCCACGCAAGCCGATACGTAAGTAATAATATACTTATGCATGGCTGATAACGCTATCTTAACCGATTCATAAATCAAAATAGCGCATATTGCTATATAAAACAAATTGTTTATTATTTAAGCTGCCTTGCAGTTTCTTTCATTTCTAATGATTAAGACAGCAACTAGATGCTTTTGTAAGATTCATTTTAAAGACAGGTAAAACTAATGGCTAATTCAAGTCGTTCACGAAAAAAAGTTAAACGCACAGTTGTCGATGGAATTGCACATGTACATGCTTCCTTCAATAATACCATTATCACTATCACTGACCGTCAGGGAAATGCGCTTGCATGGGCAACTTCAGGTGGATCAGGCTTCCGTGGTTCCAGAAAAAGTACTCCTTTCGCTGCGCAGGTTGCTGCAGAAAGAGCAGGAAAAATTACACTTGAAATGGGTATGAAGAACCTGGATGTCAATGTAAAAGGTCCCGGCCCTGGTCGTGAATCAGCAGTTCGTGCATTTAATGCTCTGGGATATAAGATAAATAATATTACAGATGTGACACCGATACCACATAATGGTTGTCGTCCGTCTAAGAAACGTCGTGTATAGCGTGAAGGAGTAGAGATAATGGCTAGATATATTGGACCAACGTGTAAACTCTCACGTCGTGAAAAGACTGATTTAGGTTTAAAAAGTGGCTTACGTTCATTAGATTCAAAATGTAATATGGAACAACCACCGGGCGTTCATGGTGCAGGCCGTGCCCGTTTAAGCGATTTTGGTTTACAGTTACGTGAAAAACAAAAAGTAAGAAGAATGTATGGTGTTCTTGAAAAACAATTCAGGAATTATTATAAAAAAGCATCAGCTCAAAAAGGTGCAACAGGTGAGAATCTGTTAAAACTTCTGGAACAACGTCTTGATAATGTAGTTTACCGTATGGGATTTGGTTGTACTCGTGCAGAAGCGAGACAACTGGTAGGACATAAAGCGATTCAGGTCAATGGCTCTACAGTTAATATTGCTTCTTACACATGCCATCCAGGTGATGTAATTTCTTTACGTGAAAAAGCTAAGAAACAACAGCGTATAAAAGATGCTCTTGAGTTGCGTAAGCAGCGTGAGATAGAAGAGTGGATCTCTGTTGATGATAAAGTGATGGAGGGTACTTTTAAATCAGTTCCTGAGCGTAGTGATTTACCAAGCGAAATTCAAGAAAACCTAATTGTGGAATTATATTCCAAGTAATTCTATTAAAAGCCCAGCTATCAGTTAATCTTTTGGTAAAAATTATTAACTGGTAGATGGGCTTTAAACTGTTGTGAGGACACTTCATGCAAGACTCTGTATCTCAGTTTCTAAGACCAAAATTGGTTGACGTTCAACAATATTCCGAAAACCACGCTAAAGTTGTTCTGGAACCTCTGGAAAGAGGCTTTGGTCACACTTTAGGTAATTCATTACGTCGTATTTTACTGTCATCTATGACAGGTGCTTGTATTTATGAAGCTGAAATTGATGGTGTATTACATGAATACTCAAGTATTGATGGTGTTCAGGAAGATGTGATTTCAATTCTTCTTAATCTTAAGGGCGTTGCTCTTATTCTCAATGGTCGTGATGAAGTTGAATTGTCTCTTACTAAAAAGGGACCGGGCATTGTAACTGCAGGTGATATTGTGCTTGATCACGATGTTGAAGTGACCAATCCTGATCATCTTATCTGCACTTTATCGGAAGATGCGGAAGTTTCTATGAAGCTGAGAATCAATAAAGGTATTGGCTACCAGCCATCCAATACACGTGTTCGTGCGGATGATGCAGAAACAGTGATTGGACGTTTACAATTGGATGCCAGTTATAGCCCGGTTCTTAAAGTCTCTTATGCAGTTGAAAATGCACGCCTTGAACAACGTACAAATCTGGATAGATTGATTATTGATCTTGAAACTAATGGTACTGTTGATGCGGAAGCTGCCATTAAACATGCAGCCACAATTCTGACAGATCAACTATCATCATTTGTTAACTTAAATGTACGCGAAGCAGAAGAGCCTGAAGAGAAAGAGCCTGAGATTGATCCTATTTTATTGCGTCCAATTGATGATCTGGAATTAACAGTACGCTCAGCAAATTGTCTGAAAGCAGAACAAATTTATTTTATTGGTGATTTGATCCAAAGAACTGAAGTAGAATTATTAAAAACTCCAAATCTGGGCAAAAAATCTTTAACTGAAATTAAGGATGTACTAGCATCTAAAGGCTTGAGTTTAGGCATTAAATTAGAAAACTGGCCACCTGCTATCTTAAAAGACAGTACTAAGGCCTAAATATTCGGCAGGAATCGGAGTCAAATGTTAAAGGCTTAGAGTCTGACTCTAAGCCTTTAACATTTGACTCCGACACCTTTTTGAAATCTACGTTAAGTAGTATTTGCAGTTACTTTTATTCAGTCAACGTATTTGTTAACTGGGTGCTGTAAATTTAAGCAGGAATTTATTATGCGTCATCGTCAAAGTGGACGTCAGCTAGGTCGTAATAGCTCACATCGCCAAGCTATGTTTAAGAACATGGCAGTTTCTTTATTACGTCATGAAATTATTAAAACAACTCTGCCTAAGGCAAAAGAATTACGCCGTGTCGTTGAGCCTATGATAACCCGTGGAAAAGTTGATAGTGTTGCTAACCGCCGTATTATTTTCGCACGTACTCGCGATAATGAAGTGACAGCAAAATTATTTACAGAAATTGGCCCAAGATATCAGGATCGTCCTGGTGGCTATATTCGTATTCTTAAGTGCGGTTTCCGTTCTGGCGATAAAGCACCAATGGCCTATGTTGAGCTTATTGATCGTCCAATTATCGAAGAAGATGATGATGAAGACGAAGATGATACAGAAGCATAAGTTATTATAACTTATGCTTTCATTTTTTAAAGTGTGAAAAACCGGGCTTGTCCGGTTTTTTTATGCCCGTTTTCCAGGATTAAGATAAGGTGTCAGATATTCTCCGGTATAGGAATTTTTATTTTTAATTAGTTTTTCAGGTGTGGTACAGTCAATAATTATTCCGCCTTTATGACCGCCTTCAGGTCCAATATCAATTATCCAGTCTGCAGTTTTAATCACGTCCAGGTTATGTTCAATAATCACAACTGTATTTCCATGATCTCTGAGTCTGGATAAAACCTGTAATAATTGTTTGATATCAAAAAAGTGTAGTCCGGTGGTGGGTTCATCAAGGATATAAAGTGTTTTTCCTGTATCACGTTTGGACAGCTCCCTGGATAATTTAACCCTTTGAGCTTCTCCTCCTGATAAGGTTGTAGCACTTTGCCCCAGTTTGATATAAGACAATCCTACATCAAGTAAAGTTTGTAATTTCCGTTTGAGTGCTGGAATTGCACTAAAAAACTCATAGGCTTCTTCTATGGTCATCGCTAATATTTGTTCGATATTTTTACTCTTGTATTTTATCTCCAATGTTTCCCGGTTATAACGTTTTCCTCTACAGACATCACAGGGAACATAAATATCAGCAAGAAAGTGCATCTCAACTTTAATCACACCATCACCCTGGCAAGCTTCACATCGCCCACCTTTAACATTGAAACTAAAACGCCCAGGTGTATAACCTCTGGAGCGGGCTTCATTAGTGGCAGCAAAAAGATCACGAATAGAGGTAAAAAGTCCCGTATAAGTGGCGGGATTGGAACGGGGTGTACGTCCAATTGGACTCTGATCAATTGCTATGACCTTATCAAAATGTTCAATGCCTTTAATTGCTTTAAAAGGAGCTGGGGAGGTGTTTGCACGGTTTAAAATTCCAGCAGAGTATTGATAAAGTGTATCATTGATTAAGGTTGATTTTCCTGAGCCGGAGACACCTGTTACAACAGTCAGTAAACCAACAGGGATTGTCACATCAACATTTTTTAGATTATTACCTGTGGCTCCTGTTATTATTAGTAAACGCTCATTATCTACTTGGGTGCGTTGTTCAGGTACTATAATAGCATCACTGCCATTTAAAAATTGAGCTGTAATTGATTGCCTGCTTTTTAAAATTTGTTCAATTTTTCCCTGTGCAACTATTTCACCTCCGTGAACACCGGCACCGGGACCGATATCAACTATATAATCGGCTGCACGAATGGCATCTTCATCATGTTCAACGACAATTACTGTATTACCCAGATCACGCAGATATGTCAGTGTATTCAGCAAACGTTGATTATCCCGCTGATGTAACCCGATAGAAGGTTCATCTAAAATATACATGACACCTACTAAGCCGGCACCAATTTGACTGGCAAGACGAATTCGTTGTGCTTCACCGCCAGAAAGCGTTTCAGCACTACGATCAAGGGAAAGATATTCCAGCCCAACATTGACCAGAAAATCTAATCTTTGCATAATTTCAGAGACTATTTTTTTTGCTATTTCACCCTGTTTGCCTGTCAGTTTCAGCTGCTTAAAAAAATGGTTTGAATCACCAATTGATAATGCAGTGACTTCAGGTAATGTTTTACCTTGAATAAAAACATTTCGTGCGGCGCTATTGAGACGGCTGCCATGGCATTCTGGACAAGTTTGAATGGTTTGATACTTATTCAATTCCTCACGTACTGAATTCGAGTCAGTCTCAAGATAGCGGCGCTTCATATTATGGATAACACCCTCAAATGGCGCATTGCGGGTTGTTTTTCGTCCCTTATCATTGATATAGACAAATTGAATGGATTCTCCGTCATTACCATAAAGAATAAGCTCTTTTGTCTTTTGAGATAGTTCATTGAAAGGTGTTTCAATATCAAAATTATAATGCTTAGCTAAAGATATGAGCATTTGATGATAATAGGTATTGCGTCGATCCCAGCCGCGAATAGCCCCTGAAATGAGTGTCAGCCGGGGATCAATAATAATTTTATTTTCATCAAAAAACTGTTTAACACCTAAGCCGTCACAATTGGGACATGCGCCGGCAGGATTATTAAATGAAAACAAACGTGGTTCTAATTCTGCCAGACTATAGCCGCAGTCAGGACAGGCAAATTTTGCTGAAAAAGTTAAGTCTTGTTCATTTGAATCACCCATGTAAGCAATGCGTGCAATGCCATCTGAAAGCTCTAATGCGGTTTCAAATGAATCGGCCAGACGTTGTTTGAGATCATTGCGAACCTTAAATCGATCCACAACCACTTCAATCGTATGTTTTTTATGCAGTTCCAGGTCAGGTGTATTATCCAGTTCATATAAATCACCATCAATTCGTACACGAATATAGCCCTGGGATTTTAGCTCATTAAATAATACCTGATGTTCACCCTTACGCGACTGGACAACAGGAGCAAGCAGCATCAGTTTACTTCCCTCTGGCAGGGAAAGTGTTCGATCCACCATTTGACTGACCGTCTGAGCATCAAGATTGGTATGATGTTCAGGACAGCGAGGATTGCCTGCACGTGCAAATAGTAAGCGCAGATAATCATAAATTTCTGTCACGGTACCTACTGTAGAGCGTGGATTATGAGAGGTGGATTTTTGTTCAATAGATATGGCAGGAGACAGACCTTCTATATGATCAATATCAGGCTTTTCCATCATAGAAAGAAACTGGCGTGCATAACTGGATAAAGACTCAACATATCGCCTCTGTCCCTCTGCATAAATTGTATCAAAAGCTAAAGATGATTTACCTGAACCTGATAAACCTGTAATGACTATTAATTTATCTCTGGGTAGTTCCAGATCAAAGTTTTTTAAATTGTGAGTTCTTACACCCTGAATTTTTATTGTATCCATAAAATCCTGAATTAAATATGCCTGTTCGGGCTAGGAGTTATTTGACTCCAACTTCTTATTAAGTTCTAATATACTGTTTTTTACATCATAACTCCAACTCTAAATTCACAATTAAAGAAAGACAATTCAGAACAAATAAATGGATCAAATGAAATCAGACCAGAATAAATCAGCTCCCGTCTATATTGACAAAATGAGCTCGCTGGAGAAGCGAGCAGCATCTTCACTATCCAGTATCTACGCCTTGCGTATGCTGGGCTTATTTATGATATTTCCGGTTTTTTCACTCTATGGCCAGCAATTAGAGGGCAATACCCCTTTTCTTATTGGTTTTGCTATTGGTGCCTATGGTCTGACACAGGCTATTTTTCAAATCCCATTTGGTATGTTGTCTGATAAAATAGGGCGTAAACCCGTTATTATTGCCGGGATGCTGATCTTTGCTTTAGGCAGTGTGATTGCCGCCCAGGCAGACTCAATTTATGGTGTTATTTTGGGACGAATTATTCAGGGAAGTGGCGCTGTTGCCGCTGCTGTAATGGCTCTGGCTGCTGACTTAACCCGGGAAGAACATCGTTTAAAAATCATGGCAAGCATTGGTATGAGTATCGGCTTTGCCTTTGCTATTGCAATGGTACTGGGATCTATCTTAAATGAAATGATCGGTGTTAATGGTATTTTCTGGTTAACTGCTGTTTTTGCTTTACTCGGTGTTGTTGTGACGCTTTTCTGGGTTCCCAATGCACCACAAAGTTTTCATCGTGAAACTGAGCCGGTGCCGGAACAATTTAAAAAGATATTAAGTGATCACCAATTGTTACGCCTTGATGCAGGTATTCTTATTTTACATATGGTATTAACAGCAACTTTTATTGTCATTCCTATGGCTCTGACCAATGAACACCATGCTAATTTACCCTCTGCAGAACACTGGAAAATCTATTTGCCAGTGATGTTGGTGGCTATGGGATTAATGGTTCCTTTTATTATTATTGCTGAAAATAAACGCCGTATGAAAGAGGTATTTGTTGGGGCAATTGCTGTGGTTGCTCTGTCTGAACTGGGTTTCTGGGCATTTAATGATTCCTTATACGCGCTGGTGTTTTTTATTCTGATTTTTTTTACAGCATTTAATGTACTGGAGGCTTCTCTGCCCTCTTTAGTGGCAAAGATGTCACCGACTGAAGCTAAAGGTACTGCTATGGGTATTTATAGCACCAGTCAGTTTTTAGGGGCATTTTTAGGTGGCATTATTGGCGGGCAGTTATTAGGTATGTATGGTATCAATGGTGTATTCTTATTTTCAGCACTGGCATTATCAGTGTGGGTAATTATTGCATTAACAATGAAAAGCCCGCGTTACCTGAGCACATTTGTGGTAAAATTAACTGATGTGAAAGCTGATGAAATTGCTAAAGTCACTGCTGATTTGACAAGTATTTGTGGTGTTGCAGAAGCCGTTGTTATTCCAGAAGATGGAGCGGCTTATTTAAAAGTAGAATTACACGCTTTAGATAAAGCAGGTTTAAAAGAATTTTCAAACAAGTATTCAGAAGGGGATAAGTAATGGCTGGGATCAACAAAGTAATTTTAGTAGGTAATCTGGGTAAAGATCCGGATGTTCGATACACACCGGATGGAAAGGCTGTTACCAATATCACCATTGCAACGTCAGAATCATGGACAGACAAAAATACAGGTCAAAAACAGGAAAAAACCGAATGGCACCGTGTTGTTTTCTTCGGCCCTATCGCTGGTATAGCAGGTGAATATCTTAAAAAAGGTTCAAAAGTTTATGTTGAAGGAAAACTTCAAACCAGAAAATGGCAGGATCAAAGTGGTCAGGATCGCTATACCACCGAAGTCGTAGTTTCCGGCTTTGGCGGTAATATGCAGATGCTGGACAGCCGCAGTGGCGGCGATACTGCATTCAATCAAGACCCGGCTGGTCAGTCTTATCAGAATGCCGTTCCGCAACAACAGCAAGCGGCTCCACAACAGAATTTTCAACAAAATCAACCTCAACAAGCACCACAACAGACTGCAGCTCCGACAGCTCAACCATTTGCTGATGAATTTGATGATGATATTCCGTTCTAGGTTTCGGGAACGATACTTTGTAAAGACAAATTTGTAATTGTGTAGAAAAGCCTCTGATTTTAGAGGTTTTTTTTTGCATGTGAATATTTTTATTGGTTATTTATGTAAAGAAATTGTTTGTAAAATGTGAGAGATTTAATCGCTTGTGTAGCAGATCATTATCCTGTGCAAACTGGATATAAGACTTGTAACCATCACTACACAGCACACTGTCTTTTTCAATTTTACCGCCTAATTGTTCACTAATCCCTTGAATGAAATGTACTCATGGATGTATTTTGATCCCACTAAATTTAAAATGCAAGCATCTTCAAAGATCACGGGTATATTGGTTTTTGAGTATAAAGGGTCTAGACTATGTTTATTAAATAGAAATAAGCTAAAACATGAAATTTGCATCTATTTGCTGTGAAAATTTCAAAATCATTAATTAATACAGCTGCATGATTCCATGTTTGATAAGAGACCAATATTTAATCAGGATGATAAAAAACATGTTCAATTATAAATATAGAATGATTGGAAATAAGACTAAAATATCCTGTGTGATAGTAGCACTATTATTCTATTCAATTTTTTCTCAAGCATCCCAAACACCATCTATTCCTCCTCAAATTACTGTAGGTACGCAAAATGTCAGTGCCATTGGAGAGCCTGCAAAAAAACATGCAAAAACTTTTGAAGAACAACAAGGATTAAAAGTAAACGTTGTTCAAACTGATTTTTCTGCTTTGTTTGATGAGTTTATGGCTTCTTTAACCGCTGAAGAAGCAAAATATGATGTCTTATTGTTCCCATCTGCATGGATAGGTGATTTTTATCCTTATCTGGAAGCTTTGCCAGAAAAATTGAAGGATGATGAGGTCTTTGACGATATACTTCCCATTTATCGTGAGCGTTTAATGACATGGGATAACCAGTGGGTTTCGGTGACCATTGATGGTGATCTTTTTAATGGTTATTACCGCAAGGATTTATTTGAAGACCCGGTGAATCAGGCTGATTTCAAGGTGCAATATGGTTATCGTTTATATCCTCCCGATTCATGGCAGGAATATAGAGATATTGCAGAATTTTTTACTGGCCGAAATGTTGAAGATGGAACCAAATTATATGGTGCTGCTGAGTCCTTTGCCCGTGGAGGGCAACAGTTTTGGGATTTGTTTAGTCGTGCTTCGGCCTATACCAACCACCCGGATTTTCCCGGGGCACAATTTTTTGATCCTGATACCATGCGCGCACAAGTCAATAATCCTGGTTGGTTAGCGGCAGTAAAAGACTATTATGATATTGTCAAATTCTGTCCACCTGATGCATTGTATTATGGGATAGTTGAGGCCAGAGAGTCTTTTATCAGTGGTAAAACAGCATTACTTTTGGATTGGGGAGATTCTGCACAACTAAGCGCCAATGCTAATCATTCAAAAATATCAGGTAAGGTAGGTTACTTTGCTTTACCCGGTTCTAAAAAGGTATGGAATAGTAAATCATGGGAGTGGCAACAATTTGATTTAATACATAAGGTTCCTTTTCTTGCCTTTGGTGGCTGGGTTGCAGGGGTTGCAAAAAATAGTCAAAACAAGGAAAAAGCCTGGGAATACATTATGTGGTATTCAAACCCGGTAAATAGTTTACAGGATGTTGTAACTGCAGGTACTGGTATTAATCCTTATCGTTTCACTCATTTCTCAAATATTGATGCCTGGACTCAATCATTAACACCCACTTCGGCTGCTGAGTTTCTTAACGTTCTGGCAACAAGTCTTGACTCACCCAATGCAGCATTGGATCTTAGAATTCCTGGTTTTTACCTGTATACAGAAGTCTTAGAGCAACAGCTAAGTCTTATCCTCGCATCCAAAGTATCAGTGAAAAAAGGTATGGACAAGGTTGCCGCGCGATGGGAACAAATTACCGATAAGTTAGGAAGAAATAAACAACTGGCTATTTATCGCAGTTCTATGGGCTTAAATGGAAAACCTGCTGGTGCAAGAATTGGCAATTTTTCAGAAAAAAACACTTATACTCTTGGTTTTTCCCAGGCAACCACAACAGAACCATGGCGTTTATTGTTTAATAAAGAATTGCGCAAGGAAGCCTTTTTACATTCGCAAGTCAAGCTACTTGTCCGGGATGGTCTGGATTCGATAGAAAAACAACAGGCGGATATCGAAGAATTTATTCAAAATAAGGTTGATGCCATTTTAATTTCTCCCAAGGTTTCTGATGCACTGACCCCCATTGTAAGTAAAGCTTTTAATCAGGGTATTCCTGTATTTGTTCTGGATCGCGATCTTGATAATGATCGCTATACTCAGTTTATTGGTGGTGATAACTTGGAAATTGGACGTGCTGCAGGGCGTTATATGCTTAATCTATTAGGAGGCAAGGGAAAAGCAAAAGGCAATATTATTGAGATTTGGGGTGGAAGGGCGTCAACACCGGCTCAAGACAGACACAATGGTTTTGCAGAAATTATCCATCAGGAACCCGGTATTAAAATACTTACTCCTCCCACTGACGGTGATTGGAAGCAAGATTTAGCCTATGACATTATGCTCGAACAACTAGAAAAAAATCCCCAAATTGATATTGTCTATGCCCATAATGATCCGATGGCCTATGGTGCTTATCTGGCAGCTAAGGAAATAAACCGCGAACAGGATATTGCCTTTATAGGAATTGATGCGATTCCCGAGGAAGGAGTAAAATGGGTTAGTGAAGGTATCCTGACTGCAACATTTTTATACAAGACTCCTGGAGATGAAGGTATTCGTCAGGCATTGAATTTTTTACAGGGAATACCTGTAAAAAAACGTGTTAAATTGTCCACAATGATGATTGACAATAAAAATGCCAATCAAGTATTACAACAACATGGATTAAAATAAAGGTAGTCGAATTGTAAGATGTCAGAAAAACAGAATCAGGATTTCACTTTTAATCATAAATTGGTTTATGCCTTTAGTGGTATTGCTGTCATCCTGATATTATCTGTGACTCTGTCTCTTTATTTATACCAACAACAGCATTCCGTGGTGAATGAATCTAACAATAAGATATTACCTGAATCTTTGGCCAGTATGCGTTTATCGGAGCAAAGTGCATTGCTTGCAGCCTTTGCCCCAACCCTTTCAAATTCAAGAAACCAACTGGATATTGAACACACTTTTTCAACACTGGATGGAATCATTAAAGAAATTAATGATTCAAGTGATGTGCTAAAGGGAAATGTCGAAGATCTAATTGTTGATCAAATAGGTCAAAATATTGCTCTTATGACCACATCCCTGATTAATTTAAAAAAAGCCACGAGCCAGAAAATACAACTTGCAAACAAGCATAAACAAACTTTAAAACTCATCACTCATATTCATAATGAACTTGAGGATACCATTAACCCTGTAGTGTGGGGAGTTGCTTCCTTATCACGCTTAATGGGCAAACGTGTTATTCGTCAAAGTAGTGAACCCTTTATCAGGCAAAATCAGGAGCAACAGACCTTGCTCTCTGAATTGTTACTTTTGAAATTTAATTTTTTTCAATTAAAACAGCATGCAGCAGCTTCATCTTCAGTAAATCAACCACTACAGTGGAAAAATTTTATTGTGCATCTGAACAAGACTTTTTCACAATTTTCTATTGATTTTAAGCACAAGGATAAGATAACAGAATACAATTTCAGTGATCGGAATACAGAAATAACTCAGATCATAGAAAAAAAACTTGAAGATGAGCTGGATAAACAAAGTAGAAAATTTAAACAGCAATTTGATCTTAATGCTAAAAATATGAAAAATTCAATTGATGAATTTATTGGGGATACTACCAATAATATGCATGTTGCATTGGATATTAAAGCAGAAGGTAACTTGCTATTTGCATTGCTAAGTGCTGTTTCAGAAGCTAATAGTAGTGATAAAATCTCCAATTTAAACAACCGTTTTCAGCGCTCCAGAACAGTTTACAATAATGCGTCTAAATCATTCTTAGGTAGTGAGTTGTCTAAACGCAATCCTATTTTGGCTGAAACTATTCGTATGCTTAAACAACGTATTGCAATTCTGGATCATAAAGAGGATGGAATTTTTTCAATTCGTCACAGGCAGTTAATTAATGCACAGGAAATTGAAACACTATTGACGACGAATCGTAAGGTTGCTACACAACTCAAGCAACAAACAGAAGCGATGATTCTGAATCAACGAACAGCATCTCGTACTCTCATCAAACGACTTGAAAAAGGTCGTAAGACAAATAGTTTTATATTAATTGCTGTCAGTTCTTTGGGATTAGTTTTAACCTTTCTTATTGCCTATACAACAATCCGTACTTTGGGACGTCATGCAAAAGAATTACGCCAGGCGGCTACGGTATTTAATTCAACCTCTGAAGGTATTTTTATTACCGATACAGAGTCAAGAATTATTACTATTAATAAAGCTTTTACACAGATATATGGTTATGAAGAAGATGAAGTTATTGGTAAAAAAACCAGCATTCTTAGTTCAGGAAGACATGAGAAAAATTTTTACAGGCAAATGTGGACATCATTACAGGAAACAGGAAGTTGGCAGGGGGATATCTACAATAAAAGAAAAAATGGTGAGATTTTCCCGGAATGGCTGAACATCAGTTCTGTAATAGACAAAGATGGGCAGATTATCCAGTATGTATCAGTTTTTTCAGATATTACTATCGTTAAAAAATCATTGGAAAAAATGGATCATATGGCTCACCATGATTCATTAACTGATTTACCTAATCGCTTACTATTACATGATCGCCTGGATCATGCCCTGTTACGAGCTAAACGTGATCAAAATTCATTAGCTATATTGTTTCTGGATCTGGATCGTTTCAAAATGATTAATGATACCATGGGACACGATATTGGTGATAGATTATTAAAGGAAGTTGCTCAGCGTTTAACGGCTTGTGTACGCCAATCTGATACCGTCGCAAGATTGGGTGGCGATGAATTTATGATTATTATGGAAGAATTATCTTCTGATAATGAACCTGACACGGTGGCACAACACATTCTGGACTCGTTTAAATCACCCTTTTATTTTGATAAAGATACTTTCTTTGTGACGACCAGTATTGGTCTTAGTCTTTGCCCAGATAATGGCACCACTGTGAATGAATTAATTAAAAATGCCGATGTGGCTATGTACCATGCGAAAGCAAAAGGAAAGAATAATTATCAGTATTATAGTTGCGAGATGAGTACAATTGCTGTCGAAGCGGTTAAGCTTGAGGCAAACCTGCGTCAGGCAATAAAAGAAGAAGAATTTATTTTGTATTATCAACCACAATTTGACCTTCATTCCAATGAAATAACTGGAGTGGAAGCCCTGTTGCGCTGGCAGCATCCACAAAAGGGAATTCTGACACCCGATCAATTTTTATCTACAGCAGAAGAAAGTGGATTGATTATTCCAATTGGAACCTGGGTATTAAATACAGCCTGTATGCAGGCAAAACAATGGTTTGATTTAACAGGTAAGAAGATAAGCATGGCAGTCAATTTATCCGGAAAACAGATTAATAACGAAGTTCTCATCTCCTCAGTTACCCAGGCTTTAAAGACTAGTCATATTGATCCAGGCTCTCTTGAGTTGGAAATCACAGAAGGTTTTATCATGCAGAATCCAGAGCAAAGTATTTCATTATTCAATGAATTACGGGATATGGAGATCAGTCTGGGGATTGATGATTTTGGTACTGGTCATTCGTCTTTAAGTTATTTGAAAAGGCTGCCAGTGCAAACCTTGAAAATCGATCGTTCCTTTGTGCGTGACATACCAGAGGACATGGATGATAGCGCAATTACCAGAGCCATCATTGCTCTTGGACATAGTTTAAATATGTCTATTGTTGCAGAAGGAGTTGAAGTGAAAGAACAACAGGATTTTTTAATAGCTGAAGGTTGTGATAAGGTGCAAGGCTATTTATATAGTCGACCACTGCCTGCAGATCAAGTTCTGGATTTATTAGAATCTCTTTAACGTTATGAAATGTGTATTCTAAATACTGAATATTTTATTGATTTTAGGATGACCGTTTTGTCCTAGAACTTGTTCTCGGGCAAGCTCTTAGGGCAATAATTTTCATGGAGAGTTATTGCTGATCAAATTGTTTCCAATAGCCATGAAATACCTGAGAAAGCAAGAGGATTTGTTCTGTCAGGTTTGGGGAAAAAAGATGCATTGCATTTATCATCGGCTCTTAATGCTGAATATGATTTTTTTATCACTGTAGATAAAGGGATATTGAAGAATTGTCCAATAAAGCAAAAAGGATTGTAAAATTTAAAAACAATCTTATGTAAACCGTCAAGACAAATTCTTTATGCACAAAAAAAATTTCTGCTAAGGTCAGGTTAAATTCATGGGACAATCTTTTCTATAATTCTGTACAAAAAACTAACTACATTATATTGTTATTTTTAACTTGTATAGCTCTAAATATAGTATTTTTCTTTCTTAAATCTTATCTTTTTAGATGTTTAATTGCAGATTTAAAGCTAATTTATTCAGCTTTATAAAGTGAAGATTTTAGTCGTTTTTTCAATCAAATCTTAATAATTCTACAGACCTCACTTATGTTGTTAATAACCCCCTATAACCTATTGATATATCAGAACAAATATCCTGTCAAAGTAATGAAAGATCACGCTAAGTTATTGTCTGAGAGGGAATAAATTAAAAAAAAATGTAATTTAGCTTGACCTTGTCCGCAACAGTTTCTATAGTGGCAATGTGGGGTAAAGTGGATAAAAATGGTTCAAAAGGGATCAAAATAGTGAAAAGTGGATGATACGACTCCTAATTTACATATTTTAAACTGAAAACTTAAGCTAAAAGCTGAATCACTTTTTGTTGAATAGCAAACTGAATTCAAGTAAATAATGACATTAAACGGTGCAAATAAACTCAATCTTGATGCAAAAGGACGTCTGGCGATTCCAAGTCGCTACAGAGAACGTCTTATGGAAGATTGTGCGGGTCGTTTGGTAGTTACGCTTGATCCAGAACGGAGAATGGTTATTTATCCATATAGTATATGGAAAGATGTGGAATCCAATCTGGTTAAATTACCAAGCAGTAAGGCTGCAGTTAAATTAAAACGCTTGATCTTAGGACATGCTTCAGATTGTGAGATGGATAAAAATGGCAGAATTAATTTGCCCTCTCTGTTACGTGAAACGAATAATCTGGACAAACAGATTGTTCTGGTTGGAGTTGGTAATAAATTTGAAGTCTGGGATGAACAAAATTGGAATAGTGAATGTGAGGATGAGTTGGAACTACCTGAAGAGTTATTGAATTCACTCTCTTTATAGTTTTCTGATATCTAATAATTGATGCCTGAGAATAATTATGAACATAAGCCTGTCTTACTTAAAGAATCTCTTGATGCACTAAGGATCAAGCCGGAAGGCGTCTATGTTGACGGAACCTTTGGGCGGGGTGGGCACTCACATTTTATTTTGCAGCAGTTGAATGAGTCAGGAAAATTAATTGCTTTTGATAAAGATCCACAGGCAATATCAACAGCACAGGAAAAATACTCTAATGATCCCAGGTTTAAGATTCATCATGGTTCATTTGCAGAAATGGAAGTTTATTTAAGTCGATTAGGTTTATGTGAAAAAGTTGATGGGATTTTGCTGGATCTCGGTGTTTCTTCTCCCCAATTGGATGATCCAAGGAGAGGTTTTAGTTTCCAGACATCCGGGCCTTTAGATATGCGTATGAATGATCAAGTGGGCATGAGTGCGAGCCAGTGGATCAATAAGGCAAAAGAAGAAGACATTGCTTCAGTACTTTATGAATACGGTGAAGAACGTTATTCGCGACGCATTGCCAAAGCAATTATATGGGCAAGAAAAGAACAGCCTTTAAATGATACAAAGCAGTTAGCTGAGATTATTAAACAGGCGCACCCACGCTGGGAAAAGAAAAAACATCCTGCGACGCGGAGTTTTCAGGGGATTCGGATTTTTATTAATAATGAGCTGGATGATTTAGAACAGTGTTTGATGCAAAGTTATCATTGCCTTGCCAAAGGCGGAAATATTGCAGTGATTAGTTTTCACTCTCTGGAAGATAGAAAAGTAAAGCGATTTTTCAGAAGAATGGCAGAGGGTAAACAATTACCACCGGATTTACCAGTGATTGAAGCAGATATTGATCGAAAAATGAAGTTAGTAGGAAAAAGAATCAAAGCGGGTAAGCAGGAATTGGCGGATAATCCTCGCGCCAGAAGTGCTGTGTTGAGAGTGGCAAAAAAATTATAGAGACTTCAGCCAAATTTGAACTTTAGCAAGCATCGTTTTGGCAACATAAAATACCAAATAAGATGGTTGAAAAATTCAATTTACTTAGAAGCCTTCAGCCAAACTTAGAAGTTGTTGCCGCAAGAATAGGGTTATTGATGAGTGGTAAGTTAGTTTTAGTGATATGTTTATTAATGATCACTTTTGTATCAGCTATTAGTGTGGTTTATATCAAGCACTATAATCGTAAACTGTTTGTTGAAGTGCAGCAGCTTGAGAAACAGCGTGATGAGATGGAAATTGAATGGGGTCAGCTGCAACTGGAACAAAATACCTGGGCAACACAGAGCAGAATTGAAAGTATAGCAAGGGAAAAACTGCAAATGCATATTCCTAAAGCTGAAGATGTTATTTACTTAAAAATTTTAGATAAGAGAATTAAATAACAAAATAATGGCAACAACAACAGCAAAAAATAATAGTCAGATACAAGCATACAGGATTAATTTTATTTATTTAATTCTGGCTATGGTTGTGTGTGCTCTTGTTTGGCGCGTGCTTGATCTGCAGGTATTTAATAAAGATTTTCTAAAAGGTCAGGGTAATGCCAGGGTTTTAAGACAGTTGGAAGTGACTGCAAATCGAGGAATGATTACAGATAGAAATGGTTATCCACTTGCTATCAGTACACCTGTTTCATCCATTTGGATAAATCCAAAAGAGTTTAACCCCACCTCAGAACTAAAATATGAGCAAATTTATCAACTGGCCAAATTATTAAAGTTGGATAGTCAGTCTCTTAAAGATAAAATTAAAAAACGTTCCAGTAAAGAATTTGTCTATATAAAACGCAGAATTGCTCCGGAACTGGCGCAACGAGTTATGGATCTATCCATCAAAGGTGTTCACACACAGCGTGAATATCGTCGTTATTATCCGGATGGTGAAATTTTTGGCCATGTACTGGGTTTTACTGATGTTGATGATAATGGTCAGGAAGGTATGGAGCTGGCTTATAATGACTGGCTGAGTGGTGAATCAGGCAGCAAACGGGTGGTAAAAGATAGACTGGGAAGAATTATCGCGATTGAAGAGCAGATTAGTTCTCCTCAGCCCGGTAAAACTTTGAGTCTCAGCCTTGATCGTCGTATTCAGTATCTGGCCTATAAAAGCTTGCAGAAAGCAGTGCAGCAGCATAAAGCAAAATCTGGTTCAATTGTTGTATTAGATATAGAAACCGGTGAAGTGGTTGCCATGGCCAATCAACCCGGCTTTAATCCTAATAGATTACCGGATAGAAAATCCAGGCTGTATCGTAATCGGGCCATCACTGATTTATTTGAGCCGGGTTCAACGATGAAACCTATTTCAATTGCGGCGGCACTGAATAGTGGACTTTATAGTCCGGGAACTCAAATTGAAACCGGTGACGGCTGGTTCATGATTGGGCGTAAAACAATTAAAGATACTCATGCTAATGGCACAATTGATGTTGCAACGGTATTACAAAAATCCAGTAATGTAGGGACTGCGAAAATTGCCTTGTCTTTACCAAAATCAATGCTGTGGGATACCTATTATAGCTTTGGCTTTGGCAGTGACACGGGAAGTGGATTCCCGGGGGAATCAGCAGGTCGTCTGCAACGCCCGAGACGTATTTCCAAAATTGAACAGGCGGTTATTTCTTTTGGTTACGGTATGTCGGTGACTAATCTGCAATTAGTGAATGCCTATAGCATTATTGCACGCAGCGGCAGGAAAAAAATAGTGACTTTTTTATCAGAACCTGAAATTCAAGCAGATGAACAAAATACCGCTTTTAAACAATCTGATAGAAATCATTCAGGACATAAAACGATTCTATCTGCCCGTTCTCTTAAACAGGTGAGCACAATGATGGAAAGGGTGGTAAAACAAGGTGGCACTGCACCACAGGCAGCTGTTATGGGTTATAAGGTTGCAGGTAAAACAGGCACGGTGAAAAAAACCTCTCGAAGTGGTGGTTATACCAAGAAAAAATATAGTGCGGTATTTGCCGGCTTTGCTCCTGTAAATAAACCCAGATTGGCTATTGTTGTGATGATAGATGAACCTAATAATGGTGCCTATTATGGTGGTCTGGTTGCAGCTCCCGTTTTCTCTGATGTCATGTCCGGTGCATTAAGGCTGTTAAATATTGAGCCGGATGATATCAGTCAGCCTGATATCGTTTCACAAATAGAACAAAGTATCGGGAGGCAGGGATGAATTTAATCTCACCCCCGGTGAACAATCTGGCCAAAAACAATCTTGGTCAGAAGGAAAAAAATCTTGACTTAAAAAACCATCTACAGACTCTGTTAGATGGTTTTGTTGATCTTAGTGAGGTCAAAAACTACAAGCCAGTTTTCAAAGGGTTATCTTCTAATAGTAAGAAAATACATGAAGATTTTTTGTTTTTTGCCAGTGCAGGAAGTTTTGTCTATAGCGATGACAATACTAAAAAATGGCCTCAGCATGGTATTGCCTATGCTGGAGATGCCATTAATCATGGTGCAATATTAATTGCCTGGGAACCTACAGAAGAATTAAAGGATATGCCGGCTAGTTGTACTGTGAAAGGACGTGCTGAAGTGCCCTTGATCAGGATTGAATCCCTACATGAAAAAATAGGTGAAATTGCGGCCCGTTTTTATCAGCATCCCAGTCATGATATGGATGTTGTCGGCATTACAGGTACTAATGGTAAAACATCTATTGCACATTTTATTGCCCAGGTTGTGCATGAAGCCAATGATGAAAAAAAATGTGCTGTGATAGGCACTTTGGGTAATGGTTTCTACGGTGGGCTTGAAGAAGGTACGCATACTACACCGGATGCAGTGACACTGCAGACCATGATGGCTGATTTTAGAGACAAACAGGCAAACATGGTGGTTATGGAAGTTTCATCTCATGCGCTGGCTCAAAGCCGTGTTAACGGGGTTGAATTTAATACGGCTGTTTTTTCAAATCTAAGCCGTGATCACCTCGATTATCATGGGGATATGGAGTGCTATGGTGGTGAAAAGTTAAAATTATTTAAATTTTCCTCGTTAAAAAATATTGTTATTAATTTAGATGATTCATTTTCAGATAAAATCTTTGCACAGCTGCAGATACAGAAAAATAAAAAAAATTATACTGTGGTGAGCTACTCAAAACAGGATAAAAAAGCAGATTATTATGCACACGATATAGTGATGAATGGAGAAGGTATTTCATTTAATTTATCGGTTGTGAATAACAAGCGTAATTATTCAATTAATAATGGACTGCTGGGTGATTTTAATATTGATAATTGTTTAGCAAGTATTGCTGTATTACATCAGCATGATTATGAGCTGGATGATATTGCTGTTGCGATGTCAAAAATTACAACAGTGCCCGGTCGAATGGAAAAGGTTGCATCACAACCTTTGATTGTGATTGATTATGCACATACTCCGGATGCATTGGAGAAAGCACTGCTGGCACTTAAGCCGCATACAAAGGGGCAGCTTTATTGTTTGTTCGGTTGTGGTGGTGATCGTGATAAAGGCAAGCGTCCGCTAATGGCAAAAGTTGCCGAGCTGCAGGCAGATGTGGTTATGTTGACTTCGGATAATCCACGCACAGAAGCAGCGCAGCAGATTATTGCTGATTCTATGGCAGGTTTTAGAGTTAAGGACAAAGTTTTTATTGAGGTGGATAGAGAACAGGCAATAAGAAAAGTGGTTGAATCAGCTCAAGCAGATGATGTTATCTTAATTGCCGGAAAAGGTCATGAAAACTACCAGGATATACAGGGGCAGAAATTTCCCTTTAGTGATAAGTCCTGTGTCTTGTCTATGCTTGAAACTGGTAATAGCCTCAATTTATCTCAGTTAGCTTCTGCATTGAAAATTAAGAACACACAATCTGCAGTTCAAAGTGTGCAATTTTCCAGTGTGAGCATTAATAGCAGAACACTGAAAAAAGGCGATCTGTTTGTTGCTATTAGAGGTGAAAACTTTGATGCACATGACTATATTGAACAAGCTGAAAAAAATGGTGCATGTGCTGTTATTGTTGAGAAAAAAGTGGCAACTGAGCTGCCACTGCTTTGTGTCAAAGATTCGCGTTTGGCATTAGGCCAAATTGCATTGCTATGGCGTTTAAATTTTTCTCTGCCAGTGATCGCTGTTACAGGAAGTTGCGGCAAGACCACGGTAAAAGAAATGACGGCAGCCATTTTGAGAAATGCTTTTTATGAAGTTCAGGGAGAGGATTCCAGTGGAGCAGTATTAGCAACGCGGGGTAATCTTAATAATGATATCGGTGTGCCTTTAACACTGCTTGAATTAAATAAAAAACATCAGGCAGCAGTGATTGAGCTGGGTGCAAACCATATAGGTGAAATTGAACATCTGGTTAAATTGGTACAACCTGATGTGGCATTAATAACCAATGCAGCTCATGCGCATATAGAGGGCTTTGGTTCCATTGCGGGAGTGGCACAAGCCAAGTCTGAGATTTATGGTGGTTTGAGAAATAATGGTACAGCAATTATTAATGCCGATGATGATTTTGCCGCTGAGTGGATAAAATGTAATCAACAGGCAATAGCAGATAAACGTATCAGGCTGATGACTTTTGGCCTGAGAACAGCAGCAGATGTGAGTGCTGACTATCAGCAAACAGAAGATGGTGTTGAGTTGCTTATAAAAACACCGATAGGAAATCAGTCTGTTATTTTACAGCAATATGGACAGCATAATATTTATAATGCATTGGCAGCGGCAGCAGCGGCAATCTCAGCAGGCTGCAGTTTATTAGATGTTAAGCTGGGTTTAGAGAGCTTTACTGAAGTTTCAGGTCGATTTGAGCGTAAAGAAGGGTTCAATGGTTTAGTTGTTTTTGATGATACCTACAATGCTAACCCCGGATCAGTCAAAGCAGGTATAGAGGCTTTGAAACAAGTTGCTGCCGGGACAAACAAAAGTGAAAAGGAAGGTCAGTTGGTATTAATTCTGGGTGATATGGGAGAGCTGGGTGAAGAATCAAAACAGCTTCACTATCAACTGGGTATTGATATTGCCGATCTGGGCATTCAGCAGTTGTTAACAGTAGGTGAAAATAGTCAGAAAACTTATCAGGCATATTGTGCTCAAATAGAGCACTTAAAGAAAGAAAATGCGATGGCCGAACACTTTTCAGCTAAAAAAGAATTAGTGAAAAATATAGAAAACAGGTTCACTGATGGTGATATGGTTTTGGTTAAGGGATCCAGAAGTATGAAAATGGAAGAAATTGTTACTGCCTTGATGAATGTGGCTGATATTGGTGCTGTAGTTGAAAGTTCTGTTATGGAGAAAGTCTGATAATGTTACTCGCTCTGACTGAATACCTGGCACAGTTTTATAGTGCATTTAATGTTTTTTCCTATTTAACGATGCGCGCGATACTCGGGATTCTAACGGCATTATCAATAGCCTTACTTGTAGGGCCTTTTTTTATTAAAAAATTAAGTATTAAACAAATGGGACAGGTGGTTAGAGATGACGGTCCGGAAAGTCATTTCAGTAAGGCGGGTACACCCACTATGGGCGGTGCTCTTATTTTAGTTGCGATTGCAGTGAGCACTCTACTCTGGGGTGACTTAAGTAACCGCTATGTCTGGGTTGTTTTAATTGTGACGCTGTTGTTTGGAGTGGTTGGCTGGGTTGATGACTATAAAAAAATTGTCCATCAGGATACAAAAGGTCTTATTGCAAAATATAAATATTTTTGGCAGAGCCTGGTTGGTTTTGGTGCGGCTGTTTATTTATACAGTACGGCACAAACAGAATATGAAACCCTTTTATTGATCCCTTATATGAAGGATGTTTTTATTGATCTGGGTCCGTTTTATATTTTACTGACTTATCTGGTGATCGTGGGGAGCAGTAATGCGGTCAATTTAACCGATGGGCTGGATGGTCTGGCTATTATGCCGACAGTCATGGTGGCGGGTGCCTTTGGTATCTTTGCCTATTTAACGGGTAATTCTAATTTCTCTGCCTATCTGGGAATTCCTTATATACAGGGTGTTGGTGAAATTGTTGTCATTTGTGCTGCTATTGTTGGAGCTGGTCTGGGTTTTTTATGGTTTAACACTTATCCTGCACAGGTGTTTATGGGGGATGTTGGTGCACTGGCTCTGGGAGCCAGTCTGGGTATTATTGCTGTGGTTGTGAGACAAGAAATTGTTTTATTTATTATGGGTGGTGTTTTTGTTATGGAGACGGTATCAGTGATATTGCAGGTTGGCTCCTACAAATTAACAGGGCGCAGGATTTTTAGAATGGCGCCGATACATCATCATTTTGAATTGAAAGGCTGGCCTGAACCCAGAGTGATTGTGCGTTTTTGGATTATTACAGTGATTTTGGTATTGATTGGCTTAGCTTCATTGAAGATACGCTAGTTTTTAGGACTTAGGTTTGAATAATATTCGAGCCTTGTGGTTACTCGTTTTTCAGATTTTGAAAACTCGCTGCGCTCGGATAGTTAATGTCTGAAAGACGAGTAACCATAAGACTTGATAATAAGAAAAAGAAATGAAAAAAGAATTGAGACAAAACAAATTTTTTGATTTTACTATGCGGACATTGATTGTCGGGATGGGAAACACCGGTTTGTCTTGTGCACGATTTTTAAAGAAGAATAATTGTTCATTTGCTTTTGCTGACAGTCGCAGTAATGTGTTGTTAATTGCCAGTACAAGAAAAGAATTTTCTCAGACTGATTATATTTTGGGTGAGTTTGACCTTGATGTATTTGGACAATATCAACAAATTATTGTCAGTCCGGGGGTTTCTATTAGAAATGACTTGTTCAGGCAATTGCAAATAAATGGCTGTTATATTCTGGGTGATATAGAATTATTTGCACAGGTGGTTGATAAGCCGGTTATTGCCATTACCGGTTCCAATGGGAAAAGCACGGTGACTACACTGGTTGAGAAAATTGCCAATCATTGCGCTATAAAAACTATTGCCGGTGGAAACCTGGGTCTGCCAGCTTTGGATATGCTGGAAACAGAAAGTGATTTATATATTCTGGAATTATCCAGTTTTCAGCTGGAGACCACAATGAGTTTGCAGACACTGTCAGCCACTGTATTAAATGTAAGTGAAGACCATATGGATCGCTATGACGATCTGGAAGATTACAGGAAAGTAAAAGAAACTATTTACCATAATACAGCAACAGCTGTAGTGAATCAGGCTGAAAAAATAACCCTTGAACAGGTTGTTGCATCGCAGTCAGATGAAAATTATTCAATCATCCTGTTTGGAGAATTACAGCCTGAAAGCCATCTATGTAATGACAAGGATTATGCTCTGGCTTATGTGGATAATGAATTGTTCTTAATGAAAGGCCGACAGAAAATTATTGCATCGAGTGAGCTGAAACTAAAATCTAAATTTAATTATGTGAATGTTCTGGCAGCATTAGCTTTACTGGAACCTCTAAAACTGGACAAAGAAAAGCAGATTGAGGCGATAATAAAATTCACAGGACTTGAGCATCGCTGTGAGTGGGTAGCAGAAATTAATAATGTGCAGTTTTACAATGATTCAAAAGGAACAAATACTGGGGCGACTATTGCTGCAATTGAGGGATTTGATGATGCTTTAAAAGTTGAAAAAACAACAATTTTGATTGCCGGTGGTGTGGGTAAAGATGCAGATTTTACTGGTCTGGCTTATGTGATAAAGACAAAAATAAAATCAACCGTTTTACTGGGAACTGATGCCAATATCATTAAAGATTGTGCTCTGCAGGCGGGTGCTGAGAATGATAGTTTATATTCAGTTGCTTCAATGCAGGAAGCGGTATTAACTGCTCAACAAGTAGCTGAGCCAGGTGATGTGGTGTTATTTTCTCCTGCTTGTGCCAGTTTTGATATGTATCAAAATTATCAGCAGCGTGGTGATGATTTTAAAGAAAAAGTTATGCAGGCAAAGGTATTAAAAAATGTCAGCTGAACTTGCAATTGATTTTACTTCAGGTGAAGGCAGACAGAGTTCTCTCTCTAAAAAGTCAGATATCCAGTCCTCTGATGCTAAAGGAAAGTGGTTATTTGACCCCTGGATTATATTATTGACAATCAGCATTATTGCCCTGGGTATCACTATGGTGGGGTCAGCTTCTATTTCAATTGCTGAGAGAAATAACGGAGAGCCGTTTTATTATTTATATCGCCAGCTGATTGCAACAGGACTGGGACTTTTTATTGGTGCTATTGTTTTGATGATACCAGTGAAACTATGGGAAAGAACAGGTCTAATTATATTATTTCTGGGACTATTTTTATTGATTATGGTGCTGATCCCTGGAGTTGGACGTGAAGTTAACGGTAGTGCACGCTGGATACCTTTGGGTGGTTTTAATATACAAGTATCTGAGCTGATGAAGCTGGCAATGATTATTTATCTGTCAGGTTATCTGGTCAGACATGATGATTCAGTTAAAACAACCATGAAGGGTTTCTTTTTTCCAATGCTTATTTTGACTTTAGTGGCTATATTGCTGCTCATGGAACCTGATTTAGGGGCAACCGTAGTTATTTGTACAACGGCTTTAGGGATGCTGTTTCTAGGCGGTGTTCGTCTCTGGCAGTTTGCGATACTGATTATGTTAATGAGTGTGGCGGTTTATTTACTGATTGTATTTGAACCTTATCGTCTGGTACGACTACAGTCTTTTATGAATCCATGGGCGGATCCGTTTAATAGCGGCTTTCAGCTGACTCAGTCATTGATTGCTTTTGGTCGTGGTGAGTTATTTGGGGTTGGTTTGGGAAATAGCATACAAAAACTGTTCTATTTACCGGAAGCTCATACTGATTTCTTATTTGCTGTGCTGGCTGAAGAATTGGGTGGTATAGGAGCAATCAGTGTAATAGCTTTGTTTTCAGCTTTGGTGAGCCGTATTTTTTATCTGGCGAAAAGAGCTGACAGGCTTAAACAGACTTTTTCAGCCTATATGATGTTTGGTCTTGCAATCTGGATAGGATTGCAGGCCTTTGTCAATATAGCGGTTAATATGGGGGTGTTGCCAACCAAGGGATTGACGCTGCCGTTAATGAGTTACGGTGGCAGTAGTATGATGGTGATGTGTATTGTGATTGCATTGATATTACGTGCGGAACATGAGACTCGTTTTAAATACCCTTTATCCAGTGTTTTTTTTGAAAACTTTGAATTTTTAAAAAAAGATAGAGGAACAGCCTGATGAAAAATGTACTAATAATGGCTGGTGGAACCGGGGGACATATTTTTCCTGCTTTAGCTGTGGCTGATTTATTGCAGAAAAAGGGAGCCAGTGTTGAGTGGCTTGGCACAGAGAAAGGTCTTGAGTCAAGATTGGTGCCTGAACATAATTACCCGATTAATATGATTGATATTGGTGGCTTAAGAGGTAAGGGTATTATAACGCTGCTGTTATTACCTTTTAAGTTAATTAAAGCTGTGATGCAGACCTTAAAGGTTTATCAACGGATAAAGCCTGATGTTGTGCTTGGTATGGGGGGCTTTGTGACTGGCCCGGGTGGTCTGGTGGCCTGGTTGTTAGGAAAGCCGCTGCTAATACATGAGCAAAATGCCATAGCAGGTTTAACCAATAAGATTTTATACCGTTTGAGCAAAAAGGTATTTTCTGCTTTTCCAGGTGCATTTTCTGAGACCTGTAATAAAGAAAAGTTAAGTGTGATTGGTAATCCAGTGAGAAAAGAGATAATCAATATAATTGATCCTCAAGCATATTATGATGATAAATGGTTTCAGACTGATCAGCCTGGCATAGAAAATAACAGCAGGAATGAACTGAATATTTTGATAGTGGGCGGTAGTCTCGGTGCGGTGGCTTTAAATGAAACAGTGCCGCAGGCACTTAAATTAATTAATGATAATGGGCTGCTAAGCAGTAGTCACTCAGATTCAAAACAAAATGACTTCAGTGCTATTAATGTATGTCATCAATGTGGAGAGAAAAATTTAGATCGGACACTGGAAAACTATCATGTTTTAAAGCAGCAATCTGATTCTGGAACGGGACAGTTTGACAGTAAAATTGATGTACAGATTATGGCTTTTATTAGTGATATGGCGGCCAGCTATCAGTGGGCTGATTTAGTTATTTGCCGATCAGGCGCTTTAACTATCAGTGAAATTGCAGCAGCAGGAGTGGCTTCACTACTAGTGCCATTTCCATATGCAGTGGATGATCATCAGACGGCTAATGCACAATATTTAGCCAATGAAGGAGCGGCTTATCTCGTACAGCAAAAGGATTTGAGTAAAGAAAAATTAGCAGAAATAATTAATAGTCTGGATAAAAAAACAATTTTAGATATGGCATGCAAGGCACGTGAACTTTCAATTAATAATGCAGCAGAAGTGGTTGCTGAACAATGTTTGCAATTGGCAGGATGAGAAACATGGATAATACCAATCATCAGGATAAAATAATGGATCATGATGCTCTGTCTATGGGACGTATCGAACATATCTATTTTGTCGGTATTGGTGGTGTGGGTATGAGTGGTATTGCTGAAGTGTTACTGAATATGGGATATCAGGTTTCAGGTTCAGATATACAAAATAGCAAAGTCACTGAACATTTGAAAAAAGTGGGAGCTACTATATTTCAGGGGCATCAGGCTAATCAGATAGAAAATGCTCATGTGGTGGTGACTTCTACTGCAGTGAGCGTGGATAATCCGGAAGTATTACATGCCAGAGAGCTAAGAATTCCGATTATTCCCCGCGCGGAAATGTTAGCCGAATTGATGCGTTTTCGATATGGTATTGCGATTGCCGGAACACATGGAAAAACAACGACAACCAGTCTGGTTGCCAGTATTTTAGCAGAAGGCGGCATGGATCCAACTTTTGTAATTGGTGGTAAGCTGATTAGTGCAGGAACCAATGCTAAATTGGGCGCCAGCAAATATCTGGTGGCAGAAGCAGATGAGAGTGATGCCTCATTTTTGCATTTACAACCGATGATCTCAGTAGTGACCAATATTGAAGCTGATCATATGGATACATATGGTGGAGATTTTGAAAAATTAAAGTCAACATTTAATGAATTTCTGCATCAATTACCATTTTATGGGCTGGCCGTTTTATGTATTGATGATGAGGTCGTCGCTGAACTGGTGGAGAAAATCAGCAAGCCGGTTAGAACTTATGCTCTGAATAATAATGATGCTGATATCCAGGCATATAATATTCGGCAAAAACTGAATCAGACGTTCTTTACTGTCTCGCGTAAAGATGCTGCAGGGACGCATCAGGATTGTCTGGATGTTACATTAAATTTACCGGGTTTACATAATGTACAAAATGCATTGGCCGCAATTACTGTTGCCAGTGAGTTAGGTGTAGAAAAGACAAAAATTGTTCAGGCTCTGGCCAAATTTGAAGGTATTGGACGACGTTTTCAAATGTATGGTGAACTCAGCCTGAACGGTCAAAAAGCCTTGTTGATTGATGATTATGGACATCATCCAACAGAAGTGGAAGCAACCATCAAAGCCATTCGCAGCGGTTGGCCGGAAAAACGCCTGGTGGTTTTGTTTCAACCCCATCGTTATTCAAGGACACGGGATCTCTTTGAAGATTTTGTACATGTTTTGAGTCAGGTTGATCAATTGATTCTGCTGGAAGTTTATTCAGCGGGAGAAGATGTTATCAGTGGAGCAGATTCACGGGCACTGAGTCGTTCCATCAGAAATAGAGGGAAAGTTGACCCGGTTTTTATTGAGCAGCATGATGAAATTAATGATGTCATATCAGGCATGATAAAACAGGATGATATTCTACTGACAATGGGAGCAGGTAACGTCGGTGCTATTGGTGCAGATATTTATGAGTCATTTAAAACGGGTTCAAAAAATGCGTCCTGAGTCACTCAAAGTATTATTAAGTGGTGCTCAGAATAAAGGAGACTTGTCCGGCCAGCTGAGCTTTGATGTTTCCATGTCGCGTTACACGACATGGCGAATTGGTGGTCAAGCTGAATGTCTTTATCGACCGGATTCTATTGCGGACTTACAACGTGTCTTTGTGCTGTTGCCGCAAGAAACTGAAATACACTGGCTGGGATTAGGGAGTAATATTTTAATTCGCGATGGAGGTTTAAGAGGAATTGTTATTTGTACGAACGGAGTATTAAATCATTTTGATATAAAATGTGATGAGCTGACTAATCATTGTTTAATCTCTGCGCAAGCAGGAATGTCCAGTGCTGTATTTTCACGTAAAGCAGCTAATGAAGGTGTGGATGGGGCAGAGTTTTTATCCGGTATTCCAGGTACTATTGGCGGTGCATTAGCCATGAATGCGGGTGCTTTTGGCAGTGAAATATGGTCCTTTGTAAAAAAGGTCACAATGATTAATCGGCGAGGTGAAATCCTGAGCAGAATGGCCGAAGATTTTAATATCGGCTATCGACATATTGAATTGAAAGACCAGTCATGTTCTGTTGAGCGGGAGATGCAGTGGTTTGTACAAGCTGATTTTATGTTTAATAAAGACACTGAGGGTTTAAAGAAAAGTAAACAGGAAATAAAATTGTTATTGGCTAAACGAGCAACAACACAGCCTACAAAACAGGCCAGTGCAGGTTCAGTATTTAAAAATCCAGAAAATGATTTTGCTGCACGTTTAATTGAATTTTGCGGCTTAAAAGGTTTGTCTGTTAATGATGCACAAATTTCAGAAAAACATGCAAACTTTATTATTAACAATAGTAATGCCAGCGCGAGTGATGTGGAAGCATTGATTAACAAGATTCAGGAAGTTGTTCTTAAGCAATGTCATGTAAAACTTGAAACAGAAGTTTGTATTATGGGGCAGGCTTGATTAATGAATAATTTAGCTAAAAAAGCAGGTCGAATTGCAGTTATGATGGGAGGAGATTCTGCTGAGCGTGAAGTTTCCTTAAATAGTGGAAAAGCTGCATTAGAGGCACTACAGAATCAGGGTTTTGATGCCTTTGCCATTGATATCAGTTTTAATAATATGGCTGATAACAATGTTGCTGAGAAGAAGACCCCTGATAATAAAAGAACGCTTTGTCAGCAGATTAATCATGTAAAATTTGATTGTGCATTTATTGCACTGCATGGGCGTGGTGGTGAAGATGGAGTAATACAGGCTATCCTGGAAGCACATGGAATTCCGTATACCGGTTGTGGTGTGTTAGCTTCTGCATTGGGTATGGACAAGTTACGTACTAAATTATTATGGTCCGGAAATAACTTGCCTACGCCTTCTTTTGAATTGGTCAGTGCACAGGATATTGGTGACGAAAGAATTGAACAAATTGCTGTAAATATTGGTTTTCCGGTGATGGTAAAGCCAAATCATGAAGGTTCCAGTATCGGTATGAGTAAGGCTGATGATAGTTTGTCATTAAAAGAAGCTTTGGTGTTAGCTGCTCAGTATGATGATGAGATACTGGTGGAAAAATGGATTACAGGTAAGGAATATACAGCAGCTATCATAAATGGTCGGGTCTTACCACTTATCCAGTTGGAAACCCCAAGAGATTTTTATGATTACCAGGCAAAGTATATTAATGATGATACGCTTTATCATTGTCCCTGCAGTCTTAATCAGGAACAGGAAGAACAATATCAGTCATTGGCTCTGAATGCTTTTGATAGTGTGGGTGCTCAGGGCTGGGGTAGAGTTGATTTCATGTGTGATGAAAATGGACAGGCATGGTTGATTGAAATTAATACAGTGCCGGGTCTAACGAGTCATAGTCTGGTGCCGATGGCAGCCAAAGCAGCAGGTATTAACTTTGCAGAATTAATGGTTCAGATATTATCAACAGCCGTTGAGACGGGAAACCATTGAGCTATTTTTTTAATCGACTGATTTTAATGCTGGTTATTGTTACGAGTGTAATTTCGGGCTGGATTTTTTTGAACTGGTTGTATCAGGCGGAGAGTTTTCCGATTAAACAGGTGGAACTGTCTAATCAATTAAAAAATCAGGGCAGAAAAGAATTACAGATGGTTGCTGCCGGGGCAATAAAAGGAGGCTTTTTTAGTCTTGATGTTGATAGTTTTCGTAGTGAATTGTTGTTTAAGTTACCATGGGTTGAGACGGTTGCTGTAAGAAAAATCTGGCCTGATCGCTTACTGGTCTCTATTACAGAGTATCAGCCGGTCGGCAGGTGGGCATCAATAGATAAGAAAGCTGATGGCTTAATTAATAAAAAGGTTGATGACTCTATTGAAAATGATTGGGATAACATGGAGCTGCTCAGTAGAAATGGAATTGTTTTTTTTCCACGAATTTCTATAAAACAGCGAGAGACTTTTAATAAAATGGCACTATTAACCGGACCGGAAAAGAGTGCTAAAAATATTTTAAAAATGTGTTTAAAAATTAATGAAAATTTGAAACAGCTTAATAGCAGAGTCCGGCAGTGCGGTATGAATGAAAGACGAAGCTGGTTGATAACGCTGGACAATGAAACACTGATTAAGCTGGGAAAAGGAAATGTTATGCACAATCTGGCTCGGTATAATCATATCTTTTCCGGCCAGTTAAAGAAATATTTTGAACAGGTGGAATATGCAGATTTACGTTTTTCAAACGGCTTTAGTATTAAATGGAAAGCAGTAGACAATGAACAGAATGTGCAGGGTAATGATGTGCAAACTAACAGGAATAAACAAGATATATGACTAAGCGAAATGAGAAACGCCTTATTGTTGGGCTGGACATAGGAACAACCAATGTTTCAGCCATTGTTGCAGAAATCAGCGATGGTGATATTGAAGTCATTGGTATGGGAATGCATGCATCAAGAGGAATGAAAAAAGGAGTTGTTGTTAATATTGAATCAACTGCGCAATCAATAAAACGTGCAATAGATGAAGCAGAATTAATGGCCGGTTGTGAAATTCATTCGGTTTATGTGGGTATTGCCGGCAGTCATATCAATAGTTTTAACTCACACGGAATGGTTGCCATACGTGATAAAGAAGTGAGTGATGATGATTTGAAAAGGGTGATGGATGCTGCTAAAGCGGTTGCAATTTCAACGGATCAGAAGATATTACATGTTTTGCCGCAGCAGTTTTTAATTGATGAGCAGGAAGGAATTCGTGAGCCGGTGGGTATGTCAGGTGTACGGCTGGAAGTGGATGTACATATGGTCACCGGTTCAGATAGTGCAGTACAAAATATTGTTAAATGTATTCATCGCTGCAATCTGGAAGTGGATGAGATTGTCTTGGAACAGCTGGCGGCAAGTTGCTCTGTTCTGACAGAAGATGAAAAAGATTTAGGGGTTTGCCTGGTTGATGTGGGTGGTGGTACAACAGATGTTGCTATATTAATTAATGGTGCGATTCGCCATAGTAAGGTTTTTCCTGTGGCGGGAGATCAGGTAACTAATGATATTGCTGTTGCTCTAAGGACTCCGACAAAATATGCTGAAGAAATAAAGATAAAATATGCCTGTGCTTTACGCCAGTTGACCAACCCGGATGAAATGATAGAAGTGCCCAGTGTTGGAGATAGACCACCCAGGCGGTTGGCAAGACAGGTTCTTGCAGAGGTAGTTGAACCACGTTATGAAGAATTGTTTACGCTGATAAAAAATGAATTACAGCGTAGTGGTCTGGAAGAATTTTGTGCTGCAGGTGTTGTGTTGACCGGCGGCAGTGCAAAAATGGAAGGCGCAGTGGAGCTGGCAGAGGAAGTTTTTCATATGCCGGTGAGAATTGGAGTGCCTCAGGATATAGATGGGTTGACAGATATGGTTAAAGATCCTGTTCATGCAACAGGTGTAGGACTTATTCTTTGTGGTAATCAAAACCAGCAGCATGATAGTGTTGATTTTGATGAGAATGCAGGTTTTTCAGGGATATTTTCCAGAATTGGCAGGTGGTTTCAGGGTAACTTTTAGTAAGTTGAATAACGATGTAAATTATTTTATTTCATTGACAATGAAGAAGGGGTAGTAGAATGTTTGAATTAATGGATACAACAAGTGATCGTGCTGTTATTAAAGTAATGGGTGTGGGTGGTGGTGGCGGTAATGCAGTTGAACATATGGCTAATAGCAATCTGGATGGTGTTGATTTTATTTGTGCTAATACAGATGCACAGGCATTATCCAATGCATCTGCGCGTACTTTATTGCAAATTGGCAGTGAAATCACTAAAGGTCTGGGTGCTGGTGCTAATCCATCAGTTGGTCGAGATGCTGCTATTGAAGATCGGGATCGTATTATGGAAGCCATTGCCGGAACTGATATGTTATTTATTACTGCCGGCATGGGCGGTGGCACTGGTACCGGGGCTGCTCCAATTGTTGCTGAACTGGCAAAAGAAATGGGTATTCTTACGGTTGCTGTGGTAACAAAACCCTTCCCATGGGAAGGGCCGCGTCGTATGAAACAAGCTGATGATGGCATTACCGAGTTACGTGAATATGTTGATTCGCTGATCACTATCCCTAATGAGAAATTACAATCAGTGCTGGGGAAAGGAACTACACTGCTGGATGCATTCAAAGAGGCTAATAATGTATTGCTCAATGCTGTACAAGGTATCGCTGAACTAATTACCCGTCCCGGTTTGATTAATGTTGACTTTGCTGATGTCAGAACCGTTATGTCTGAAATGGGTATGGCAATGATGGGAACAGGCTGTGCTACGGGAGAAGAGCGTGCTACTGTGGCTGCTGAACGTGCTATCTCTAGTCCTCTACTAGAAGATATAGACCTGGCAGGTGCCAGAGGGATTCTGGTTAATGTTACTGCTGGTATGGATATGTCAATTGGTGAGTTTGAAGAAGTAGGTAATTCAATCAAGGAATTTGCAGCTGAGAATGCAACAGTGGTGGTTGGTACTGTGATTGATGCAGAAATGAATGGTGAAATGCGAGTTACTGTTGTTGCGACCGGTATTGGCAGTCAAGTTGTAGTGGCTAAAACTGAAAAACCTGAAATTTCATTAGTTTCACCCCAAAAGGAAAAAGTTGCAGCTGAGCCTGTAAAAGCATCATCAATTATTGAAGAAGAACCTGTTTTAGCACAAGCATCAGGTGGTGAATTTGCCAGTGGTGGTGAGCCGGCTGATTTAAAATATCTTGATATCCCTGCTTTTTTACGTCGTCAAAATGACTAATTTTGATAAGAATCAGAATGAATAAAAGGTGATTTTTTATAGTTTATAAGATAATTCGAAGAAAAAAATAACATTGAGCAGTAATAGGTGTCAATAATAGTATAGTATTTGGAAGTTTGTGAAAATTGCGATACAATTACAGGTTAGTAAAATTATTTATTAGTCAGGGATACCATAAATGATCAGACAACGTACTTTGAAAAATAGCATCAAAGCAACAGGTGTGGGTTTGCATTCAGGTGAAAAAGTTTATTTAACTTTAAGGCCGGCCTCTGAAAATACGGGAATTATTTTTCGTAGAGTTGATCTGGATATACCTGTTGAGATACCTGCCAGGGCAGAAAATGTTGGTGATACGACTTTATCAACGACTTTAGAAAAAGGCGGAGTTAAAATTTCAACGGTTGAGCATTTATTATCTGCAATGGCAGGTATGGGCATAGACAATGCCTATATTGACGTAAGTGCTTCTGAAGTGCCCATCATGGACGGCAGTGCCGGACCGTTTGTTTTCTTATTGCAGTCAGCGGGTATTGTTGAGCAGACTGCGGCAAAACGTTTTATTCGAATTAAACATAATGTTTTGGTTGAAGAAGGTGATAAGTGGGTTAGGTTTGAGCCTTATGAAGGCTTTAAAGTTTCATTTATTATCGATTTTGAACATCCAGCCATACAGGGACGTCCACAATGTTCTGAAATGGATTTTTCATCAACATCCTTTGTACGTGAGGTCAGTAGAGCAAGAACATTTGGTTTTATGAATCAGATAGAACAGCTTAGAGCCAATAATCTGGCATTGGGCGGCAGCTTAAATAATGCAATTGTTATGGATGAATACCGTATTTTGAATGAAGACGGTCTGCGTTATGAAGATGAATTTGTCAAACATAAAATTCTGGACGCGATCGGTGATTTGTACTTATTGGGCAGTAGTCTCATTGGTGCTTTTAGTGGTCATAAAGCGGGTCATGCTTTAAACAATAAAATTTTACGTAAACTCCTGGCGGATAAAGATGCCTGGGAAGAAGTTATTTTTGAAGATGAAAGTCTTGCCCCTATTTCTTATATGAAATCAATTGCAGCAACGGTTTAAGTATTGACTTCAATATTAGATTTGTAAAATACTATGTCTCTCGTCAAACATAAAATTGATCTACTGTCTTATTTTCTGACGGCTCTTGAAATATGTTGTGACAGGCGTAATAAAGATGATTTCAGGCCTTCGTCAGCAATATGTTGGGCACTGTCTTCGATGATTTTTGCTGAATGATTAGAATAAATACAATGATTGCTGTCCTTAAGCTGAACCGGCAGTTCTTTTAGATTGGAGGCAGTGACTCTTATTTTAATTGATTGAATGTGACTGAATTGAGCTTCTGCACAGAGCGAACGTTTGAGCAAAGGTAAATAAAAACGTAACTTACTTGCCCATGCAGAGCTGGTGACTGAGACAAGCAGTACTTGCTTTTTTCCTTTTGTATTCAAACCGAGTACGGATAATTTTGTAGCAAACTCGTCTGGAAGGTAACTTAACAAACGCCTGGATAAATAATTAAGATAGCGCTGATGTTGAAGTAGTCTTTCAATGTTTGCAGTAGGTTGTTGAAGAACCTTTTTCATCAATTAGCCTTATAAAAAGAGAAATCCTATAAAATAATCTTTATAGAATGAGAAGTTATAATATCTTTTGCAGTAAGTAAAGCCAATGTTACAGTAAAGTGGGAAGGATTAAATTTAAGTTTGGCTAATGGCTATTAATAAGAAAACAATAACACAAAATGATAAATATTATTCTGATTAGAAAAAAAACGGGACGTTCAATTAATCTTAACTTATCTCGTTCATTGATGTTCTTAATCTTTCTCTCCTTTCTCAGCGTGCCGGCTCTTGCTGTTTATTTTGCTGATTCTTTTACTATAGGCTCTAAACAAAATCAGACTATAGTGAAGCTTGAAAAACGGACAGAGTCACCGCAAATTAAAGTAAATCAGGTGATGGGGAAAGTTTATAAAGATGAGTTAAAAGCACAACAAGTTGAGATAGATGAACTAAAGCAATATAACCAGGAAATGGTTCAATCTTTAATGTTAGATCTGGGCAGACTTCAGGCTCATATCATTCGTCTGGATGCTCTTGGTAGTCGATTGGTTGATGTTGCCCAGTTAGACAGAAAAGCATTTGATTTTTCTTCGGTGGTTGCGGTTGGTGGTGCCGGTGACCCGGATGAGAATATTTTTAATAGTAACCATACTCATTTTGAAGAAAGAATAGAGCAGATAACTCAGGAAATTTATGATAGGTCAAAGCAGTTTGATATTCTGGAAAAAATGCTTATTAATGAACAGATTAAGGGCTTTGTGACCCCGACAGGAAAACCATCGGACAAGGGATGGATATCCTCCTACTTTGGCATGCGCAAGGATCCTTTTAGCGGTAAGAATAAAATGCACAAAGGCATTGATATGGCTGGGAAACCAGGGGCACATGTAGTGGCAACAGCAGACGGAGTCGTCATTCAAATAGAAAAACAACGTGGTTATGGTAAGGTTCTGGATATTGAACATGGCTATGGCTTGAGTACGCGCTATGGACATAATAAAGACGTTCTGGTCAAAGTAGGTGATATTGTCAAACAGGGGCAAACTATTGCAATAATGGGATCAACGGGACGCTCTACAGGAACACATGTACATTATGAAGTTTTAAAGAATGGTCATCCAGTCAATCCAAATAAATATATAATCACTGCACGTAAAAACCGGGAGCCTGTCCGGGAGTAGCTAAACTGCTGTATCAGTATGGTGTTGGAGCCAAATCATCAGTGCTTACAAAATTTGAATCCGTCACCTGTTTATTAACTTTTTATTAACCTTATATAATAAATCACACTAAAATATAATTATGATCGCAAAAATCTTTAGAAAAATGTTCGGCAGCCGTAACGACCGGGAAATTAAACGATATTCCAAAATGGTTACTCAGATTAATGGACTTGAAGAAGCTGTTCAGGAACTGAATGATCAGGAAATACAGGATAAAACTACGCAATTTAGACAGCAGATAAAAGAGGGTAAAACACTGGAAGAATTAATTCCAGAAGTTTTTGCCATTGTCAGAGAAGCTAGTCGACGTGTCATGGGAATGCGTCATTTTGATGTTCAGCTGGTTGGTGCTATGGTTTTAAACGAAGGTAGAATTGCAGAAATGCGAACCGGTGAGGGAAAAACCCTGATGGCTACCCTGGCGGTCTATCTTAATGCGCTCAGTGGAAAAGGTGTTCATTTGGTAACGGTTAATGATTATCTTGCTGAACGTGATGCAAAATGGATGGGCAAGCTATATGAATTCTTAGGTTTATCTGTTGGTGTAATCCTTTCGGGGCAGGATAGTGATCAAAAACGTGAAGCCTATGCTGCAGACATTACCTACGGTACTAATAATGAATTTGGCTTTGATTATCTGCGTGATAATATGGCTTTTTCAACAGAAGAAAAAGTTCAGCGGGATCTTAATTTTGCTATTGTCGATGAAGTTGATTCCATTCTGATTGATGAGGCAAGAACGCCATTAATTATTTCGGGTCCTGCTGAAGATAATTCTGAGGTATATAAAAGGGTGAATACCTTTATACCCAAGCTGGTGCAGCAGGAAGTTGTAGAGTCTCTTGATGAACAGGAGGAAGAACCGCCGGGTGATTATACAGTTAATGAAAAAGATAAGCAGGTTCTATTATCTAATGCAGGTCATCAACGAGTAGAAGAACTGCTTGTAGAAGAGGGATTGCTTCAGGAAAATGAAAGTTTATATGATCCGGGTAATATTATTTTAATGCATCATGTTGGTGCTGCGTTGCGAGCACATAGCTTATTTACGAAGAATATTGATTATATTGTTAGTAATGGTGAAGTGATTATTGTTGATGAATTTACCGGACGTACCATGCCGGGCAGACGTTGGTCTGATGGTTTACATCAGGCTGTTGAAGCCAAAGAAGGGGTTGATATTCAGGTAGAAAATCAAACATTGGCTTCCATTACTTTCCAAAACTTATTCCGTCTTTACAATAAGCTTTCCGGTATGACAGGTACAGCGGATACAGAAGCATTTGAATTCCATGAAATTTATGCACTGGAAGTGATAGTTATCCCGACTAATCAGGATATGCAACGTGAGGATCATGGCGATCTGGTTTTCTTGACTCAGGATGAAAAGTTTGATGCGATTATTGAGGATGTTCAGGACTGTCAAAAAAGAGGGCAGCCTGTCTTGGTAGGTACAGCTTCTATTGAAGTCTCTGAGTTATTATCAACTGCTTTGGATAAGGTCAAAATCAAGCATGAAGTTTTAAATGCTAAACAACATGCTCGTGAAGCAGATATCATTGCTCAGGCTGGTTCTGCCGGTGCAATTACTATTGCAACCAATATGGCTGGTCGTGGTACAGATATTGTTTTGGGTGGTAATGTCGATGCTGAGATTAATAAGCTGGATAAGCCTGATGATGAGACTGTGCAGAAAATGCGTAATGAATGGCAGGTATTGCATGAACAGGTACTAGCTAATGGTGGTCTGCATATTATTGGTACAGAACGTCATGAATCCAGGCGAATTGATAATCAGTTGAGAGGACGTTCAGGCCGTCAGGGTGATCCCGGGTCTTCGCGTTTTTATTTGTCACTGGACGACAGTCTGATGCGTATTTTTGCTTCAGAAAAAATGGCCGGACTTATGCGTAAGCTTGGCATGGAAAAAGGGGAAGCGATTGAGCATAAGTGGGTGACACGTTCTATCGAAAATGCACAGAGAAAAGTAGAAGGCCACAACTTTGATATTCGTAAACAGTTGCTGGAATATGATGATGTTGCCAATGATCAGAGAAAGGTTATTTATGAGCAGCGCACTGATTTAATGGCAACTGAAGATATTGCTGAGTTAATAGTTGATATTCGTGATGATGTGGTTAATCTTTATATTGATACTTTTATACCACATGAAAGTATTGAAGAGCAGTGGGATGTAGCAGGTCTGGAAGCTGGACTTAAAAGCGAATTCTATACTGATTTACCCGTTTCAAAGTGGCTTGATGAAGATGATAATCTGCATGAGGAGCCCTTAAGAATTCGAATTATAGAAGAAATGGTTAAGATTTTTGATGAAAAAGAACAACTCATTAGTTCTGAAATGATGCGTAAGGTTGAAAAAGGGGTGATGCTGGAAGTGCTGGATAGTCTCTGGAAAGAACATCTGGCGGCAATGGATTATTTACGTAAGGGAATTGGACTTCGAGGTTATGCGCAGAAAAATCCTAAACAGGAATACAAACGAGAGTCTTTTGAATTATTTACTGATTTACTTGAGCGGATTAAATTTGATGTCATAGCTCGTCTGAGTATTATGCAAATTAAAGAAGATCCTGATATGGAAGCTTTTGAGCGTCGTCAGCAAGCAGAAATGGAATATCAGCATGATGATGTGAATGCTTTAGAGGATAGCGGCCAGAGTGGCTCAGGCGGTGCAAATGAAGACACTGAAGAAAAAGCACAGCCTTTTGTTCGCAGTGGACAAAAAGTGGGTAGAAATCAACCTTGTCCGTGTGGTTCGGGTAAGAAATATAAGCAGTGTTGTGGTAAGTTAAGCTGAGTTAATCCTAAATAAACAGAGGATACTCAGCACTGAGAGTATGCAATTGGCTTAATCTAGGATGCAGGTTAATTATTTGTAGTGGTTCAGACCTGATCTGACAGTTTCCAGTTTTCATAAGTGTCTGTCAGGTTAAATTTGTTACTATCTCTTTCTGGCACTTTTAAGCTCATTTCAATATTTTTTTCTAAGATATTAACCTTTGGTATTAAAATCATTTCTTTGAAAATTAGTGTTGGTTTACAATATCTCTATTTTGCAGATTCAATGTATCAAGGCAACCATCAATTGATGCATCAATTTTTTTCAAGTTTTTAACACTAATGAATCGAGCAAGCTGAGCATTAAAGCGTTTAGCTTGATTTGAGTGAGTTTACATACCTTGGCACGAATTACCTTTTATCAAACATAAAACTATACCCCTGTCTTATTTGCAAGGTAATTATGTTTACAAAGCGACAGTGGGCAAGTTTATTGGCCGAGGACTCTCATCTATATCACTTTACAAAAGGTCTATAAATAAAATGTCAATTGAAAACAATCTTCCTGTCATGCACCCTGTTGCAGGTTTTAGTCTTGGTACGACTTGTGCCGGAATCAAGGTAGCGGGACGAAAAGACCTGGTGGTGATGTCTTTTGATTCTTCAGCTAGTTTGGCAGGAGTTTTTACTCAGAATGCTTTTTGTGCGGCACCGGTTCATGTGGCTAAAGATCATTTGACTCTTCAGCAAAAGAAAAATCAGCAAAAAGAAGGTAAGCGGTTTTTTGTTGTTAATACAGGGAATGCCAATGCCGGGACCGGGGAACAGGGTATGCTGGATGCTCAAAAAACCTGTCAAACTCTCGCTCAATTAACTGATACGGAGAGTTATTCGGTATTACCATTTTCAACGGGTGTTATTGGGGAGTCATTGCCTATAGAAAAAGTTCTTTCAGGTTTGCCAGAGGCTTTAGAGCATTGTTCAGAAGAAGGCTGGAGTGATGCTGCGGAAGGGATCTTAACCACAGATACCCGTACCAAAGGAGCATCTGTACAATTAGAACTTGGTAGCAAAATGGTGACTATTACAGGTATTTGTAAAGGTTCAGGCATGATTCGACCGGATATGGCGACGATGTTGTCTTTTTTTGCGACCAATGCTGATATTGAGCAGAGTATTCTGCAGAAACTTTTAAAATATGCTGTAGATTACTCCTTTAATCGTATTACAGTTGATGGTGATACTTCCACAAATGATTCCAGTATGCTGGTGGCAACGGGACAATCCGGGAATGACAGAATTGATACAGAGACACATGTTGATTATATAAAGATACGAAGTGCAATCACGGACATTCATGAACAACTGGCTAAAGCCATTATTCTTGATGGAGAAGGTGCAACTAAACTGATTAATATACAGGTAAGATCCGGACGAACTGAACAGGAATGTCAGGCGGTTGCTTACACTATTGCACATTCACCTCTGGTTAAAACGGCTTTTTTTGCCAGTGATCCAAACTGGGGCAGGATTCTTGCTGCAGTGGGGCGTTCAGGACTTACAGATTTTGATATTAATGCATTAGAAATTTATCTGGATGATGTCTGTTTAGTGCGTCTGGGCGGGCGGGCAGCAGATTATACCGAAGCGCGTGGTCAACAGGTGATGGATAAAGAACAAATTACTGTAATAGTTGATTTAAAAAGAGGTCAGGTTGATACTCAGGTCTGGACTTGTGATCTTTCCTGTGATTATGTGAAAATTAACGCAGAATACAGAACCTAGAATCTGAGATTATTTATTTTTCTGCTCCGTGCAGCGGAGGCATATTTTGAAGAAAAGATGCATAATTCTAAAATATTGTTAAGACAGGAGAAGTATCAAATGAAAATCATATTTAAAAACTGGCGGGCTTATTTCTTTATTATTCTACTATATCCATTATATGCTGGTGCAGCAGGAACCTATGTTTTACAAAATACACCTGTTATTGCAAATTCATCACAAACTGCACCGATAATAAAATTTACAAATAATGGGGGTAATATCACCTATAATGCTGTCTATAATAATTCTTGTCAATTCACTTATCAAATGGATTGGGAGTTTTCTAAAGATATAAATAGTTTAGAAGACGGTGAAGAATTTTCTATTATGTTACAGTGTACAAACTGTGAAGAGGTCTGTGGTTTTAGATGGAGAGAAGGGAAGGGTGATACCAGTGGTACAAATAATATTTTAAGTATTCCGGATGTGGATAATTATATTTATAATGGAAATTTTGAATTAATAAATTCATCTCCAAGTGTACAGGCATGGAAACCGGAAACATTTGATTACCAGTCTGATTTTAAGGTAAGATTTTTAAAAAATGCCCCTGACAGTGGTTTTTATTTGCTGCTTGGTAATCATAAAATCTTCTATCATTATGTACTTGAAGAAGAAAGTAGCGACGGTTGTCAGAATACAAGCATGGAGTCAAATCTGGATATCCATATACCAGCAGTTGAAATATCAGGAGAAAGTTCTGATCTCTGGATTGATCTAAAATTTAAAGGTGTAGATAGTGATGGAGATTATATCTGGAAATTAAATGACTTTGGTGTCAGCCAATAAATTCAGTTAGCAGACGTATCTGTTTATCGATTGGCATATCGCTGTGTATATATTACTTACGGGGGCGTAGTCGTTCTTCAGCGTTATGAAATCTTTAAATCATTGGCTATTCATGTGATTTATTTTAGCTTCAAAGACCATGCATGAATCATTGATGGAGGCTTTTTGTGTTCTGAAAAAGCAAAAGATAGCGTCAATTTTTTAGGTGTTTGCTATGTCGATCCATGTTGTTGTTGCAGTAATATTAAAAAATAATCAGGTATTGATTGCACAGAGAGCAAAAGAAGCGCATCAGGGTGGATTGTGGGAGTTCCCGGGTGGAAAAATGGAGGCCGGTGAAACGGTTGAACAGGCCTGTATTCGAGAAATTCAGGAAGAACTAGGGATTACGATAAGTCATTCACGTCCATTAATTAAAATATTACATCATTATTCTGACAAAAGTGTTTTACTGGAGACTTTTTTATGTACTCATTTTAGTGGGAAAGAATATTTGATGGGTGAAACACAACAGTTTGGTTTAGAGAATCAAAGAGTTCAATGGGTAAAAATTGATCAACTGAATAATTATCAATTCCCTGCTGCAAATCAATCTATTATTAATTCACTTCTTTTGCCTGACAAATATCTGATCTCACCTGATTGCCCGGTATCTGGTCGCCAAATTTTTTTACAGCAATTTTCAGAAAGTTGTAAATACTATTCACTCATTCAGTTGAGAATAAAATCACTTAAAACAAATGATTATCAATCTGTAATAAATGAATGTTGTCGTATTGCTGATAATAATAATGTGAAACTTTTGCTTAATTCATCCCATATTAAATTGACTGATACAGAGAATAATTATGATTATGATGGTATACATTTAACCAGTGTTCATTTATTTGATAATGATTATATTGATGATTATCGATCCCGTTTTCCGGGTAAAATAATTTCAGCATCCTGTCATCGCCTGGAAGATATCGAACAGGCAAATGATAAAAAGCTGGATTTTATTGCACTTTCTCCTGTACAGAAAACAACTTCACATCCACAGCAAAGGCCTTTGGGGTGGAGTTATTTTGCAAAGTTATGTGAAGTAGCAAAAATGCCCTGTTTTGCTTTAGGTGGAATGTCGATTAATGATATTGGCATTGCTCAGACTTATGGGGCACAAGGTATTGCAGGTATCAGTGGTTTTTGGAAAAATAAAATTCGGGATGAAGATGAAACTGCAAAATAACAAATATGTGCAGCTGTTTTTTATGAGTTGTGTCATTATTCTTGCGATGACCTTTGTGTTGGACTTTGCTGATTTTTTAGATGATCATTCAGAAAATGTAGTCAAACTGGGTATTAATCCACAGTGCAATGCAGCCAGAGCAATTTGTAGTGCCTCTATTATGAATGAAGGGAATTTTCAACGTATTAGTTTCACCATTAAAAAATCAGTAAGCAATATAAAAGAACTGGATATGATGAGTACTGTCAGCGGTTTTGATCTGGAGGGGATAGAGTCAGTTGCTGTTTTGTTTGAAACTTTGGATAAAGAGGGTGACAGTCCGGTTATTCTATTAACTCCTGATAAAACAAGCCATCAAATTGTCCCTGAAAAATGGCATGCAGTGGCTCAATTAGCAGCTATTGAAGATAAAAATGCCCGGAAAACGGATATGAGTTCAGATTGGCGGGTGATTGTTAGATTGCAATCAAGTAAAAAAGAATACCGGGCAGAATTTCCATTCCAGTTTTAGGGGTTCTTAAATTTTTTTTAAAACCCCTTATCCCAGTGATTAGGGATTCTTAAAATTTTTTTTAGACCCCCTTATCTTAAGATTAGGAATTGTAATTTGTGACGCGCTTACCCTTGATACGATGTTCTTCATTTGCCCATGCACCCAGATCCATTAGATGGCATCGTTCGGAACAAAAAGGACTCCAGGGTTTTGATTGATAGTAATCGTGTTCTTTTTTGCATGTAGGACAGCTTATCATTAATTTTTTCATAATAGACACTTATTATAAGGCACAGCAAGAAAGTTCAAAATCAATATCTTCAGTACAGGATATTGGACGTTCATTATCAACAGGCTTCATAAAGCGAATACTAAAACGATGCTTTCCACCACTTATTTCGGCGTAATAATTAGTATTGGAAGTTAAAAACACGCGAACTAACTGGAAGGGGATTGTTTTATCGAGTGATTGCTGATAAAAGCCCTGTTCAGCAGTTAAAGGTGTATTAATCGCACTTTCTCTGAGTAAATCCAGAATTAATGTAATTGACAAGCGAAATGTGTCAAGCTCTTTTAACCAGGACTCCAATTGATAAATTCTGTCTTCTGCCTCTTGTTCCAGCCAAAAATGGTAAATTGGAATATCAAAGTCACAGGTACCACCCGGGATAGATTCACGTTGGCGGATGAGCTTTAACAAATCATTGTTGTTTAATTCATCATTATTACTGCTTTTTGATGCCCGTAGTGTTTTAGTATAAGTATCTAATTTTTTTAAAGTGGCATCCAAAATACTTGAGTCAACGCCCGGCCTTGAACTTATTGCCAGCAGAGATGAAGTTTGTCGCTCCAGCTCATTAATGAGTTCAGAGCGCAAATCAATACGCGTCATGATATTAGTGATATCCAGAAGAGCGCTAATTGTTGCACGGCTATCCCAGACTGAATACCCCCTCATTGAATAACGAGCCTGATGAAATAGAAATTCCAGACGCAATAAGGTTCTGACTCTTTCATTCAGTGGTAATTCGTAAATACTGGAATCTGTTATTTTATCTGTGTTATTCAAGCTGTTTCCTGGAATAGTAGCGGCACCCATGCACTATTGTAATCGTACTTTTCACAAACAATGTATTTGATCGTGTATTGTCTAATATCTTACTAATTCTTGCAAGTTGGAATTAGGACTATAGGTTGTTATTTCTGTAATAGTCATTATCCTGTTAGGCTCAGGTTTTATCAGATCCTATACCAGGGAGAGTCAAATAATATTGAATTAGTTGTTCTAGCTGTTTCTGTAAGCTGTTGAATGTTTTAGAATTATCAATAATATCATCAGCAACAGCAAGTCGGATCTGACGATCAACCTGAGAGTTGATTATTTGCTCAATCAAATGCCTGGAACAATTATCTCTTTTTATACTTCGTTCTATTTGCAGCTCGACTGTTGTATCAATGACCAGAATCCGGTCAAATTGCTTTTCAGAATGTGTTTCTAAAAGCAGAGGAATGGCAATGATAAGAATTAAATATTGCTCCTGCTGTTTGTATTTTTGTTGATAATCCTGAATTTTAGAAAAAATTTTCTGATAAACTATTGGATGTAATAAGGATTCAAGTTGTTGTTTTTTTTCTGTTGAGGAAAAAATTAATTGGCGAAGTTTTAAACGATCCAATTGATCCTTATTAAACAATTGAGCACCAAATAAATGATAAACTTCCGTCAGGGCAGAGGAATCAGACAGGTTTAATGAGCCGGATAATAATTCCCGGGCAATTAGATCAGCATCAATTATTTTAATAATTGCATTGTTGTCAGGCTGTATGCCAGCCTCATGAAAGAGTTTGCAAACTGTTGTTTTTCCGCTGCCTATTCCACCTGTTAAAGCAATAGTGAGCATTGATTTAACTAAGCATCATATTGAGATAAGTGTGTTTAATTTGTTCTCCCCAAATTAAACTGATAAAGCCTGCTGAGGCAAGATAGGGTCCAAAGGGAATGGGAATGTTTTTATCCCGACCCAGCAATAAAATCAATGATATTCCGACAATGGAACCAACCAGTGCAGAGAGTAATAGAATTAATGGGAGAGATTGCCAGCCAAGCCAGGCACCCAGCAGAGCCAGTAGCTTGAAGTCTCCAAAACCCATGCCTTCCTTACCTGTCAATATTTTAAATAGCTGATAAATACTCCATAGAGAGCCATAGCCAATCATAAGTCCTATAACACTGCTTTCCAGCGTTATAGATGAAATTGATAGTAAGCTCATCAGTACCCCCAGCCACATAATGGGAAGAGTGATATCGTCCGGTAGTAATTGCGTATCAAAGTCAATAATTGCCAGAGCAATCATTGACCATGTAAGGATCAGTGCCGCCAGTGTAAACCATTGAATACCGTAGGTATAAGCAACCAATACAGAAAATAATGCAGTGCAGAGTTCAACTAAAGGATAACGAATTGATATGGGGTGATGACAGGCAGAACACTTCCCCTTTAAAAATAACCAGGAAATGACAGGAATGTTTTCCAAAGCAGTAATTTGATGTCCGCATGAAGGACATCGGGAACGGGGGACTGATAAGTTAAATATTTCTGTTTTTTCTTCCTGTGGATTGTTAGAGCAATTTTTTACATCTTTATCTTCATTGCTATCAGATAGCTCAGATAAGAACTCAATGCAATCATTTTTCCATTCACATTTAAGCATAATGGGTAAACGATAGATTACTACGTTAAGAAAACTGCCGATCATCAGGCTCAGTAAAAAAACAGATGATAAGAAAAAGGCTGTATTTGAATCAATATAAGAATAAAAATCCAGCAATGATGTAAAAATATCCAATTGTTTGCTCTACACCTTTGAACTTTTAAGTAACTTTTGTTAGCCACCATCATTTGAAGCACAGGATGGTGTTTAAATTCAAGTTTGGCTGAAGACCTTAGACAACTTGTCTAACATTGTTTTTAAAAATGTTAACAAGTCCCTTTAAGTCAATAATAGTAATGTCTTTCAGATGATCCAGTAAAGTTGTCAACATGATTCATAAAAAAGCCCTTAATTTCAGTTGATTTTCTTACTTTCGTCAATATTTATATTTTTCGACAAGTATATCATAGGCATAGAATAAGTATATGGTAAATGTTTGGTAACCCCATATCCAGTTAATTCAATACTTTAGCAATGATTGAAAGTGTTTATACCGCTCAATGAGGTTTCTATTCGACCTGTTTCAAGGTTGTTTGCCTTGTTGCGATCAATCACCTCCTTTGCCTCTTGGTAGAACGATTGCAATAATTTCTGCAAAGCTTGATGAAATTGTCTAAAATCAGCTGATTGCTCTGCTAATGGAACGTCAGGCTCCCAATGTTCTAGCCGAAGTTTGTTCAGGTGATAGAGTTTACCAATAAATTATTTCCATTGTAATGTCCAGGGTTCCAGTTTTTTAAATTAGTAAATTTTTTGTAGCTGCACGCCCACCGATATGGAACTCTTCGATGGATTCTAGATCCTCCAGGATTACCATTAATTTCAGATGTTCGTTCAGGGTCAAATACTTGCATGCCAAAGTCAAATCGATTTCCAACTCGAACCATTGCTGCCGGGTTATCTGCACCAGAAATTGCACTGTCAGCAATTGCTATACCCACGCCAGCACGACCATTGGCCTTAGTGCCATTTCCCATCATAAGATAATCATTTGTGGCTAGTGATGTCGTAGGTATAATCATCGCAATCGAAAAACTTGTAATTATTTTAAAGTAATTATTTCTTATCATTATTATCGTGCTCCTTAAGTATCTAGTCTTGCCACTAATTATTATTAGTGCGAATTATTGTATTTAAATTATGTCATTTAACTAGATGATAATTTGATAACTCTGAACTCTCATTTTTAGAACAAATTTATTATGTTTTAATTTTTAAAGAATTTTAGTGAATAAACTATAGATATATGAGGGTAACTTTTATTGCCTGAGCCTTTTTTATGTGAAGAGATTATTACTTCTTGTTATTGTTTTAAGAACAGTGAGTTTCCTATTATGGTAATTGTCTTTATGCATCTATATGGGTATATTTGATTTTAGTAATACATCAATGAAATATTATAATTAATTAAAAAAACATGTTTATATTAATGAGTTCATGAATTATGAAAACCAGAATGTTTATTTGTTTTCAAGGTCTTCTGATTTTATTTTCTTCAGTAAGCTTTGCCGAAGACTTCAGTGATATTAATGATGATGGATTTGTCGAGTCCAATACAATAAAAAATGAATCAAATAGTTACCTTAAAATTAATAAAGATGGAATTAAACTATTTGTGTTTAACCAAAAAAAATCTGACTTTAGATCATTTAGAGCAGTTACACATATAAATGCTTCTTTGGATTCAATTCTGGCTGTTATGTTAGATAATAAATCATGTGTTTTTTGGATTGATGCTTGTAAGGAATCCATTTTGTTGAAAAAGGTAAGTTTTAACGAACGTTATCATTATCAGATGATTTCAGTTCCTTTTCCATTTACAAATAGAGATTTTATTTTTCATTCAATTATGAAAAATAATCATAAAAATAAATCAGTGACAATTTCAATGTCTTCTAATGAAAATTTCTGTCTTGTAAATAAATCAAAAAAATGCAAAAAGATAAATGAAGCCAGACTTGTTAGAGTCAACAAATCTATAGCATCATTTAAACTTGAATCAGATTATAAAGGGACGAAAATAACATGGATGCAGTATACTGATCCAGCAGGAAATCTTCCTTCTTGGTTAATTAATAATATGATTAAAAATGTTCCTTATTATACTTTTAAAAATCTATCAATTATTGTTAAAAAAGATGAATATAGGGATGCAAAATTAATATATGATGACGATGGAAAAGTGATTTCACTTATCAATCCTTATAAGAAGCAAAAAAAAATGACAAGTATAGTTAATTTATAATGGCAGTTTATTCTTTTAATCCATTTACAGAAACCAAAGAAATCAAAAAAATTAATCCTCTTGGAAAAGTTCCCGTTCTTGAACTGGATAATGGTGAAATTTTGTATGATAGTTCAGTCATCTGCCGGTATATTGAAAATATGACATCGGATCTACCCCTTGTAAAACATAATGACTGGAAACATTGGAAAAATTTGCGTTGGGAAGTATTGGCTGATGGTTTAACTGATGCAACTTATAATCTGGTTATGGAAAGACGTAGACAAGACAATGAGGTGTCGAATTCCTCAATTATGCTGTGGACAGAAGATATTAATTATGTGAGATCAGAATGTATAAAACAACACTTAGTTTTTCAAAAAGAGTAAGTACATTAGAATCCTGTGATGCACTGAGCCAAATTTTAAATTCAATTGATATATCAGGTAGTTTACTGTTAAAAGAAGAATACTGCTCACCTTGGGCTGTTTCGATACCAGACTCAAGTGAAATTAATTCACTTTTAAATTTATCAAAAGGGATCCAGGTAGCAACTTTTCATATGGTTGAAAGAGGACATATTCATCTAAAATTAGAAAATGATAATCATTATTTAATTGAAGCAGGAGAAATAGCTGTGTGTTTTTCTGGTTTGAAACATATCCTTTACCAGGGCGAAAGTGACATAGTAACCCAGTTTCAGGATATTATGGCAGGTACTGAAAACGTTTTAAACCAGATAAAATTAATAATAAACCGAGTACATCTTTAGTCTGTGGTGTATTTTTATTACATGATGCTGTCTTGAATCCTTTGTTGAGTACATTACCACAGGTGTTAAAACTCAAAGTAAATGACCCTAATGAATTCCCAAGTCTTTATGGTGTTATAAATCAAATTACTCAAGAATTTAAACATCAAACGGTAGGAAGTAGTTATGTTATAGAACGTTATTTAGAAATACTTTGTGCTGAAATTATTCGAGCACATAAAGAAACTCTTTCAGAACAAGCAACTGGATGGCTTTCAGCACTCAAAGATCCAATAATAGGCAAAGCTATTGAAGCTATCCACTTGGAACCAAAGTTTGATTGGACGGTGAAAAAATTAGCCAGTAGAGTCTCCATGTCTCCATCACGTTTTGCTGCACGATTTGTTTCTTGTGTAGGAGATTCTCCGATGATATATATCACAAAATGGCGTATGTTTATTGCTTGTAGAGAACTTAAAAATGATCAGGCTAATATTAATGATATAGCCAACAATATGGGGTATGAAAGTCTGGCCTCTTTTAGTAGAGCTTTTAAACGTCATATAGGAGTGTCACCAGGAATATGGCGAACATTAATAAACAAAACTTGATATTTAGATAAATACAAAAAAATAATGTTAGTAAATAAATGGTTATATTTATTGTATTTTTTGATTGTAATTGGCTACGCTGTTTAAATATAATAAGTTGTTTCAGTACATCAACAAGTAGTTACGCACATATATATCATCGTCATTTTTTTTTAGAATACTTACACATAATATGTGTTTAAAATTCTAATCAGGAGTATATAAATATGACGACCGAATTATATTGGTTGGTTTTATCAATTCTTTTAACTTCTCTGTTATGGGTACCTTACATCCTTAACAGACTATTTGAACAAGGAATATTGACAGCCTTATGGGATCCAGATGGTGAAACAGCAACACTGGTTCCATGGGCAAAACGTTTAATGAGTGCCCACGTTAATGCAGTTGAAAATCTGGTGGTTTTTGCGCCTTTAGTTATTATTGCTCATATTCTGGGAATTAATACAGAAATGACAGAATTTGCGTGTTTAGTCTATTTCTTTTCTCGATTGGCTCATGCAGTATTGTTTACGATAAGAACTCCTGTATTAAGAATTGTTACTTTCTTTGGTGGCTTCTTTGCACAAATGGCTATGGTGCTTGCAATACTTAAAACAATCAGTTAACCAGTCTGAAAAAGTACTATGGATACTTTAAAGTTGATGCAATTGATGAAGCTATAAAAACATTTGAAAAAAACTTCTGTTTCATATGTTTCAGAATTTAATGATAATTATATCTGGTTAGTTCATGTTTTATCCAAAAATAAAGCTGAATTAGAAATAATTATTGTAGATCCTGGTGACGCTTCAACTGTCATACGAGCAATTCAAGAACAAATACAGCCAAAAGCAATATTTGTTATTCATCATCATTGTGATCATACTGCTGGAATAAACAGGTTGGTTGATAAATTTCAACTTCCTGTTTATGCCTCTATCAATTCAATAATTCCAAAAGTATCACATCCAATTTCACATGGTCAAACAATAACGTTTGAATCTATGGGATTATCATTTCAAATTTTATCCGTTCCCGGACATGCACAAAAGAGAGGCGACAACTAAAACTATCTTACGTATTGATGTTGACTATAAAGCCAGTCCAGCACTATATTGTTGACTGTGAGTGGGTAGACTCATGTCATAAAGTAAGCCTATGGCAAATTGAGCCTGATTTTGTTGTTGAACAGATTGCTTCTTTTCCTGCAATTTACCTAAAAACAAGGGCAAGCTTGTCGATACAAATGGATTGTGATGGT
>JAHXIV010000055.1 GCA_025655455.1 gamma proteobacterium symbiont of Taylorina sp.
TTACTGAAGCTTGTGAGTTTTTAAAAGAAAATGCCCAACGAGCACATCCAAAACGTGACCGACAATCGGGCATTTTACAATATGCATTAGAACCAGCATTTTATGCTGAAATATGATAACAAAACAGAAGGTATTTGCATGAAATATAAAGATAATTTCCTTAAGTACCTACCTATGAATTGATACTGGTTAATGGTCTTATCCAGAGGATGAACTAACCAGTATTCTTTTACACCGGCATTTTGGTAAAGATCGCGTTTAATCCCCTCATCTAATTTTGCTGTAGAGGGTGATAATACTTCTACAATAAAATCAGGGGCACCTTTGATGTTTTTTTCTCTGATTTTATCCTTATCACACACAATCAGAACATCTGGTTGTACAATAGTATCAACCGCATTATCTTCTTCATCTGCCTTAGGTAAAAGTACATCGACAGGAGAAATAAAAACCTGACATTGTGATTGATTTAATAAATCAGACAATTTTTTTGCTATAAGAAAACAGATCACATGATGTATGATAGTAGGAGCAGGACTCATTGCAAATGCTTCACCATCAATAATTTGCCATCGTTCATCTTCAGACCATTGCTGGTAATGATGATAAGTGAAACAGGATTGTTCAACAGCTTCATTGGTTTTAATTAACGACATAGTTATTCTGATCTGGAATGAGTTATTGAGTGATAATAATACAAACTACCCATATAAAAAAAAGGTTCTAATGTTGATTATCCAATGAAAATTGATTTTCCTTAAAAAGTTTGATACAGCTGTCAACAACAACGGGATCATAAATAATATCTTTGTTTTTCTGGATTTCATCCAGCGCAAAATCAATGCCCAGACTAGGTCGGTAGGGACGATGACTGGCTATTGCCTCAACCACATCTGCCACCCCGATAATACGAGCTTCCAGAATAATCTCCTCGCCTTTCAGCCCCTGTGGATAACCGGTACCATCCATTCGTTCATGATGCTGATATATCATATCGGCAACCGGCCAGGGGAACTCCACATCCTTGACAATCTCATAACCCACTTCAGAGTGTGTCTGAATAATTTGAAATTCCAGTTTAGTCAGTCTTCCAGGACGATTGAGGATCTCGGCGGGGGCATAGATTTTACCGATATCATGGATTAGCGTTCCCAGTCTGATCCCCTCAATCTCCTCCTCTTCCAGTCCCATATCCTGAGCTATAGCAACCGCCAGATCAGCAACACGCTGCTGATGTCCTGCAGTATAGGGATCACGTTTCTCAACCGTCACTGCAAAAGCCTTAATCATTTGTAATAGTATAGAACGCATCTTGTTTTCTGAATACTGCAGCTCCTTAGTTCGCTTATCGACCAGATCTTCAAGATTAGTCTGCATCCTGCGCAGCTGCATATGAGTATGCACTCTGACCAGAACCTCTTCCCGCTGAAAAGGCTTGGTGATGAAATCGACTGCGCCCAGTTCAAATCCCTTAACACGATCCCCCAGTGCATCCAGTGCACTAATGAATATGACGGGAACCTCCCGGGTCATTGCATCACTCTTGAGGCGACGGCAAACTTCATAGCCATCAATGCTGGGCATCTTGATATCAAGCAGGATCAGTTCCGGCTGGCGCATCGCCACTGCCGCCAGAGCCTGCTCACCATCCAGTGCGGGGCGAACCTTATAACCGTGTGATGTCAGCATATCCATTAATAGCTTGAGGTTGGCATGGGTGTCATCCACGACCAGTATTTCACCATTATCTTTTTCTATTTTGTCATTCATAATACTATACTCATGATACTTCATTTTACTTGATCTATTCGTAGGATATACTGATGACTGCATTTCCAGGTTTATTGGGTGTAATCCATTATCCCTGATGATTCTTTAACGTTCCTAACAGCCTTTGCAGGATCTTAAAATTAAAATTGTTCACCATTGTCACTAAAGCACCTGCTAATTCCGGCCTATGCGGTTCAATGTGCCTGACCACCGTCAGAACACGCTCAATATCCAGAGTAACAACAGCATCAGCCAGCTCTGATATGGTCTCATCAGCAAGGCTTCCCAGCTCTCTGCTGATGAATTGCAAATCTTCCTCTTTTGGCTGTTCAGTTTGCTCAATCATTTCATGCTTTGCCAAGGCTTTTACTCCAAAAACAACTTCGGTGGCCAGTTTCACAGGAAGACTTATATGAAATACCGTACCTCTGCCCAATTCGCTCTCAAGGCTGATCTCTCCACCCATTAATCCTAGAAAACGCTTTGCCAGAGTGAGCCCCAGACCGGTGCCTGTTTTATCATCCTGCTCACCCAGTTGAAAGAATGGCTGGAAAATAAGTCCTTGAAACTTGGCAGGGATGCCGACGCCGCTATCCTCTATATCACAGTTAAAAACAACAACATCATCATTCTCTGACTGCTCACTGAAAAAACGCAGGCTGATTTCCCCTGATTCGGTGTATTTTATCGCATTTTCGATAAGAATGTTCAGGATCTGTTGCAGTTTCTCATAGTCGCTATTGATAAACTGAGGTATTTCTGATGTATAGTCGACATTAAGGGTAATATTTTTTGTCCTGGCCGCCAATAAGCCTTTATCAACAACATCCTCTATCAGTTTATTTAAATCAAATGCCTCTAATTTAAGTCTGGTTCGTCCATCCTCAAGTTTCAACATTGCCAGCACGTCATTGATCAGAGAGAGCTGTAGACGCCCGTTACGATGGATAATGTTAAGATAATCCCGGTATTTGACTGAAAGTGTTTGATCAGTAAGCATTTCTTGTGAAAAACCCAGTACTGCAGTGAGTGGAGTACGAAATTCATGACTCATATTGGCAATAAAGATCCCCTTGACTCTATTGGCCTCCTCCGCTTCCTCTTTTGTTTTCACTAACTCGACCGTTTGTCGCTCAACTTCCTCAATTAATTGATCTCTGGATATCATGCTGTCCTGTAAATTTTTCGCCATCGTATTCAGTGATTTTGCCAAAGAGCCAATCTCATCATTTGAGTACACATTGGCTCTTGTCTCAAGACGTCCTTCACCAAGTGTTTGTGCCGTTGCAGCAAGTTTGACTATAGGCCTGGCTATCCAATTACCCAAAAATAATGCAACCACCGCAGTTAACAAGGTAAAAGTAAGTCCGATAATAATAATGGCTAAAGTGATGTTATGGCTTTCAGCAATAACTGTTTCTTCGCTAACAGAAATAATAATATGCCAGGCTTCTCCTTGATTACCCTTAATATGATCGACAGACTCCTGTTTGCCTCCGAAAGCAAATTTTTCTGAACCCAGAGTGATCCCTATGGAAGAAAAGGCCACCAGCTGTTTTTCATTGTTTTCAATAATGATTGAAGAACCATTGTCTTTTTTCTGTATTAACTTAAGCAGTTCCTTATTTACCTGCTGCGAAAGAGGGCTAATCCCCTGTTCAGATATGATTAGGCCGCCTGTGCGTACAATTTGCAACTTACCGGGATGACGTAGAGCAAAACTTTTAATGGTATCGCTCAATGGTCCCATGATATTCACATTGCATTTCAGTATGCCGATAATTTCATTTTTATTCCTGATTGGAATCACCACGCCAAGCACATAGCCCTCCACACTGGCATCAAAACCACGATCATCCAGAAAAATTCTACCCTGACCATCATCATAGGATGCCTGCCACCAATATTTGTGGGCATGAGCCAGTGTAGTCAGCTTACCGGTGGTGGCCATCATAACCCCATAACGATTGGTGAGGAAAATTTCACCATAGCGTTGCGGCAGGATGATTTGCTGGGTTTTCAAATGCTCTGCAACGGGATTGCTCATATAAGCCTGAATAAAGGGATCATTGATATCGTTCGTTTTCATCCATTGTTGATTAAGGCTGTCTATTTCCTGTTTGCGTTTTTCATCAGTGAATAACGCCAATTCTGCATTACTTTTCAACAGAGTATTATTTATCAACGGTGCAGAGGAAAGAGTGATGGCGACGTTTGCAAGTTCTGTAAGATTGGATTCCAGATGCAGAGCAATTTCATCAGAGATATTTCTAATATTTTGTGTTTCTTTGTCTATGACTGTTTTGTGACTCAGAATCTCATGACCCCATGAAAGCAGCAGTACAATGACAAACCCAAACAAAGCCATTATTGAAGAAGCCTTATATTGTATTTTCATCGTAGTGTCCTTTTTTCCAGAATTTGCTTGAGTGACTTGAAGTCAAGCTTGTCCAGCAATCGTGAAAGTGTCGCCGCAATCTCACTATTCTCATGCCTTATCTTGTCAATAATACTCTGGCTCAGCTCTATATCCAATTCAATAACTGCTTTATGAAGTTCTGCAATTAAATTTTCTGATATCCTGCTCAGCATTTCAGTCGTTAACTCCATATCTGTATCATCAGCGTCTTTATCTACGATGAGCTCAGTCTCTTCATAGAGATAACGAACGCCAAGGTATTTGGCTATGCAGCCATAGATCTCATGCGGCTTATAAGGTTTACGCAGAAAATCATCCGCACCTGACTCCAGTACTTTTGCCATCTGTTCCTTAAAAACACTGGCCGTCAGGGCAATAATAATCACCTTGTCACCGCCTTCCATCTTTCTGATATGCCGCGTCGCTTCCAGTCCACTCATGATCGGCATACGCTGATCCATCCAGATGAGCTGAGGCTGCCATTCTGCAAAGGCGGTGACAGCTTCTTCACCATTGCCGACACATTTTACCTGAAAGCCAGCCGACTCCAAAATATTAAGCAGCAGCAGTTGATTTTCCCACTTGTCTTCAACACTCAGAATTCGGTACTCGGACTGTCCCTGCTCTATGCCGATCACTTTGCCTTTTTCGGGCAGCACCTTTTCTATCTCATCCTCATTCACAACACCAACCAATAATGATGCCTTAAATGTTGACCCCCTGCCCAGCTCACTCTCCACCTGTAGATCGCCCCCCATTAATTCAATATATTGTCTGGTAATGGCCAGACCGAGGCCGGTACCGGTCTGGCTATCTGCCTGACCTACCTGAATAAAGGGCTTAAAGATCTGCTGTTGATCTTCAATCGAAATCCCCTTGCCGCTATCCTCAACCTCACAGAGCAGCTTTAATTGATTTTTAATGCCCAGCGTTTCAACGCCAAGACGCAGTGTAATCCCTCCCTCCTCGGTAAACTTCACTGCATTACTTAATAGATTGATGATGATCTGGCGTAACTTGGGCGCATCGGCAGAGACAAAACGGGGGAAACTGGACGTTTGGTCAAACAGCAGCTGCAGATGCTTTGCCTCTGCCCTGTTTTTCATCATATCAATTACATCACGCACTAATTCCCCCAAATCAGTGGGGTTGACTTCGATAACAATACGTCCGGCTTCGATTTTTGACATTTCGAGGATATCATTGATCAGAGTCAGCAGATGTTCTCCGCTGCGATGGATAATGGTGAGGTTTGAGCACTGAGATGCAGTCACTGCCGAATCGTTCTGCATTAGTTCGGAGAAGCCCAGCACTGCATTGAGCGGTGTACGTAATTCGTGACTCATATTGGCCAAAAATATACTTTTGGATTGGTTGGCTTGTTCAGCCCTATTTTTTTCTATCACCAGTTCTTTTGTACGTTCTTTAACCCTGTTTTCAAGATTTTCATTGAGATGGCGGATTTCTTTTTCAACTTTGGCTCGTTGTTTGATATCCAGACACAGCTCTTCCTGAGTTTGTTCCAGTTTCAGTTCATTTTTGTTTAAGGTGTTCAGCATCCGATTAAATTCTGCTGACAACTGGCTGACTTCCGCGATGCCTTTTTCATTTGATCTGACACTTCTATTGCCCTGACGAATCAATTTCATTGTACGGATGAGCTGTAATAACTGTCTTGTCAGTCTGTTTGCGGTTAAATAAGATAATAGGAAACCGATAAGTAGAGAGGCGAGCGTAAAAATGATACCCTGTCTGATGGTTTTATTAATATTTTCCAGTCTCAAACTTTGATCAAGACGTAGATGCACCCATCCGATATGCTCATCTCCAAAGTGAATAATGTGAGCGACATCAATATAAGCTCCGTTTTTTACAAAAAACTCAGTATCATTGATATGCCCCTGATTTTCTTTGAGTTTTCTTAAATAGGCAATTCTGGTTTCATCAGCGATATATTGTCCTATGAGGCTTTGATCAGTATGGGCGATGACTTTTCCATCCATATTAATGATGGCGGCAAAAAGCAAATCTTCATGAATGATGAAGTTATTAACGACTTCTTCCAGACCGACATAATCGTTTGCCATGACCCAGACCTTGGCATTAGCAGCCAGCATCATGCTGCGGGTTTCTGCCTGTTTAAGACCTTGTGCATGCAAAAAATCACTATGCTGTTTAGTAATAGTGAAAGAAAAAAGTATGATCAAAATGAATAAAACTAATCCTATTCCCAACAGAAGCTGGAAACGAATACTTAAATTCTGAAAGAAAGATAATAATTTTTTCATGGTGCCAGCCTGATGGGTCGAACTTCCTTCTCAAATTTTTTGAGAAACTCTTTGACTGGTTCATAAGTGCTGTCATCAGCGGCTTCGTAGCGGCTTAATTCCATAGCTTCAAGTATTGTTTTACCTTCTGCATGTGTATGCAGTGACAAAATGATATCTCTTACCTGTCTTACAACAGATTGCGGGACATCGTTGCGCACCACCAGACCATTATTGGGCAATGGCGGTGTTTCCCATTTAATCATTACGGCTGCAGCGACTTCAGGACGCTGTTTAATAAAAGCACGCCATGGCGGCGGCCAGGTGGATGCAGCAGCAGATTTTTTAAGGTAGACATTCATGATTGATGACTCTTGCGAACCAACATAGAGATTAGTAATATCCTTATTAATATTAATGCCATGTTGATAAAGATACCATTGCGGCATCATCGTGGCGGCCAGTGCTGTTGGTGCAGGATAACTGACATTTTTCCCTTTCAGGTCACTGACGTTCTGGATATCACTGTCCTTACGCACCAGAATAATGCCACGAAAGTTGTTATCATCACTCATTTTACCAAAGATTTTATAACCGGACTGTGTTGCTGTGACAGTCTGGTATGGGTTTGGCAGGGAAAAATGAAAATACCCGCCAAACAGTTTTTTATCGTATGCCGGATAATTGCGTGATGCTTCAAGTCTCAGCTCAGCGCCATTGAGACGGGCATTGATATAATCGATCATCGGTTGATAGACTTCAAACAAACGCTTTGGATTGTGCAGCGGGTGGACACCAAAGATATAAATGATATTTGACAAGGGGGCTGTTTCGGCATATTCCGGAATATATTCCGACCCATCATGCTCTCCACAACTACTCAGCAGTATTGGAAAAATTAATAGCAAAATCAGAAATTTTTTCATTATCAATAGTGTCACATTAATTTTTTAGGAAACACGGCAGTCTGTGTCTAAAGTTTAGTACTCGATTATTAATTTATCCAGCTAATACATATAAAATCACTCGTTTTGCAGCAACTTCTGCACAGCTTTAAAATCAAAGTTATCAATCAGATTTTGAAGTCCAGCTGCAATTTCAGCATTTTCATGTTTTATCTTTTCAACAATACTCTGGCTCAGTTCTATATCTAATTCAATAACCGCTTTATGAAGTTCTGCAATTAAATTTTCTGATATCCTGCTCAGCATTTCAGTCGTTAACTCAATATCTATATCGTCAGCATCTTTATCTACTATGATTGCTTCTTCATAGCGATAACGAACACCAAGATATTTGGCTATGCAGTCATAAATCTCATGCGGCTTATAGGGTTTACGCAAAAAATCATCCGTACCTGATTCCAGTATCTCAGTCATCTGCTCCTTAAAAACGCTGGCAGTCAGAGCTATAATAATCACCTTGTCACCGCCCTCCATCTTCCTGATACGCTGCGTGGCCTCCAAGCCATCCATCACCGGCATACGGCGATCCATCCAGATGAGTTGGGGATGCCATTCTGCAAAGGCGCTGATTGCCTCTTCACCATTGCCTACACACTTAACATTAAAGCCAACTGATTCCAGGATATTAAGTAGCAACAGCTGATTTTCCCACTTATCTTCAACACTCAGAATTCGATACTTGGGCTGTCCCGACTCTATGCCGATCACTCTGCCTTTTGCAGGCAGTACCTTTTCTACCTCATCCTCATTCACAGTGCCAACAATAAGTGATGCCTTAAATGTTGAACCCCTGCCCGGCTCACTCACCACCTGAAGATCACCTCCCATCAATTTAATATACTTTTTGGTAATGGTCAGACCCAGTCCGGTACCGGTCTGGCTATCTGCCTGCCCTACCTGAATAAAGGGCTTAAAGATCTGTTGCTGATCTTCAATCGAAATCCCCTTGCCGCTATCCTCAACTTCACAGAGCAGCTTCAATTGACTTTTATTCTCCAGTGTTTCAACACCAAGACGCAGCGTAATCCCTCCCTCCTCAGTAAATTTCACTGCATTACTTAAAAAATTGATGATGATCTGGCGCAGCTTGGGGGCATCTGCAAAGACAAAACGGGGAAACCTGGAGGTTTGTTCAAACAGCAGCTGCAGATTTTTTGCTGCTGCCCTGTTTTTCATCATATCAATCACATCACGAACCAGTTCCCCCAAATCAACAGGTTTTGCTTCGATAATAATACGTCCAGCCTCGATTTTTGACATTTCAAGGACATCATTAATCAGAGTCAGCAGGTGTTCTCCACTACGATTGATAATAGTGAGGTTTGAGCGCTGGGATACACTGGCATCCGGATCATCCTGCATTATCTGTGAGAAGCCCAGTACTGCATTGAGCGGGGTACGTAATTCATGACTCATATTGGCAAGAAAAACACTTTTAGAGTAATTTGCCGCCTCCGCATCTTCTTTGGCCTGTTGCAATTCGTGAGTTCTTTCTTCTACCCGCTGTTCCAGTTGCAGCTGAATACCCCTTAATTCATTAGTGCGGCGATCAAAAGCTTCGGCCAGCACCTCAAGTTCATCATCCGTACCCAATGGAGCACACTGCTGATCAGAAGACAGATCACTGCTATTCACACGTCGAAACAGCTCAAGAACAGGACGGGCAATACCATTTCCAATCCAGAATGATAGAACGACAGCCACCCCAATGAGAACCAGTCCAAAACTGATAATACGTATTAAAGCATCGCTGATCGGTGCCAAATATGATGACCGCAAAAAGCCAATTTCAAGATCAAGTTTGAGTGCCTGTAATTGAGGAGTGTTCTTTCCAGCATGCGCATAATGAGAGATGTAAATTTTGTGTGGACTGAAATTATCGCTAACGACTTCACGCATCCCCTGAATGAGTTTGTAATATGCATTTTCATCCGTCACACGATATCGCTTACTCAGGGCATCCAGATCAAAGGCAACAACAATTGCCCCCTGAGTCGTCTTATAGTAGACAATGGGAACGACAATCAGCAGATTATTGCCTGACGCCTCAATATAAAGACTGAATAGTTCCCTGGCCAGAGCTGATCTTAATTGCGGAGAACTATTATAATCAGGGATTTCCTGTTGAGTCTGAAAGACTGGTCGTCCATCAAAATCAAGCAGAGAGAGTGATTTTACATCCCGACCTTCAGCAAAGTTATCTACCAGTTTCGGCAGATAGGTCTTACGTCCCTCAGCGTCGATCAAGCCATTAATGATAAAGGGATTTTCCGCCAGGCGCTGCGTATTTTCCAGCAGATATTCAATTCTCTGATCAAGCAGCTGCTGTAAGGAAAAAGCGGTATTCTCAAGATCTTTGTGTGCATGTGAAAGCAGATAATTATTTAATAGTACTGTGATCAGTACTATCATTAATACCAAAGCAACCACCACAAATGAAGAGACCTGCAGCACCAGACGATTTTTTAAACTATGTTTGTGATGGAAATTCTCTTTATTGATCATAATCCCTGGCTATCTCTTGATTGACACAATAGCACCATCACTGGCAAATTTCGCCATGTGGTACTGCTCAGTTCCCAGTGCATCATGCTGAGTCTTGCTGAAGGCTGATGCATAGTGCTTAACAGCACCATCAAAAGGCGGCAGCTGTTCCAGAGCATCACGTATGGCCGATCTTTCTGTGCTTCCTGCCTGAGCAATGGCCAAGGCAAGAAGATGAACGGCATCATAGGTCTGGGCAATGGGGACTGGTGCCTTTATTTGACGAACAGACTCCAGTCCATAGCGTTCAACATAGCGTTTTGCCAGTTTCTGTGCCTGAATATTCGACTGTCCCAGAAATGAAGTGGTCTGAAAGAAGCTAAGATCCAGTTTTGCTATGGCTGTTTTATGATCTTGATAAAAGTCCCCTCCGGTAATACCCCAATGGGAAACAACTGGTATGAGTGAAGTCTGTTTTGCCAGACTGTCAAGCAGCATACCGCCCTCTATTGGCTTAACGACAATGATCAATACATCAGCCCCGCTCTTCAGAGCTTCAATCAATGCAATAGTCACATCACTATCACCGCGATTAATCACCTTCTGGTAAACAAATTGTGAACCAAGTCTATCCAGATGCTGACTCATACGTTCAAAATTACCTCGCCCCCAGACAGAATTTTCATAGAGGATGGCAGGACGCTTACCTTTTTTTAAAGCCTGTTTGATAATGAATGGTCCAGCCAGACGATCATTGGCCGATACCCGAAAGATAAAGCTTTTATCATAAGCATTATCAATAATTCCGGCTACAGCGGCCCATGGCACAAGAAATGGCATACCGGCTTCTTGTGCCATTTTAATTTCTGCACTAACAACAGAACCATGTTGACCACCGATGACGGCCACCAGATTCTGATCAGCAATAAAATCTTTTAGATTCCCCAGACCCTTGCTGGGTAATCCCTTATGATCCCTGGCAATAAGAGCCAGTTTTCTGCCAAGCACACCACCTGCGGCATTAATCTCTTCAATCGCAAGCTGTACACCACGCTTGATTGACAGACCTGAAATCTTTGCATCCATAGACAGGTCAGTATCAAGGCCAATCAATATGGGCTGTTGATCTGCAATGGTATATTTTTTTAGCAGTAACTCTGAGGTTTTGGAGATAACATCTGCTCCGATAACAGGTTCAAACTGATCAATGATCTGTGCAGTTTTGTCTGCAAAACGCTGACGGGCACTCTTATCCAGAATATGGATATTTACACCGGCCTGACGTACGGTTTCAAGCAATTTTTCTTCTCTGTGTTGTGTTTCTTCTCTTTCCCAGGAAGTCACCTCAAGTGCAGTCTCAGTGAGCAAAGTTTGTATCTCAGCTGGAAGAGCATCATAAACTTTTTTACTGAGGGAGAAAATATAGGGCAGATAGGCATGATTACTCAGTGTAAAATCTGACTGAACTTCATGAAAACCCATACTGACAATTGCAATAAGCGGATTCTCCTGCCCGTCCACCACACCATCAGCCAGTGCTGTACGGGTTGCATGAAAATCGATGGGAATAGGCGTCGCTCCAAAAGCCCTAAATTGTTCCATAATAATACGGCTCTTCATGGTACGAATTTTAAGACCTGCAAAATCTTCGGGCTGTCTGATAGGTCGATTGGCAGTAAAGTGTTTAAAGCCGTTTTCCCAAAAACTGATACCAATCAGATCAATGTCACGCAGCTTTTTTAGTAGAATTTGACCGGGTTCACCATCCAGCATTTCATAGGCATCTTCTCTGTCAGGAAATATAAAAGGGAGATCGGCATACTGCATGGCTGGAACCGGGACACTCATTTTAGCTGTGGGTGTCAGCAGGATATCAAGCTCACCGGCACGTGCCATTTCCACCATATAGTGATCATTTCCAAGTTGCTGTGCCGGATAGACTTCAACCTTAATCCGGCCTTTACTTTTCTTATCAATGATATCGGCAAAACGCAAAGATGCCTGATGCATGGCACTATCTTCAGGAAGATTATGTCCAAAACGAAGCACTCTATTGATAACATCAGCAGAATCTTCACTTTGTTTGTTGATAAGTGTATCTTTGTCAGTTTCTGGCATGCACATAATAAAGAGTAGTATGATTAAACAAACTCCTGTTATAGCAAGCAATAGCTTTTTCATTGAATATCCCCCTATTAATGAGTTAATAATCTATTTCTAAAGAAAAACCTCACAATTAAAGCTTATGAAAATTTTTCAAACTTATCAATATACCATCAGTAATAATGTCTAACTTAGGAGTTTGCAGAGGGTAAAGTCTGGATTAAGTGTATTAATAATGAAACAAATGTCACACTGATCGTCGAAGATTCAGCTCCTGGGATAGATGAAGATAAGCTGTCTCATATTTTTGATCGACTTTTTCGATTGGAAGGAGCTAATTAATAAAATGTTCCAGTTCAAGTTCCAGTTCTTCTCCATCATTATTACTTTCTAATATCATGACCTTATATTTTAAAATCTTCTCAGCAGGAGTAATGAGTTTTTGAAACTCTTTTTGATTAAAATTAAGCGGACTGGCACTCACACATAAAAAATCATCACCCTGCACACGAAAAATAATACTCTCTGAGGGCATAATATCTGTTAAGCCTTTAGAAATATGCTGTAAAAACAAGTCACCTTTTTCCCATCCATATTGATGATTATATTGCGAGAAGTTTTGTATGCGGATCGTTAGAAAATACTTTTTTATAGCATTAAAACGTTCTCTCATCAGGATGGGAAGATAATCTGAAAAATACAGACCAGTTAAACGATCACGAAAGAAATAAGCAAAACGTTCCTGTTCCAGGACTGTATGAGGTTCCTGAGAAATATTCAACTGGATGGCCATATCAGCAAGTACGGTCACAGCCGCATCAACCACTTCAGGGTGAAACTGAATTTCTTTAAGTTCTTTAAGTTCTGCTATTGCATCTGCAACAGACATTCTGGGCTTATAGATACGATTAGTCGTCATCGCATCGAAAGCATCAGCAACAATCATAACACGGGATAATAGCGGTATATCATATCCTTTTTTACCATCCGGATACCCCTGACCATCAAAACGTTCATGATGCGAGTACATAATTTCTGCAATTTTCTGATAATTAGGGACATCCTTGAGAATATTGTATCCTGCTGACAAATGTTCTTTAATCAACTTGTATTCTAACTTATTGAGCCTGCCTGGTTTAAGCAAAACACTATCGGGTGTAGCCACTTTTCCAATATCATGTAATTTTGCAGCATTTTCCAGCAATTCTACCTGTTCCTGAGAATACCCCATCTCCCTGGCAATCAAAACACAATAGTGAGCCACACGTTGCGTATGCCCCGCCGTATAGCTATCACGCTGATCAATCATTCTGACTAATGAATCAACCATCGCTTTATTTTCCTGCAGGCGCTGCTGTTCAACTTTTAATAATTCCTGAGCCTGCAGTTCCTGTTGTCTTATCTGAGTCAGATCCTTAAAAATTACCACCAGAGAATACTCATCAGCATTTTCCTGAATAGGTGCTGCAGCGATAGAAACAGGGAAGGAAGATCCATCTTTTCTAAAAAAGAGTTCATTATCATTTAAATAGGAATGGCAGGAATTGAACACATTATGAATGGGACACTCTTTGGCGGAAATTACATTTCCATCAGCATCACTATAATGAATCAGGTTATGTATTGTCTTGCCTATAATCTCATGCTCTGCATAACCCAGCATCTGCAGAGCCTTAGGATTGACATACATCACCTGGTGAGCAGCATTAAGCACATAAATCCCTTCAGCAATGCTTTGTGCAAGATGCTGAAAACGACTTTTTTCACACATCATCTTATCCCGTTGTCGGAATATAGCCAGATAGAGATTGATTTTATTAAGTAATAAATGATCATCAATGGGTTTGCTCAGATAATCTATTGCACCCAATTCATAACCATGCTCAATAAATTCCTGAGACTTGTATACTGCGGTTAAAAAGAGAACAGGAATATGTTTCGTCTGATGATTAAGCTTGATCAAACGAGCCACTTCAAAACCATCCATTTCAGGCATCTGAATATCCAGAATAACCAGATCTACAGCCTGTTTTAACAACAAATTCAAAGCTTCACGACCAGATAAAACGGTTATTATTTCAACATGTTCAAGTTGTTCTAATAAGACTTTTAAAGTAAACAGATTATTCTTATTATCATCAACACAGAGAATTTTATACTTCATTTGTATAATGCAACCTACCTGCCAATGACTTTAATACGATTTCTGCCGGATTGCTTAGCCTGACACAGCGCATCATCAATCTCTTTTAGAAAAACATCCTCATCCATTCCTGCTGAATACCCACCCACCCCCATACTGATGGTGATATGCACATCATCCATACCAGAGAAAGGATGTTCTGCAATAATCAGGCGTAATTTCTCAACATGAGCTATGATCTTTTCCATTGAGGCAAAGAAGACTAACATAAACTCTTCCCCGCCCCACCGGGCTAACACATCTTCATTACGAATATTATCTTCAATTAAAGTGACCAGTTCTTTTAAAATTACATCACCCTGTAAATGCCCATATTGATCATTGATGGCTTTAAAGTGATCAATATCAAGCATTGCTAAGGTGAAGCCGGTTTTATCAGAATTAGAAATTGCCGCTTCAAATACCGCATTAAATTTAGTTCGGTTAAATGCACCGGTCAGCTCATCGGTCAGTGCCTGATGTCTGAATTGCTCCTTCATACGATGCATTTGAGTGACATCTGCAAGAGTCACCACATAAAGTTCTTTATCTGCATCAATGAGTGTTGCATTAACCATCATAAAAACATTTATATTGAGGTGCTTTACAATGGCCAGATGTATTTTTTCAGGATATTTTAAAATAGTATGCAACCATGGCTTACCTTCTGATTCAGAAAAGTTTGAAGGTAAAAATCCTTCTTCATCAATAAAGAGCTGACAAATACAGTTATGATGCCGATGAAATTCATTGAGATCCTGATAATCAAAAAAATCAAAAAAACGCTGGTTAGCACTGAATATTACTGTTTCATCAATCACGATTAAAATTTGCTCTTGTAAATCGATGATTTTCTGCATATAACTTTTTTGTTCTCGCAACTGCTTCTCACTTTCAATCAGCCGTTGATAAAGACGCATTTTATTTAATAATTTATTATCGTCAATAGGCTTGGTCAGATATTCTACGGCACCTGCATCAAAACCTTTTTTCTTGAATTCTTCACTTTGAAAAACAGCAGTAAGAAAAATAATAGGAATATTGCTTGTTTTTTTATTAGCCTTAATCAATTTGGCCGCTGCAAAACCATCCATTTCCGGCATTTGTATATCCAGCAGAATCAGGTCAATTTCCTGCGTCAAAAGAGTTGACAGACCTTCCTGTGCACTCAAAGCGAATGAAATGGCAATACCTTCCAGCTGGTTTAAAATACTGTCCAGTGTGAAAAGATTATTCTGGTTGTCATCAATACATAAAATTTTAAACATAGATTTTTTCATTTTATTCAAAACAGGGGGCGGAGTCAAATGGCTTAAACACTGAAACTATTGAACTTTCAGTCATTCATGTCATTTGACCCCGACCCCGCCGAATCCTAACAAATCCTCTGATAAATATTCTTCGTTATCGCTTTAAAATGTTTTTCCTGCTGTAATCCACTGATATTTTCATTTTCACCAATCACCAGATATCCTCCAACAATTAAAGAATTTGTTATTAAATCCATCACACTATCACGCAAGTACTGATTAAAATATATCTGCACATTATTAAACAGAATAAGATGAAATTCATTCATTGTTTCTTCAGTGACCAGATTATGACGAAAGAAAAAAACCTGTTCACGTAATCTTGGTTCAATTGAAAAAAAATTTTTTTCCTTATGAATATATCGCTGAATATCACCATGACCGCCGCTATTGTAAAAATTTTCTTGCGTTATTTCCATTTCATCAATGGGATAAAGTCCGTTACGAGCAATTTTCAAACTATTATTGTTCATATCAGTCGCATAAATTAAGCACTTTTTTGCTAAACCTTCCTGCTCTGCCAGCATAGCTAATGAATAGGCTTCCTTACCTGTGGAAGTGCCTGCACTCCACACCTTAATATGATGATATCGATTAAGTTCAGGAAAAATCTGATCTTTAATCATTTGCCAGCTATTGGTTTCTCGAAAAAAATAACTGGTTGAAATAGATAGTTCCATTAATAAACGTTTAAATTTTTGTTTATAAGTTAAAGTACTCACTAAAAAATGACGCCGGCTCAGACAATGATGCTTGATCACTGCGGCATCAATACGTCTTTCAATGCTTTCCAATACATAATTTCTAAAATCATAGCCGTATAAATCATAGGCACTGAGCAGATAATTCTTTAATAACTGTTTATCATCAGAAATCATGACAGCCAGTAGTTGCACAATTTTTAATAATGAAGCCTCAATATGATAATGACCGCTTTCTCTGATATTTTTAAGCAGTTCCTTGGCACCACATTCGCTCTCCTCTTCTATAATAACCGGCATATTTTTATCAACAGCAAAGCCTGTACCGGCAACACCATCACTACTATAACCGCAAAAAACCACAGCTAAAGCCTGTGATCCATATTCATCAGCCAGTGATTGCAAAGTGACATCAATAGAAGGACGAGCATATTGAACAGCATCATCTTTATCTAATTGAAAAATCCCCTGTTTAATACGCAAATGATGATCAGGCTGACAAATATACACCTGACCACCGACAACTTTCATTCCATGCTGAGCATATTGAACCTGATAGCGGGTCAATGGTTGTAATATTGAATTCTGTATCAGGCGGGCATCAGCAGAAATATGCTGCACAATACAAATGCTCACATCTTCCAGAAAAGGCAGAGCCATTAATAATGTATGAATTTTATTACTGGAATCCGCTGATCCCGTTAAAACAATCATTTTTGTCTGTGAAAGTAATTTTAACTGACAAAAAAGACCATTAACCGGTTCATATAATACATTTAAGCCTAATTTGTTCAGATAAGCACTCAGATAAATCTCATCTGTAACTATCTGTAGAAAATAATCTTTTGATTGTAATTTTGTTAATTGGCGAATAATCGCTTCATCAAGAACAAAAAGCCGCCGAAAAATAATTTGTTCAGACTTATCTTTTGATCGAAAGTCTGAAAATATTTTTAATAAAACATTCTCATCAGCACTATGAATTGGCCCCGTGACATCAACTACCTCACGACCTAAATGGGTATATCGTTTTATTTTCATTATTAAAGGATTAATGCCCCATCTTATCAATCCACAAACGACTCAGCTGCATTAAGGTTTTTTCATTAATCGGTTTAGTCACATAATCATTTGCACCGATATCCAGGCATTTTTGTTTGTCTCTATTCATCGCTTTTGCGGTGACGGCAATAATGGGAATATTTATATACTTCTTATTCTGACGTATTCTTTCTATGGCTTCATAACCATCCATTTTAGGCATCATAATATCCATCAGGATAAGATCAATGGCATCACTTTCGTCATTTAATAAATCCAGGGCTTCCTGACCATTAAGAGCGTGCAGTGTTTGTGCACCGGCATCCTGAAACAAAGCAGAAAGGGTAAAAATATTTCTCGAATCATCATCCACCAGTAACAGTGTATTGCCTTCAAAACGATGTTTTTTAGAATACTCTATTTCATCTTCATGCATTTTCTCAGCAGCATCCACAGCCAATAATTCAGACTTTGAATTGGATATAGAAACTTCCTCCTCAGTAGACGGGCTTTGTTTATTGTTTAAGTTTTGTCCGGGAATACTCAATAAAAACAGACTGCCCTGCTCTTCTATACTTTCAACAATTAACTTACCATTTAGTAATTCAGCAAAACGCAAACTAATAGACAAACCGAGTCCGGTACCACCATATTCACGGGTAATAGTACCATCCACCTGCTTGAATGCACCGAAAATATGCTCAAGCTTATCCTGCGCAATACCAATACCAGTATCACTGACAGCAAAGTTGAGCTGTTCGTTTTTAGAATAAAGGTGCAAAGTGACACTACCTTTTTTGGTAAACTTAAAAGCATTGGACAACAGGTTTTTCAACACCTGCATCACTTTGGTCACATCAATTTCAAAACTACTGTTCAGTTCATCATGAATAATAAACTCCAGTCCCCGATCTTCAGCAATAGGATTAAACAGTTCCTGCAGTGACTGACTAATTTGCGTAGAACTACTCTCAACAATATTAAGCTCCATCTGACCAGCTTCAATCTTGGACAGATCTAAAATATCATTAATCAATAACAGCAAATCATTACCGGCATTATGAATAACCTCGGCTTTTTTACCCTGTTCTTTATTTTCCAGTCCATCACGCAGCATTTTTGACAATAAAATAATCGAATTTAAAGGAGTACGTAATTCATGAGACATATTAGCCAGAAATTCTGATTTATATTGACTGGCCAACTTCAGCTCTTTAGCCTGCTTATCCAGATCGGCTTTAGCTACAGTCAGAACCAGATTCTGTTCTTTCATATCCTTAGCCTGCATCTGCAGCTGTTGTGCCTGTTCTTCCATCTGCACATTAGTCTGTTGCAGTTCTTCACTCTTCATCTGAGTTTCTTCATAATCACGCTGGGATTTATCCAACAATTCTTTAATCTTGCTATTCTGCTCAGAAGACATTACAAATGTAGCAATAACCGAAGCCGCCTGATTCATCAGTTCAATTTGAGCCTCGCTGAACAGATTGAGTGAGGCTACCTCAGCCACTCCAATCAGATTTTTTTCATGCAGTAAAGCAAAGGTATAAGTCACTGCCGGTGCAGTACTATGCATACCTGTCTCAATTGAATAGTCCTTTCTGGTGACTGACTGCAGCAGAATAGGCTCCTGTTCCAGAGCAACCTGTCCCACCACTCCTTCCCCTAAAACGATGCGATTATTAAACTTTTCACGTTGACTAAAGGCAAAACTTGCCTGTTGTCGCAGATTATTATTTTTCTCATCATAATAATAAATCACACCAGAGGCTGCCTGCAGATAGCGGCAAAGATGAGTAATGGATTCTTTAGCAATCATCTCAGCAGCAATATCACTACTGAGCGTTCGATTCAGTTCAGAAATACCATCTTTAATGAAATTTTCTTTTTCCGCCTGTTTCTTATTGGATTCCAGTACGCTTGTCATCTTTATCAGTGCTGCGGATAACTGATCGTTATCACTGCGAGGCTTGATCACCGTATGAAAATCACCATCAGCAATCTGAGCTGTCTGCTGCAATACTTCGCGCAGATTATCAAGCATCTGATTGATGCTGCGCCCCAATTCGTCCCTGCCGCCGCGCAGGGAAAAATCACGGGAAAAATCACCGATAGCAATGGCATTGGTTATTTTAGAGATCTCATCCAGATAGTTGATCATGCGGTTCAGGGATTCTGCCAGCTGGTCATTTTCACCACTTTGTTTAAGCTTTCTGCCCGTCTCACCGCGGGCAATGGCATCCGAGAGTTCAGCGATGGTTCTGAGACGCCGTGTCATGGCATTTAATGCCTGATTTAACTGGTCATCTTCTGAATGTATCAGAATCTCCTTGGAAAAATCACCTTCAGCAATGGCATTGGCCTGCAAAATCGTTGAACGGATACTCTCAATCAGTACTTTAGTAGAGTTGACAATCTGACCCACTTCGTCATTGGAATCATAACTGATACGGCTGTCAGGTATATTTCCGATAGCCAGTTCCCCCAGCTGTTCAGAGACAATTTGCAAGGGAGAGAGCGTATAGTAAAGTTTACGCATTAAGAAGATAATGGCCACCAGGATTAAAAGGCTCAGACCGATAAAGGCTAATTCAAAATCCCGCAGTTTTTGCAGGGCATAGTGCTGAGAAATCGTATTGACCACCAGTAAATAATGTTCATTGACGGCTCCGCCTGGATAAATACGATGATAAGAAATAACCTGACCGTTTTCAATCAGAGTGCCCTTGTCTTTTTCCATCATCTCAGCAAAGGCAACAGGATAGTGCGCCTCAAAGGTCTCATCCGACCCCAGATCAAAGCCGAACATCTTGCTTTGATCGGGATGATAGAGGAAGTAGCCTTTTTTGTTCAGCAGATAGTAGTTGTCCTGTGCCACTTTTTTATCAAACGAGCGGATCAGTTCGATCAGCCGATCGCCTAACAGGTTGATCACGATGATCCCCTTGTGATCGCCATGTCGGTCGATCATCGGCATACTAAAGCGAAGAGTCGGTTCATGTGGATAAGTGATCCTGCCGAATTCGCGATTAAGATCAAAGGGAGAGACAAAGATCGTTCCCGAACCCTGTGCCATGGTTCGGATAAAATAGTGGCGATGTTTTTTATTCTGCATCCTGTTCTCGGCAACGATGTTCACCTTTTTGACTGTATCATCATAATCGAGGCGAATCCTTTCCTGTCCGTCAGAGCCTATAAAGCGTAGCCGGGCATAACGTTTTTTGGAATAGAGAAACGATTCAAAGGCATTATTGGTCATATTTTTCCAGCGTTCCACCTTACCCATTTCACCAATATCATGCCACTCTATATAGCGTCTCAGGGCATAAAAATCATTGAGAAACTTAAGATCCGGAATACTGCTGCTCAGATAAGCATCCAGTGTGGAAGTTAATTTATCAACATCTTCCTGTGACTTGTCAATACTGTTTTTTACATAGGCCTGCCGGGCATTGTCATAACCGAAATAGCCGATAATACTGACAGAAACAAGAAGAGTGAGCAAAAAAAGTACACCAATGCGCGTGATCACTTTGTTTTTTATGGTAGGAATATACTGATTCAATACGTTCATAATCTACCTTAATGTCACGATCTGGTTTATTTTCAGCAGCGACCATCCCAGCAGTTGATTGGCATCAGCCGGTGTTTTCTGGGTATAGTATTGAGCTGCCTGTGTAATCACATGCCGAATACCAAGAGTGGCTTTGATCACCTGAAGCTCCGCAAGAATAACCTGTGTCAGTTCAAATACATCTGCGGGATTTGGTTCATCCTGAAAAAAGACCGAAGCATCCACACCTTCTATGCCGATACCCTGTTCGAGTTCAGAGAGTTTTCCCAGCAGAAATAAAGCCGTCAGCTGCGTATCTCCCGGTGTCACCTTGAGCAATTTTTCCGGAGGAATGGTCAAATCCCTGATCAGGAGCTTACTAAGAATCGTATTGACATCCTCATAGATACGCATGGCTTCTCCAAAGACGTAGGAAGGAGTAAACTCACTGCCATTGATCACATCCAGCAGTGCTGAAACTTCCTTCAGCTTATTATAAACATCCATCGGCTGTTTATTTGAAAATTTTTCCAGTGAAGAGATCTCGCCCTCAATACCGAGGCGAAATCTGACGATCCGCAGTTCCGTCAGGATACGCTGAGTCTGTTCATAGACCAATATCGGATCCATATTAAGTACCGGTTCCATATTGACCGGCTCGATGATCGGCAGGCTATTGATACGACGCAGGATATTAATCTTGACAATAATTTCATAGGTTTTCTGCCAGACATGACGAGGCTTTAGCTGAGCTTTACGAATCTCGCGAAATTCTGCTTTTTGACTAATACCGAAAAAATTGCGAATAATAAACAGCTCTTTTTCGATCTGCATGACCTGAGCATAAACATCCGAAGTCGTTGCTAATCCTTCATCGACCTCTCCACCCAGGAGCAGTATTGGACAAAATAGTAAAATAATCATCAGTGACAAAACTTTCATATTTTGGTTGATGGCTCTTCTCACTCGGCTGGCGGCTCTCATTAACGATCGGTTTAAGGTATTAAGCATCTTTTTTCCTCAGCACTCGCAAAACAAAAAATAGTATAGTCAATATTGACAGCAATAATATCACCAGTAAAACAGAACCCATAAAATGAGTTTGCTGCTTTATTTTGTCCATTGATTGTTGTATAGCTTTATGTGACTGCTCAAGTACATTGTCTGACTGCAATTGCATTTTTTCCAATAAACTGTTGAGTTGCTGGTTCATTTTCAGCCATCGATTGGATGATATTTCATATTTCATGGCAGCACCCATAAAGCGTTTTGTCTTGAGTTTCTCAAAATCGTTATCGGCCAGTTCCCTGAGGAATAGCATATCTTTCTTCATGGCGTCAAAATTAAGCCTGATGCTATGGATTGTCTTCTCTTTACGTGTCTGGATATATTCTTTCTGGTGCAGCCTGATCTGTGTAGCATTGATCCAGATACGCATTGAGGTATTAAGCCGCTGCAGGATCTGAAAATCCTTATTAGTCTTGTGAGCACCAAATTTATCCTGCACATAATCAGCAACCTCATCGATAATAATCTTTCCCTGTTCTTCCAGTTTAAGTTTGATCTCTATCAGCTCCTCGATAATGAAAATACTTTCAAGATAGTGCTGTTGATATTTTAGCGTGGATTCCCTGATAATGTTTGATTTTGTATGAGAATTCTCTACCTCTGTGATATTTTTATCAAACATATCAAGTAGTTGTATAATATTTTTTATATTGCTGTGTATCAGATCATTGAACTCATTGACCTTGCTCAGATTGTTAATATTAAGCAGCGTGTTTTTCTCACTCTCAAGCATTTCATGAGCATTGTGCGCAGTACCGACTGCCTGGAGTGTCTCTTCAAATTTTCTGTTGCTCATACTCAGGGTATAGAAGGAGATAAGGACAATCAATAGATTAAAGCTAATGGCTAAAACAGCCAGCCAGATGACTGTATTTGACCTTTTATTCATCATGCGATTTTTCATTGATCACCCGCTCTACAATCTGGATGTTTTTATTAATGGCTGCTGCAATCTCAGAAAACTCATCTTTGCCTCTAATACTTATAGGCTCAATGGTACTGGTTTTATGGGTGAGGAAATCCAAAAATGACAAGGTTCCTTTTTTAAGTTCCTCAAGAGAATGAATAATCATTTTAGGTACGGAGACAGCAATAAACAAACCAATAACAACCGACAGAATGGAGATAATGACCATCATTATCATTGACCGCTGGTTTTGTATCACCAGTTCTGGTCCCATGCTATCCTGTATGGCTTTAATTTCCAGCTTAATATCTTCGGTTAATTTAGCAATTTCAGGACCCAAAATATTCAGGCTGTCAATCACCACATTTCTTTTTAGAATAATATTTTTTACTTTGTAAAATGTCGCTTCATAAGTTCTCGCTTTGCTAAAAGCCTCTTTGAGCAGCTGTAAACGGATGGGATCTTCAATATTATGCTGCATCGTATAAAAATCAGCGTACATATTATTGAACTCCACAGTCACCCGATCAGCAGCAGAAAGCTCATTGGTCTCTAAAAACTTGGTCACATAAAGTCTGGCCAGAAGTAGATTGCGCAGTGCCAGACCAGAGACCTGAGCAGAAGTCGAGAAGGTATCCAGGGCAACATTGTCTTCATGTGCTTGCCGCATAATCTTGCTGAGCAGCTGCTCTATGCGTTTTCCTTCAACATTCAGACCCTGTTCCACCAAAGCATTACGCTGATTCATAAAACTTTCAACGGTGCGAAAATAAGTCCGGTACTGTTTTAATTCAGAGTCAATTTCATCGATGGCTTTAGCACGATTAGGATCGTTGATTTCCTGTTGAGCCACATCAATAAAGGTACGCACTTTGTCATAGTAGAAATCAAATTCCACCACATCCTTATGAGAGCCAGTGAAAAAAAAGTCTTTGGCATTCATTCTAACCATCAGCATATTGGCCTGCACCCTTCCCATCAGGTTAGTATCCCTGGCCATCTCACGATAAAGAGTAAATTGCTCTGCTGTGTTGAAAGAAGAGGAAACAGAAACATATCCTGAGATGATGATTAGCAGGATAATCAGAGTAAAACCATAATGTAGTCTTTGTTTGACAGATAAACGTGAAAACATAGTATGCCTTTTTATTGCTTTGTTTTATTTGCTCGAAAGAACATCTAATACCACTTCATTACCTTTTTGCCCGACCACTTTAGCACTTATCATTATGGCCTGACCCATTTCAATATTGCCGGTATTGATTAAATAGACTTTATGACGATTTTCTACTTCTAATACCAGTACATTTTCAGCTCTGGCCCAATTATTATTATAATTAAAGCGTTTAATTTTATCGACAGGCTTACCATAGACATTGACTATTTTACCCACTAAATTATTTCTGATAATCGTGATTAAATCATCTTTTTCTATATCTATTGAATAAGCAAAGGCATATATTTTATTAAGATCCCTTTTTTGAGTCAGAATTGTAAATATCTTTTCATCATAAAAACGTGAGGAGGTACTTTCCGTAAAAGTGACCTCTCTGATGGGATCATAATCACTATCCGATAATATTTCAAAACCCGCATAGGGGAAATCAGCAGCAACGATTTCTGGAGGGACTATTAATAAGGCTGCAATTATTTTGGCCAATAAATCCTGACTTAGCTGATGATTTGAAACCAGAGCCAGATTGGTAATCGGTCCCAGTTTAACGATAGTTTTAAAAATATCTCCATGTTTTTTTATCGCAGTTGATAAATTGACATCATAGGTAGAACCAGCATTAATCTCTCTATTGGCCAGCATATCGGTCAGTTTTGCATGACTACCAGCGAAAATCAGCTCTGAAAAATAACGTTCCGGTTGAATTCTTTTTTTATAAAAATACACTCTGGGGAATTTATAACCACTGGTGGACTCTTTCGAAGCATAGGCAAATCTGGTATTAATTAAATCTTTTAGATTTTTATAAGGAGAGTCTTTCAGGGTGATGATATGGCCATAGTAATAGGATTGTTTTATACCATGTTCTAATGTTTGCGCAGTGGCCAGATATTGAATATCGGGATATTTCCTTTTGGCTTCGACATAGGCTGTGCCGCCAAATAAAGCAATCTGAACTTTATTGTCATTTAAACGATCAGCCAGTTCAGCATTGTCTTTTGCAAGATAGAGTTTGACTGGTTGACCCAACTCTCTGGATAAATATTCCATGAATGGTTTAAAACCGCTTTCAATGATATTTTTTTCATAAATAGGTGGAAAACCAAATACGATGCTTTCTTGTTCATAGATAGTTTTAGCATGACTTTGTTTTATATAGAGCGGATTAATAGCCAATACAAGTAATAAAAAACTGAGGGCAATGTGTTTCATAAACTTTTCCCAATATTCTTTCTTTACAGGATTATACTTACATTTTAGTATAAAATTACATCATAAAAAAGAATTTTCTTAGGTTTAAGTATCATACCCATCTTTATAAAGCACCACTGCTTTGCAATAAGCTATAAACCGCTTCTGCCATCAGCCGATAACCTTCCTTATTAGGATGTATTCTGTCTGATTTAAGTTGCTTATCACTTAAGATTTCCGAAAGTATATCCAGATTAACAGGCACTTGATCTGCACTGGCTACCTGTTCATAAATTGCAGCACTTTCAAGAGAAAGTAAACCAAAAGTGGGCACACCTAACATCACCACCTTAATATCCCGTTGTTTGGCCATTGCAATCATTTGCTTTAAATTGTCGGCTGTGTGCTGCCTGGGAAAATTACGCAGAATATCGTTCCCGCCATGAATTAAAATCATCAGTTGTGGTTGATTGTTATCTAATAGAGCCGGAAGTCTTTGTAAACCATCACGACTGAGTTCGCCCGGAATACCTTCATTAATCACTTCATAGCCAGTCAACTGCTGCAGAACAGAAGGATAACTGGAAGCTTCACTGGTACCGGTTCCATAGGTCAGACTATCACCAAATGCCAGAATAACCGCATCGTCAGATAGAGATGAAAAAGTTTTTTCTGTTTCACTATCCCCACAGGCCATTAAAAAAACAAAAAAACAGCCTGCTAATAATTTTTTCATTGATATACCTCATTGTTTAAAAATGTAACTTTGATATAGTAATTCCACTTCACTTCAATTCACTTCAATTTACTTTAATTCGTAGGGATTCGTCTATGTATCGTACAATTAATATACCCTTCATAACAACACTACTGAGCATTCTTTTTCTTGCTAATGTTTACGCCAATACCAATGACCCGAAAATTGAAATGGGAATTTCTGAATATTCCAAAACCGATCAGGAACATCGCACAGCAAAAAAGAACTCTGATAAAAAGAAAAAAAGTAAGTCAACCACTGATCACTCCCAACTAAAAGAATTGACAGGTCCGTTTTTCAGCGGACCTGAAGTGACTAAGGTCTGTTTGGAATGTCACAATGAAGCAGGTCATCAGTTTATGCAGAATAAACACTGGACCTGGGATTATAAGCATCCCAAAACCGGGCAGCATCTGGGTAAAAGTGTGTTGATTAATAATTTTTGTACCAATGCCCGCGGCAATGAAGGCATGTGTGCCCAATGTCATGCCGGCTATAATATGACAGGCCCGGATTTTGACTTTAGCAAACAGGAAAACATGGATTGTCTGATTTGTCATGAATCTACCGGTACTTATTATAAAACACCCACCACAGAAGGTAATAAAGCCTGTTCTATTATGTTCAAAGGCAAGCCTGCCATTGAATGGGAAAAAGTGGCACAAAGTGTCACCATGCCGACTCGTAGTAATTGTGGAAAATGTCACTTTTATGGCGGCGGCGGTGATAATGTCAAGCATGGTGACTTATCTTCTGTACTATTTGCTCCCCCCAAAGAGGTGGATGTTCATATGAGTCAGGATGGCGGTGATTTTTCCTGTGTGACCTGTCATGTCGGTGAAGGACATGAATGGGTCGGTAGTCGTTATGAAATGACTGTGGATGATAAAGTTGGCACAGGAAAACCAGGTATGCCGCGTGAAACGGCTTCCTGTGTGAGTTGTCATAGTGACTCTCCTCATCCAATTGATTCGGTTACAGGAATTAAACTGAATAGTCATACAAAGAAAGTCGCTTGCGAAACTTGCCACATTCCAGCCATTGCACGGGGTGGAGTTGCCACAGAGGTCGACTGGGACTGGCGTACTATGGGCAAGTTAAAAAATGGTGAAGGTTATAAACTCAAGGAATATACTCAGGGTGACGGCCATCATCGTGCCACATATAAATCCATCAAGGGAAGCTTTACCTACGCAGAAGACCTTGAACCCATGTATGCCTGGTTTGACGGTACGATGAATTATACCACTATTGAGACTAAATTTGATCCCGCTGAAGCACCCATTGATATCAATAGTTTCTCCGGTTCTCACGATGATCCCGGCTCCAGGATTTATCCCTTTAAATTAATGCATACCACACAACCATATGACAAAGGTAATAATACCCTGCCCTATATGAATCTATGGGGGAATGATGATAGTGCCTTATGGGGTAATTACGATTTTGGCAAAGCCATTGAGTCAGGCATGAAGAAAAATGGTATTCCCTATAGCGGTGAATGGGGCTTTATTGAAACCAATTCATACTGGCCTGTAAATCACATGGTGGCGCCTAAGGAGGATGCTCTGGAATGTGATGAATGTCATGCAAAAGAAGGTAGACTCAGTCATCTTAAAGGATTTTATATGCCCGGCAAAGGAGATAATAAAATGCTTGATATGATCGGCTTATTGGTTGTTTTAGGTACTCTTGGCGGCGTGCTTGGACATGGTGCTATTCGCATAATTGCCACCAGAAGGAGAAAAAACAATGCCTGATACCACTACTCATACTGTTAAAATTCAGGTTTTTAAACGCTTTGAGCGATTATGGCACTGGAGTCAGATGGCTCTTATCTTTACTCTGGTGTTTACCGGATTTAAAGTCCATGGCACTCATGACCTGATTAGTTTTGAAACTGCCGTGACGCTGCATACCTGGGCGGCAATTATTTTATTAATTATCTGGGTCTTTGCTATTTTCTGGTTGTTTACCACCGGGCAATGGAAACATTATATTCCAACCGGTGAAAACTTTATTAAAGTGGCTCGATTTTATGCCTTTGGTATTTTTCAGGGTGAACATCATCCTTATAAAAAAACCTATCGCCGCAAACATAATCCACTTCAGGCGCTCACCTATCTATTAGTTAAAATTGTCATCTTTCCTGCCATCTGGATATCAGGAATTGCCTATCTCCTGATCAGCTTTGGTCTGGGGAACTTGCTCGATGGTTTCGGTATGGAATGTATTGAATGTATCGCCTTTATTCATACCGCAGCAGCTATTGCTATTGTTGTCTTTGTTATTGCTCATGTTTATTTACTCACTACCGGTCATTCATTCACTGAACATGTCAGACCTATGATTACCGGCTATGATGATGTGGAATTAACCGATGAAGAGCTGGCTTTTCTTAAAGCAGATGAGCCTGAGTTATTAAAAGACAGTTAAGGAAAGAAGGGGTTAGAGTCAAATACTCTATACTCACTAGTATAGAACATTTGACTCTGACTCCTATATACGATGCCTCTTATCAATAAATATTATTTCATTCTATTTCTTTTCCTGCCCGGCACCAATATTTATGCTCAATCCCTGCAATTAACAGCCGCAGAAAAAATCTGGATTAACGAACATCCAACTATCCGCCTTGCATATGATAATAATTTTCCTCCCTTTGAGTGGAAAAACGATGATGGTATTTTTACAGGACTGTCGGTCGACCTAATGGATTTGCTTGAAAAAAAACTCAATATACAATTTAAACAGATTCATTTTAAAACCTGGTCAGAACTTTTAACTGCTTTTAAAGCAGGTCATATTGATATTTTACCCTCCATAGCAGAAAATAAAAAACGTCAGCAATATATATTATTTACAAAACCTCATAATATATCTCCGGGTCTTGTTATTTCCTCTAAGAAATTCAGCAGCACCAGTGAATTAAAACATAAAAAAATCGGCGTGGTTAATGATTATTTCTGGGATGACCTGGTCAGCCGGCATGATGATCAATTTAATATTATACGTTTTGAATCGACTAAAGATGCCATTGAATTTGTCGTCACAGGTCAGATTGATGCAATGATAAGCGATTTAGCTTCAATCACTTATATTATGAATAAAAAAAGCATTTCTAACTTTAATGTCGTGCCAATTCCTTTTGACAAAAAAAAATCATTAAAATTATCAATAGGCATTAGAAAAGACTGGCCGATTTTAAAAAATATTCTGCAAAAAGCACTGGATAGCATCAGCAATGAAGAACAAAATATTATTAATAATAAGTGGTTTACATTAAAAGAAATTTCAATAGAAAAAAAATCTTTCTGGCAGGATGAGGAGTTCATATTTAAATTAAAAATTTTCAGTATGCTGATTTTCAGCTTATTTTTCACCATTATTATCTGGAATCGTTCATTAAACAGCAAGGTCAAACAACGCACATTACAATTAGAAAAGGCTCGGGGACAACTTATTCATGCAGAAAAAATGGAATCTATCGGCAGACTTTCCGCCGGTGTTGCTCATGAAGTCAAAAATCCCCTGGCAATTATACAAATGTGTATAGATTATCTTAAAGGAGAAGATAACGATGAAACTATTATCTCAATACTGGATGATATGGATGATGCGGTGCTCAGAGCTGATACAGTGATTAAGGGTTTATTGGATTTTTCCAGAGAAAATAAACTGCAATTCGTACAGGGTAATATCAATGAAATTCTGGAACAGTCTATCAAACTGGTTAGACATGAGCTGAAACAAAATAGTATTCAGGAAATAAACAATTTTGACTCTAATCTCCCCCTGTTGGATATGGACAAAAACCGCTTAAAACAGGTTTTTATTAACCTGTTGGTCAATGCAGTTCATGCCATAAAAAGTTCTGCAAGAATAAACGATAGAGCTATTACGATTACAACCTCTTTCATTAAATTAAATAAAGAAATAAAAGAACTATTTATACTTGATTATAGCCAGTTATCCAATCACGAAGAATATCAGAAAACACTCATTATTGGTCAGAATATGTTGTTGATCACTATTGTCGATAATGGATGTGGTTTAAAAAAAGACGAGGAGAAAAAAATATTTGAGCCATTTTATACGACAAAACCCGTTGGAGAAGGTACCGGCCTGGGTTTATCCGTTTCAAAAACAATTATAGGCTTACATCATGGTATAATCCGCATGAACAATAGAACTGACAATGAACAAGGCGTTGAAATTAAAATATTCTTTGTATTACAGGATTAAGGGGAAATCAATATGATAAAAAAAATACTGGTGGTCGATGATGAAGTCGTATTAACCAAAATGGTTAAAATGAATCTTGAACGTACAGGAAAATATGAAGTCAGAACTGAAAATATGGGCAGCCATGCCTGTCAGGCAGCCAAAGAATTTAAACCTGATTTAATATTTATGGACGTCATGATGCCTGATATGAGTGGTGATGAAGCCATTGCTGCTATCAAAGAAGATGATGAACTCTCATCAATTCCCTATATTTTTATGACTGCCATCGTTTCAAAAGCTGAAACCGCTGAAATGGGCAATAATATTGGTGGTAATGAGTTTCTGGCCAAACCCGTTAAAACTGAAGAATTAATTACAGCCATTGAACGGGTTTTATCCTGAAGGTTAAAGCTACAACTCATTACTATGACATTCCGTACAACCTACTTCATAATCATTCGGAAATAGTGCGCTATTTCCATCAGGACAATAAGCGGTTGGATCATCACATTTGAGCCTTCGAGCCTGAGCCATACTGGATAAGACAGTCCCTTCACCATTTTGTCCATGACAGGCTCTGCAGGCATCCGGATTATGTTCAACCATGGAACCATGATCGCCTTCAGCAAATTTCACACCGGCTCTGCCAATAGGATGCATGCCGTGAGGTCCATCCAGATTTGCTCCTAAATCACCAGTATGGCAGGCTTCACACTCAGCAATCGTGCCTGTGTGCCCCTGCAGCTGCATTGCGGTGACGTTGTCATTGGCATTGGGATTTTTATTAGGCCAGATTCCATGGGTAGCACCATGACAAGCTTCACAGAAGACATCCTCATGCCCCTTACTGACTCGATAAAGCATTGGATTGCCGGCACCCGGTTCCGTATTCGCTACAGTATTTTCAGCAAAACGCTTATTAGTCGGCACGATTGGTGTGGCCTTGGGATCATCACTGAGATAGGCCTGCATCAGACGAATACCATCGTCCGGATCGCCAATTGTACCACTATCATCATGCATATTGTCCATGGCATCACCCGTATGACAGGAACCACATCCCGGTTCATTAGCCCAGGGAACACGGGGTGTATCAGGATTTGTGTAGAAGTCAGCAGCCAGTTCAAATGCCCCGGGATTTTCAGGATTAACACCGCGTGAGAAATCATCACCCACCTGCTGCATATCACCATGACAGTCCTGACAAAGCATACCACCATTGGCCATTGCACCACGCAGACAATCAGTTCGACGTCCTGGGTGACACTGATAGCAGGTATCCATCAGGGTATTACGTGCCATCAGGGAATTACGATTGACAGGCGGCGGCATTACCGGAAATAAGTCACGTCCACCACTTGCAGCTACTGATATCGTTCCATCATCATTGTCTGCCACTTTAATTCCACCATGATGACGATGCATGACATTAGACATACTGCGCACATTTGTCTGCTGACGTCCATTGGCATCACTGGGGCCTACCTGAGCCAGATCCAGTGCCGGAGTATAGTGACAACTCTGACAAACCACAGGTGTATTATTTTCCAGATCGGTATTATGCTTCAAATCATGCAGACGAACCAGATTAATATCAGCAGCATACTCTTTACTGACTTCTAAAGGCACACTGAGATCATATTCAGGATCATCCAGAACAGTTGCCACATTCTCACCCAGAGCCTCGGTTGCAACACCATTGCCACCATCAACGACTGCATTATGACAAAATCCGCAATTGGCTTCACCGGAAATTGGCAAAACGACATCAGTGGAGGCAATGACACTACCATCTTTATGAGCCTGAAAACGATAAAGCGGCCAGGGATTCTCTCTACCAGCATCATCAAATGCGGTGATGGGCACACCGGCAGCTTCAAACCAGTTAACATCATACGAAGTATAGCCAAACGGGAAGTTAATAAAAAATGGCTGATCAATGGTATATAAATTAAAATCCTGTGGAACATTTTCATTGAAAGGATTAAAGCGTCCGGGCATAGACTGCTGTTCAGCCGTTAATACACCATCACCCAGCCAGAGACGTTCTGTATTGGGCATTGGTAATCCCAAATCCTGAATATTTTCACCCGGTGGATAAAATACAGGCAGAATACCTGCCGGATAGAAAGGGTCATAGGCTTCACGGGCAACTCCCCAGAAGTTTGTCTTAAATACCAGTCCATTTACCACGCTGGAAAGAACAGCACCATTTCCAGATGAGTTAATACCACTGAGAATTGGATCATTAGCATTAGAAGCGGCTGAATAACGCACCACCACATTATCATCAGGCCCAAGAATTTTTGGCTCATTACCACGCTGTATTACCTGCGCATGTAATACATTGAACGGAGGCAAAATACTGGAAATACGTGTATCAAAGTCACCACAGTGCATACCAAGATCATTAGTACCAAAAATCTGGTAGTTATTTGTACTGCTTACCGCCTGCTCACTCACAGATGAACCAACTAATAAACCATTCCGGCTGGTTGAATTAATCGAAACACTGGCTGTCTCGACATTAACAACATTAATAATGACCGATACGGCAGATGATAAAGCAGATAATGTATCCACAGCCTGATAAGTAAAGCTGTCTTGTCCGTTAAAATTTAAATCCGGTGTATAACTGAACGAACCATCATCATTCAAAATTAAGCTGCCGTTACTGACATTACTATGCAATGCAGCTATAAGTCTGTCTCCTTCCACATCACTATCATTGCCCAGCACACCAGGTGCGGCTATCGTTAATAACTGATTTTTAGTTATCTGGTAATTATCAGCCACAGCAACGGGGGCATTATTTTCTCCACCACCTCCCGAGCCGTCATCACAATTATCAGGTTTATTCTCAACATCTTTTTCATCACTACGACCATCTGATTGCTGTGCAGTAATATGACAGGGAACCCTATCTAAATTTCTTCTAATCCGCCATCTTCCCCTTTCTATATCATCACTGCCAATAACAGCATCATTCATATCATATACAGTCACAATTTGACCATTTCGGCCTCTACCACTAATGGTTAATCTCTCTTTTCTATTATCCCAGACAGCATCTTTAATTTTAAATTCATAGTCACGTGCAAAGACCATTTGAAATGCACATAAAATATATATAAAACAAATACTTGTTATAAAACCTTGTTTTCTTACATCTAATATCATAAGAGACTCCCCTTCTAATTTAGTAAAATTTTCCCTCAAGCAAAAATGACATTAACATATCAACCTTATCTAAACCTTAAATAGTGAAAAGAACAGAGGAAATTAATTGTTTTTGTGAAACTTATCACGCAAAAGATAGATATTCTAATAAATTGACTTAATAATCAAGAGCCTTCAGTCAACATGAATTTGGCCACCATCATTTGTAGTAACATAAAAATAGCTTTAAATCATTTGTGCTGATTTTTTGTTATTCAAGAATATGGGGATTAATTATTCAATAATGATAATAATTAAGTCTTTGCGTAGGAAATTCTGATGCAATAGTAGCAGAAAAATTATTGAGTTGGTCAGGTAAAACAAGTTGTTCGAAGTGAATTAATTTTTCAGTTTGATATTTTTCACAATGGTGATCAATTAACGCTGGTTTTTCAGGAGGAACGCTTAAAGTAAATTCAGTTGGTGAAAGTGACAAACCAGTGCCCAGAACTTTCATATAGGCCTCTTTCCTGGTCCACAGCTCATAGAATGCCTGTCGCTGCTCTTCTTTCTCTAATGCAAATAAAGCCCGTTGTTCCTGAACAGTAAAAAAACGTTTAACAATCCCCTGCCAGTCAGTTTTACGATCGATTGATTCAATATCAACACCGACCTCACCCTTTTTTGTAATGGCTAAAATTGCCACATCTCGGGTATGACTCAGATTAAATTGTAGTGATGGACTTTCACTATTTGAAAGATAAGGCTTCCCCTTTTCTCCTTTAATATATTGAATATCTTTAGCATCAAGAGTGAGATATTTTGCAAGCACATCACGCAGAAAACCATGAAAGACAATAAATCGATTTTTATGCTCATCAAATTTAAATCGATCAGCGCGTTTTTTTTCTTCATTACAAAGAATGGAATAGAAATAATCTAATTTAGATTGTTGAGAATCTGACTGACATAACCAGATATCAATATTGTTTTCTTTGATACTATGAATTTCTGGAATAGGATTAAATGACATTGTTTGAATGCTGACCTGAAAAATATGTATGAACTTTTCTACTACTCTTTACGCCCAAGTGAAGAACATGATAATGGTAGTGATTGGTGAGGTGTAGCTGCACTTACCGGGGCTTTTCGAGGCATGGATGCCGAGGCTGAGCGTCACATGGACGTGCTTGAGCGTCTCCGGTAAATGTAGCTACACCTCATCAATTACGGGTTAAGAATAATTATATCCGAACATTCTCAGGAATATAACGCTGATACTGTGCCGGCAAATACAAGCCCTGACTTTTCAGTACCTGAATACGATGATGATAAGCAGCACCATACATTAAATGCTCAGCCACATCAGCCACCCGCCTGTTTTTATAATCCTTTAAATAAGTGGGAGCCACCCAGTCATTAAATGCACCCATTGCCGGCCCGCTCCAGATTTGATAATCAAACTCACGCCCGGCCACACCGGCATTTGACCAGCGGGATGAAAGACCTAAGTACCAGCGAAAAACCAATGCCATTTGCTTTTTAGGATTATTTTGCGCTTTTTCTATTATAGAGGGATCGCGCTGCTGGAAAAACTTAACCGTTTCCTGCCAGATGGTATCCACTGAATTCTGCAAAATCTGTTTCTCCAGTTTTTCCAGTTCAGGCTTGGGAATATCAGATAAACCATTATAAGTCGTGTAGAGCTCGTATAGTTTCTGAGCACGCATCGGGAATAAAGTGCCCTTCTTCAGCACCTGCAATTTAATACCCCGTTCGAACATATCCGATGCCGGAGCCATGACCACATCCGCCATACCGGCTTCAGCCAATAATTTTCGAGTATGCTCAGATGCCCCTGCTTCAATACAGCTTTGGTTCACCGATCCCGTCACCACATAAGCAGCCCCCATCATATAACAGGCCAGTGCGGCATCCGGTGTTCCAACACCTCCTCCTGCACCGACACGAATCTCTACAGGATATTGACGTTGTGCCTGAACTTCATCCCGCAAAGCGATAATTGAGGGTAATAATACACTGAGAGGACGATTATCGGTATGACCACCTGAATCTGCTTCCACAGTAATATCATCAGCCATAGGCACCTGCATAGCAAGTTGTGCCTGTTGCTGTGTAATTGCACCTTGAGCTAATAACTGATTAACAATAGCCTCTGGAGCCGGCTGCATAAAGACAGTCGCCACTTCCCTTCTGGAAACTTTGCCTATAATTTTATTATGAATCTGGATACTGCCGTCCTGAGCCTGAACCAGACCTTTAGCTCTAAAATAAACCAGGGAAGGTGTCAGAGTAAAAAATGCCGCCGCTTCAATGACATTGACACCATATTTCAGGTAGAGATCAATTGTCCCCTGTTCAATAGCCGGTTCTGATGGATTATGAATAAAGTTAAATACATAGGGGCCATTGGGCAGTGCCTGTTGAATTTTTTTAATGGCCAGTTCAACCCGCTGTAAATCAAGACCACCGGCACCAAATGAGGCAAGAATATTGCGTTGTCCCAGGCTAATGACTAATTCTTCAGAGGAGATACCATTGGCCATTGCACCCGTCATATAGGCATATTTAACACCATAAAATGCTTTGAATTGTGGGTCTCCAAGTTGCTCAGGAACTACAGGAGGCACATAGGCAGTAATTTTTGCCACATCCGCACAACCTTCATTATTAATGGTGATCTGATCATTATCCAGCATCACATAAGCCGGCTTATCCAGATTTTTTAGATTTTCTATACCTTGTATCCCTTCTAAAACAGTCATTCTATTGAGCCTCCTGGATACTAAGGCCTATACTTTCTACAGAATAGATACGTAGACCGTCTTTCCATAAATTACCATCAATCAGTATATCCACTCGATTAGCTGTTTTTCTAATTTCCTTAATATGAACTTCCAGCGTCATGACATCATTATCAGGAATAATTTGTCCGCGATAAGTCCATTTTGCTTCATCTTCCACTAAACCAAAACGAGGATTTTTAAAGTCCTTACCTAAATCCTGCTGCAAAGCAAAAACCTGAATAGACTGAATCATAGCTTCCACACCTAAAGAGCCGGGCATCACCGGATCTTTATAAAAATGACAGGGGTAGAACCAGTCTCCGGCATCAATAACATTCATGGAATGTACATAGCCTTTACCAAACTTACCACCATTGGGAACAACAATTGACTCATCAAGGAAGCTCAACATACCTCCGGCTAAATGATAATAAGGCTTATTATTTTTTGCTTCAAAAAGTTCTGTTTTCGCTGATTTAGAATTCAAATCATAGGTCACTAATTGATTGTCAGGAATACTTTCCTCTATGTACCAGGGCAATAATTTTTTACCCTTATCCATACCGACCTGATTAGACAGAGAATCAGCACTAAAGAAACCGAATACTGCATCCCCTTCATAGAAAGTTTCACCATCACAAATCAATTCAAAGGTGAACTTCTGAATAATATTATTCATTACTGCAGAAGTGGAATACATAGTTGTCTTATTGACAATGGTTTTGCCACGCAAATCAATTTCTTTAATTAGACGCCCGGTACCATCCAGGTTTCGAAAATACAGATTAATATCAGGGTATATCAGAGTACTGCCAATATGAGAGGTCAGGAAACCATTGGGTTGTAAGGCAATTTCCATTAACATCGAATACGGTGAAAATGAGGGATAGGAATTTTCAGTACAGAACCAGACATCCTCAGCCACATCATATTCAGCAGTACATTTTGTGGTATTATCAAAGTCATGTTGATTGCCGGTAACATCCAACACACGATGCATCACCTGCAAATAACTATTAGGGGTTCGCGGTGGCCGTCTGGGCGGATCACCGGCTTTAGCCGGCGGCTGTTTATAAAGAGCAAACTCAGGACCGAAACAGGCTTCAATATCACCCGTTGCAAAATGGACAATCTGCTCTTCAGTAAATAAAGCAGGTTTGACTTGTGGTTTCAAAATTGGCGGGTGCTGTCCCGGATTCATTATATTGCTTTCAGCAATAGGTGCAGCAACAGGTGTGCTACCAAACTTTAATAATTGCTTTTCCTGCTCACTCTTTTCAGACAATTCCAGACACACATTTCTAAAATCTACCACAATTTTACCATCAATAAGAATATCAACATTTCCTTTGGCATAAGGTTTGGGAGATAGCCCTATTTCAGTGACCTCCAGACGATAAGTCATCAGGCGATCTTTGGGCAATGCCTGACCACGGCAACGAATCGGCTGAGGAATATTACGCATGGTCTGAAAACGGGCATCTTCAGTTTTAGTATGCAGACCAAGATATAACATGAAAAACTGCAGTAATTGTACACAGCCTTCGGACATTAATGAGCCGGCTAAAACAGGATCATCTCGGAAATGGCTGGTAAAATACCATTCATCAGGAAACAAATCTTTTTCAGCTTCAATTAAACCCAATCCCCATAATCCCCCACTGCGATCAACGGAAGTGATTCGATCCAGCATCATAATTTTTTCTAATGGAAAATGCAGGGAGGGATTTCTTCCCTGTTTATCATAAACAGGATTGGCATAACAGGCTGCTAAATCACCATCCATCAATGATTGTATATCTTTTCTGTCAAAAGAAGTTTTATTGCATTGAAGAATGGGAGTAAAGGAAGATTTTATGACTTTTTTTCGTGTAGTTTCCTCTTCTTTGGTACGAATCACACCCTTACCCACGGCAAGATCTTCATCTGAGAAGAAACCTGCACAGCCATTATCCATTTTCAGAATCATTTTATCGCCGATAAAACATTCATAAGAGAAAAAGAATAATAAATTGTTTTGGTGTTTGGCAAAAGAATTAATGGAAATTTCATAACGCAGTGTCTGTCCTTCCTTTGGCTGATCATCTAAAAAAGTCAAAGTGCAATCCAGTAAACGATAGAGATATTTACCTTTATTATCAAAGTCTATGCCCATATAACTAATCAACAGCAAATCACACTGGCCGGATTCAATACAGATACAGGTGGGAATCTGACCATCAGTTGAATACCAGGCATTATGCGGAATATCATATTCAGTGGTCATTGTTGATGGTTTGAACTCCCCTTTTGTCGCCTGCATTTCTGTGACACGAGTGACCAACAGATATGGATCCATCGGCAGCATTACCCGTTTGGGGTAAGTATCAATAATATTATAATCTGAACCAAACACCTTGCCGATTTTGCCGTAGGCAAATTCGTTCAGATCCTGTTCAGTAAATATAATATTATCTGGCGTTCTGTATTCAGTTGGGAACAATTGCTGAGTCACAGGCGTATTTACCGTTACGGCTGAAGTAGATGAGACACTAGTATCAGAAACAGCAAACTGATGGCCATCAGGTTTACTGATACTATCCATTATCAGTTTACTCAGAGTCTGTAAACCCTGACTTCTTGATTGCATAAAATCAGCATGCATTTCGCTGATATTAATATTATGCTGGAACATTTTTTGTAACATTTCACTTTGATAAACAGGCATAAAATTCGCTTTCATTTCGTTAGTGTTAGTCGTATTAGTATGAGTTTGCTTCAATGAATGACTCAATACAAGAGGAGTAATTTTTGCTTTAACTATTGGTGTTATTGGTGTTTGTGCAATAGTGATAACAGGCTTAACTATCTTGACTATTGGCGTCGTTTGTTGAGGAGCAAACTTGGTTCTGTTTTCATCCGTTAAAATCACATCAGCAAAGGGCTGTTTACCCAAAACGACCGGTTTAACTAAAGCAGGTTTAGATTTCTTCTGTACAGCAGGCTTAGGAAAAAGTTTAGTTAAATCCATTGCAACACCATGACTGGTTAGTTTGGCTGCCAGTCTGAGTAGGGCAGTATAATCATCGACTCCCTTACGATTAATACTCACCGCCAGATGTTCTTTTCCTTTTAAGCTTTCACTCACCCATTTAGAACAACTGCTTTGTGGACCCAATTCAATAAAAATTCGTGCTCCGTCGTCATAAACCTGATTCACCAGTTTTGGAAAATCAACCATATGGGTATAGAAAGTGGCAATATTATTACCGATCACTTCAGCTTTCATACTGGTTTTTTTATAGTCAGCAGCAGTATAAAAATCCACATCTTTAATAGCCGTCGTCGGCATTGTATGTAATTTTGCCAACGCATCAAACTCAGCCAGAACCAGTTCATTATGCACCACATCTTTAATGGGGACAGGAAATAATCGCCATTTAAGTTTTTTAACCACCCGTTTACAGGCTTCATCATCACCGGCAATAACAATTTCATTTGGGGCATTGACAATAATTAAAAAGACCCGATCTTCTTCTGCAATAACAACCTCTGCCTTTTCCGGTGAAGTTCTAAGGGTATAGGTTCCCCAGATAGGCGCATCGCCTTTTTTAGCTGGCGGCAGATCCCAGGCTTTTCTCACCACATCCATTTCACCTACCAGACGATTATGAAAAGTCGCTGTGGAATGCAGGGTTTCACTCATATAATCAGTATTATCCCAGGCACCGGAGGAAAACAGCATGGAAAGTTCACCCATACTATGACCAAAGGCAGCATCCGGTTTAACGCCTAAAATATCCTGAATCAATTTGGTATAAACGATTGATGTCATAATACCGGATTCAAACATGGCAACTGCATCTTCACCCATTTCAAATTCCAACTGCTTAAAGGCTTTTTTATCCGGGGCATTCACGGTTTCAGGATACACGTAATGAGTGCGCATCATGCGTTTAAGACTGGAGGTTGAACCCGCTACTTTGTCAATCAATTCTGGAAACATGTGGAACACATCTCTTGCCATTCCGATATAGGAATTAAATCCACCGGGATAAACAAAGGCGACTTTACCCTTTTCAGCCTGTGGTGTCGGCGTAAAATAACTGCCTAAAGGCGTTGACCAGTCTTCACCACTGGCAATTGACTCAGAGATGCCGGTTTTAGCTGATTTTATCTGTTTGTGTAGTTCATCAACAGAGCGAGCCAGGATTGACAGCCGGTATTTTGCAGATAAAGGCTTCTTTTCAGAACTCTTTGTTTCAGAGAAGGCAGACAGTTTGCTTGATGCCAGCCCCTGTAAAGAATTGGCTGATACCGCTTCAGTTTCCAATTGTGTCAGCAGGCTTTGTAATTCACTTTCTGACTGAGCCGCAACGGGAAATAAAAATAATGCCTGATTATCTGACAAATGTTCAAAATAATTATTTTCAGGAATTTGATTTTGTGCTGCATCGGATAAAATTAAATGATAAACACTGTTATCCTGCCCTAAACTATTGATCGCTGCATAGCGTTTTTTTATTTTTTTCTTGTCTTTGCCTTTATTGACTAACCATGGCCGTGATTCCTGAGGAAAATAATACTGCTGATCCTGCCATTTGTCAGAATCAGCAGCCTTTTCCCAATTAGGAATGCCGGGAATAAAACGCTGATATAGACACAAAGCCATTTTGATCAAAGAAGCCATGCCGGCAGCGGCAAAGCTATGACCAATATTAGCTTTTACACCGCCTAAAGCACAACTATTATCAGGGCTGCGTTGTTTATATTGAGCGATTAAACAGGTAATTTCCGCTTCATCCTGTTGTTTAATACCACTGCTGTTTAACTCAATATAATCAACCTCATCACGATTAATTCCAGCTTGCTGAAGAGCATCATCAGAAGCTTGTTGTAAGTCTTTTGCATAACTGCCTGAGCTATAACCACCAGAAAAACCATCAATATTGGCATAAACACGCTCATTCTTCTGTAGTTGATCAGAGCGTTTCAGCACGACAGCACCTGCCCCTTCACCAATTGTCCAACCATTACTATCAGCTGCGAAACTCATGCTAGAATTATTTGAGGTATCAACCACATTTCTTTGATTTTGAAGATAAATATGTTCAATTCCACCCGCCAAATCAACAGCACCTACCACCATGGCATCCACATCACCCGACTCAAGAAATAATTTCGCTACTTCCAAAGCTTTATAAACTGAATTTTCTTCAGATGAAATGGTAAATGCAGGGCCTGAAAAATCCCATAAAGAACAAATTCGACAAGGAATAATATTGCCGATAAAACTGGTAAACTGATTAATTTCTACAGCATTATGTAAACTGTCTTTCAGTAATTCAGTGAGCTGATTTTGTTGTTCCTCATTGAGAGAGATATTACTATTACGTAAACTTTCCTGCAGCTGCCAGCTGGCATCAATGCGACCACGAAACTGGTGGATCCCCGCATCCATTTCCATCGCAACAATCACACCGATATTGCCACCCTTGCCTTTTTCATTAACGAGGCTGGAATCCTGCAATGCTTCGTCCAGAACCTTCATCATTAATAATTGCTGAGGCAATAAAGGTGCCTGTTCTTCAGGTGGAATCTTAAAATAGAGATGATCAAAATTAAATTGATCAATAAAATTACCCTGAGGATTTTCTGCAAAGGACGGCAAACCAAATTTTTCTAAAATGGCAGCATCTTTTTCAATGCCCTGCCAACGATTAGCCGGCAAAGTTGATTTCAATTGTTTAGATTGGTAGAGAGTATTTTCAAATTCTGAAAGATTTTTATTCTGACCAAAATAAACGCCCATACCAACAATACTAATGCTGTGGTTTTTAACAGGCTTAGGTTTTTTCTTAAGAATAGCGGCCTTACTTTTTTGCTTATGTTCTTCTAAAATTAAATGAGCATTGGTTCCACCAAAACCAAAGGCACTGATGGCGGCGATTTTCTTCTTCACTTTCTTTGCTGCAGAGTCAGTCCATGGTTTATTTTGAGTGACTATATTTTCACCGGCAATCTTACTATTATCCGAGCTAATAGCTTGCTGTACATTAATGGTGGCCGGTAGCAAATCATTTTTCATTGCAAGAATAATTTTTAACATGCCGGCCATACCGGCAGAAGTCAGTAAATGACCGAAATTAGATTTGGCAGTTCCCATAGAAAAATGAATGTCTTTATCAGCAAAGAAGGATTCCATAGAATGAATTTCGGTTTCATCCCCTAATGGAGTACCGGTTGCGTGACATTCAATATAATCAACATCATCAGGCTTGATATTGGTATCTTTATAAGCTCTGTCATAGCAGGTGACCTGCCCGGCCTGATTCGGGCTCAGTACAAATTTACCTTTGCCATCATTGGACAAGCCGATGCCACTGATCACCGCATGAATATTATCACCGTCACGCACAGCATCCTGATAGCGTTTTAAAACAAACATACCGGCACCTTCACCGGTATTTAAACCACTGGAACTTTTATCCAGGGGACGACTGATAACATCTTCCGGGAAAGCTTTGAATGTTGAAAAGCCCATGGAGACAAACCAGGGATCAGCTGCACTGACCGCACCGGCCAGCATCATGTCGGCTTTATGGGATGATAAGTAAGAACAGGCCAGTTTCATGCTGTAAAGTGAGGAGGCACAAGCTGCATCCAGTACCAGAGAAACCTTTCCCAGAGATAAGGCCTGAGAGATAATACTGGCAGGCAAACCTGCAACCGTACCATTATCAAAATCTCCACTGACTTCATCACCCATTTTAAAATCCGGCTCATTGAAAAGATCTTTTAAAGGAGTGGACATAGCCTGATGGTATAAGGGTAAAAAGAGCTTATTGGATTTTTGTGTAGGGAATGAGAGATTTCCCAATATCACACCACAACGGGATAAGTGATCCGATTTTGAGTCATATGAATAGCCGGAATCTTTTAATGCCTCACGACAAACATGTAGAGCCCATAAAAAAGTATTATCCAGTCCTTGCAGCTTTTCTTTGTCCAGGGCATAACCCTGACTATCAAAGTGAAAATTTTGAATATATCCACCGGTGGTACAATAGTATTTATCCTTAGTATCTTTATGAGGAGAAAAATAATCTTTGGCATCACGTCCCATATGTTCTACATCAGCAGAAATACGGGAATCTTTATTGGCAAGCAGGTTTTCCCAATATGCTTCAGGAGTCTCTGCTCCGGGAAATAAACAGGCCGTTCCAATAATTGCAATTTTATCCATTAAGAAATAATCTCCAAGCGTTTAGAATTTGAACCAGGGGTCGGATAACAGGAGTCGGAGTCAAATAGCATGACTCCGAACCTATATTTCATAGGGGTGGGGTGAGGGTTAAAACTACTTAGGTGCAAACATTGCATCCAGTGTCGGGCTGACCGTTACTTCAGCACCAAAGGCTCTGGAATAGATATTGCCTTTCTGATCATGGATCACCACATCCGCTTTCATATTGGTTTCTGAAGTAGATTCAACATCCAGAGAGATATAAAAATCCTTTAGTGGCGGGATCATTTTATAATTCGCTACTTTCAGGAATTTCAGCGGCAGACTGCCTAAATGACGATGTTCTCTCACCCAGACCAGCATTGCCTGGAACATCAGATCCGTTGCAAAAGGATTCAATGAACTAATAGGAAATTGTCCCTGTTCGCTCTCTTTAACCTTATCCATATTACAAAGTAAGGTCAGTTTTTTCATGGAAGTATTGATCACTTTCTCAATACCCTGAAATAACGAGCCATGAAATAAAGTTCCATTGCTATACAGAGTATCACCCGTTGTACTTTCACTTTCATTTAAATCAGAAGCCGTATACATCGGCACCTGAGGTAATTCCCTGGCAACGGCCATATCAGCCTTATAATGCCATAAAGTTTTACCTGTATCGCCAGTTGATGAAATAGTGACCTGAAAACGACAGATATTGCCGTCATGTGAACTTTCTTTCACATCCACCTGATAAGACTTTGACTGTGATTGATCAAACACAATGCCTTTTAACACCTGAAAATTTTCACATTCAAAGAAGCTGTAAGACGGGCTGATGCGTTCACAAATATTAGCCATCCATGATAATGCAGTGGCTGAAGGTAAAACCGGATTACCGCCAATGACATGGTCATTGAGAAATGGATTATCTTCTAATAATAACTTGGTATTAATTAAAAAAGTTCTCAGCGGAGTATTAGTATTATCCGCATCAGAGCGCATAGAACTGCCTACCAGCAACTGGATAGTTTCTGCACGATTCTGATGTAATTCATTGGAAAAAATTTCAACCCCTTCATCCATTGGAATAATTTCTACCTGACGTTCCTGGAAATAACGCTTTAGCTCAGCAGTTACCATGCCTCCATCCCAAGGTCCCCAGTTAAAGGAAACTACATGACAATTTGGATAAAAATGTCTGAATTGATGTGCTGTTTTGTTTAAAATTTCATTGGCAACAGAATAGTCCGACTGACCATTATTTCCATAGAATCCGGCAGCTGATGAAAACATTAGCAGATATTCAAGAGAATCTTTATCAACCAGAGACAGCATAGCCTCAATACCTTCAATCTTGGTATTTAAAACAGCATTAAAATCATCTTCGGTTTTCTTTTGAATCGGCTTATCAGCCAACACACCGGCACCATGAATAATACCGTTTATTGCACCCAGTTTATCAATAGCAGGCTGTGCTTTTAATTTTAGAGCGCTGCCATTGGTCACATCGGCACTGATGTATTCAGCCTGACCACCAAAAGAAGCAATCTGCTGCAGGGTTTTAGTTATTTCTCTATCGGATTTAATCGCACGTAAACGTTTATTAACCAGCACTGGAGTTGGTTTTTCACCTTCTTCCAGAAGTACACCCATTATTTTACGTTTTAGCTCATTATCATCATGACAACCCTTAGCCCACTCAGGTTCTGTGCCATTATAAGGTGCACGACCAGCCAGGATAAAACGACAATGATGTTTTTCAGCCAATGGCATAATACAGGCAGCAGTCACACCTTTTGCACCACCGCTGACTAAAAAGACTGATTGTTCTGTAATTTTATTATTAGCATCAGTTTCAGGCTCATGAGGTCTTAACTCACCGGCTAAAGTCATGCGATGGGTTTTAGAGTGCCCTACTTCAATAATAGATAAGTCCGGATCGAACAACTCAGCAATAATAATTTGACTGGCCTGCTCATCATCCACTTTGGGGCTTAAATCAATAGCACGACAAAATACATCATCCCATTCCAGATTGACTGTTTTAATCAATCCATTTAAACCACCCTGATTAAGTTCAAAGCGAACCTGACCGGCTGTACCAATTTCACCATCCATATACGAGGTACTGATAAAGAAATTACGACCTTGTTCCGGTTGAGTTGTTAAAGCTTTTTGTAAATAGGTTGCTGTAAAGAATGCTAATTTCAACAGCGTAGATTCACGTTTGCTGAATTTAATTTTACTACCCTTATCAGCAGGCTTTGCACTCAAATGAATAAAACCATTGAGGGTCTGACTGGCGGTAACAGAAGCTAATGTTTTTTCTAGTTCAGCAACACTGGCTTTCGCCAGTTTAACCGTTTTAACACCCTTTGGCAGGGTGCTTGGCTTTGCAACTAATGAGCTTGGCAATTGCATGACCGTGACATTCCAGCCCAGAGACTGCAGTTCTTTGGCGGTTTTATAGGTTACTTTTTCACCATTATCGGTTAATAAGCAATTTCTTCCCATAATACTGATTTCTGTTTCAAGAACATCAGGACGCGGCAGGAATTTCTTCACCACAACTCGTTCAGAAGTTGAAAATGACTCACTGTTTGCCGCTTGAAATTCTGCCGGCTGCTCAGAAAGTGCCCGGCTGATATTACTATCCTGAGGAACCAGACTTTTAACATAATCTACAATTTCAGCCAGAGTACGCATTTCAGACAATTCATTTTGATCCATTTCCGGTAATTCAGGGAATCTGGCTGTCATTGCTCCAAGAATTTCCACCCGTTTAATGGAATCAATCCCCAGATCCGCTTCCAGATCCATATTCAAATCCAGCATTTCTACCGGATAACCGGTTTTTTCATTGACAATTTCAAGCATGGTTTGTTGAATAAGCTGCTCATCAATCACTGATGATGCTGAAATAGCCACTGTTTCATCAGCTGCATCATTATCAGAAGCACTGATACCGGATTTTTGTTCAACGTAGTCTACAATCTCTTTTAATGTTTGCATTTCTGCTAAATCATTTTGATCCAGTTCCGGCAGATCAGGGAATTTAGCTGTCATTGCACCCAGAATTTCAACTCGCTTAATGGAGTCAATCCCTAAGTCTGCTTCCATATTCATATTCAGATCAAGCATCTCAACGGGATAACCGGTTTTTTCATTGACAATTTCCAGCATGCCTTGTTCTATGGCTTTGGCATCAATGCCCGCAGCAGCAGTCACTACAGATGCTGCAACAGGAGCAGCAACTGCACCCGCTTTAAGCTCTACATATTGCACGATTTCCAGTAAAGTCTGCATCTCCGCTAAATCATTTTGATCCAGTTCCGGCAATTCAGGGAATTTGCTGGTCATGGCACCGAGAATTTCAACTCGCTTAATAGAGTCAATACCCAGATCCGCTTCCATATTCATATTCAGATCAAGCATCTCAACCGGATAACCGGTTTTCTCATTGACAATTTCCAGCATACCTTGTTCTATGGCCTTTGCATCAATACCGCTAACGGCAGGTGCCGTTGTTGTTATAGCTGCCACTGAACCTGCCTTAAGTTCAACATATTGAACAATTTCCAATAGAGTCTGCATTTCAGCTAAATCATTTTGATCCAGCTCAGGCAGATTAGGGAATTTACTGGTCATGGCACCCAGAATTTCAACTCGTTTAATGGAGTCAATCCCCAGATCAGCTTCCATATTCATATTCAGATCAAGCATCTCAACCGGGTAACCGGTTTTTTCATTAACGATTTCCAGCATACCCTGTTCTATGGCCTTTGCATCAATACCGCTAACAGCAGGTGCTGCTGTTGCTATAGACGGAGCTGCTATAGACGGAGCTGCTATAGACGGAGCTGCTATAGCACCCGCTTTAAGTTCTACATAGTCAACAATTTCCAATAGCGTCTGCATTTCTGCTAAATCATTTTGATCCAGTTCAGGCAGTTCAGGGAATTTAGCAGTCATGGCACCGAGAATTTCAACTCGCTTAATGGAATCAATTCCTAAATCGGCCTCCATATTCATATTCAGATCAAGCATCTCAACCGGATAACCGGTTTTCTCATTGACAATTTCCAGCATGCCCTTTTCAATAACTTTTGCGTCTATCCCTGTAGAAACAGGTGCTGCTGTTACTACAGTCGCAGTTTGAGTTATAGGAGCAGAAACTGTTGCTGCAGAAGCTGCTCTTTTATCAACATATTCAACAATTTCCAGCAATGTCTGCGTTTCAGCCAGATCATTTTGATCCAGTTCAGGTAAATCAGGGAATTTAGCGGTCATGGCACCGAGAATTTCAACCCGTTTAATGGAGTCGATACCTAAGTCTGCTTCCATATTCATATTCAGATCAAGCATTTCTATAGGATAGCCTGTTTTATCCTGAACAATTTCCAATAGACCTTTTTGAATAGTTTGAGTATCTAACACAGCTACAGATACAGATTCTGCAATAACAGGTGCGGCACTAACAACAGGTTCAGCTGCCATAGGTGCAGCTGCTGGGCTGGTAGTAACGGGCTTAACAATTTCAGGAGACACTGTTGCCGGCGCAGCAGATGGCACAGAATTAGTCACTTCCTGAGTAAAAGTATTGGCAGGAGCTGATGTCGTTTTTGACAAAGACAGCGGTTGACCTGTCAGCATTTGTTGTGTGGCCTGATTAAATTCTATCTGGCTGCGCAGATAACTTTCGTGTACATGCAATGTCTGCTGCTGGTACTGATGCATTTCAGACATGCCATTAGTAATATTATCGGGTACGACTTTATCATTTGCACCAAATTCATCCACCAGATGATGCATCATATTAAAGAAACCCTGTGAATAGTCTTTCTGACTTTCCAGATAAGTTTCATGCGCCTTTAATGTAGCAGACTGAGATTTTAACCAGTCAGTCTGATCCATTGCCTGCACCTGAATAGTTTGTATCTGTACGGGCTGCTCCTGAACCGGCTCATTAATAACAGGAGTCACTGGAGCTGCTGGAGCCACAGCAGGAACTGCTGTTTCCAGGCTGGACGGCAAGGTCAGCTGAAATCCATCATTTAAAGCATCGTCAAAGGCCTTTTTAGTGGCATCACTGACATAGTTGGCACCATTAAGTTTAATATTCATGCCGGCTTTTTTAACAATGGGCTTTTCTATGTCAGCCTGATAAATATCTTTTAGATTCAGATCAACACCGGCGACTTTCAACTGCACCAGGGCATCACGATAAAGAATATCACTGTTTTTCTTAGGAGAATCATTCAATGAGATAGCCATATGCGGTCTATCCCCTAAAATGGCATCCACTAATTTAGTTAAAACATTCTTCGGTCCAAATTCAACAAAAATAGTACCGCCCTGCTCTGCAATCTCATTAATTTGCTGTGAGAACTGCACCGAGTTCAGCATATTACGCTTAAAACTATCTTTAATTTTCTTCGCTGAATCAGGGTATTTCTTAGCCGTCACATTGGAAAAAATTGTCGTATGAGGCTTATTAAATTTTTGACTGTCAATAGCATCTGAGAACGGTTTATGAGCATACTCAACTAAAGGAGAATGAAATGCTGCAGATACCGGTAATGAAACCACCGAGAAACCGTCATTTTTTAAGGCATCCTTTGCGGCATTAATCCCGTCAGTCGGTCCGGCTAATACCACCTGTTTAGGTGAATTATAATTAGCAATGGCAACCCCATCAAATGATTTAATTTTTCCTTCCACAGCTGCTGCATCACCCATTACCGCCAGCATACTACCTGCATCATAGCCAGCTTCAGGAGGTGTTCCCATTGCAAGACTTCGTGAACGTGACAGGCTGTAGAAACTATCCTCATCTATAACGCCGGCAGCCCATAAGGCCGTCAGTTCACCATAACTATGGCCGGCAATCATATCGGCCTTGAAACCATTTTCCTGCATCATTTTAAACAAACCGGCACTGACCGAACCAATCGCAGCTTGTATATATTGCGTCTGTTTTAATTTATCTTCCTGAGCCTTTCTGGCCTCATTATCAAATGGATTTTCAGGATAAACAGCTCTGGCAATCGTGGTGTCCAGATCGTTTTGCAACAATTTGCCCATTTTAGCAAAACTATCACTCATGGGAGGAAAGTTAATGGTCAACTCTTTACACATATCAATATATTGTGAACCCTGACCACTAAACAGAGCAACAATTTTGGCATCTTCCGGCAAGGCTTCAGCACGATAATGAACACCTTCAGGATGATCCCAGCTTGGTTTATCCTGTTGCGCACTGAGTTGTTCAATTGCAGTGTTTAGACAATCAATCACTTCATTTTGACCCTGGGCAACAAAACCCAGACGGGGATCTGTTGTGGAAATAGTGGCATTTTCAAGAGATTGAACAAAGTTATAAAATTCCACACCACTGTCATCGCCGCTTAATGCAGTTAACCAGTTTTGGCATTGCCCGGCGAGTTCATCAGCAGTACTGCCATGCAGAACAAATGAACGGGCTGTATCATGCAGGCGAGTGCCTCTTTGGCTGGCCTGAGGAATATACTCTTCCATCACAAAGTGATAATTACTACCACCAAAACCAAAAGAGCTGACACCGGCACGACGCGGATGATCCGCCATATTCACCCAGGGACGAACATCCGTATTCAGATAAAAAGACGATTGTTCAATTGCCAGCTTAGGATTGGGCTTATCAATATTAATTGTTGGCGGCAATACTTTATGGTAAAGCGATAAAGCGGTTTTGATAATGCCGGCAGAACCTGCCGCTGTTTTTGTATGACCGATTTGAGATTTTACACTACCCAGAGCAATATGTTGTTTCTCATGTCCTTCAGTATCAAAGGCCAGCTTTAAACCATCAAACTCTGCAGCGTCCCCGGCTTTAGTGCCCGTACCATGGGCTTCTAATAAATCAATACTTTTCATATCAAAACCGGCATCATCATAGGCGCGATCAATTGCTACCCGCTGTCCTGATGCGCGAGGTGCATAAATACTCTTGAAACGACCATCACTGGAAGTCCCAACCCCTTTAATTACCGCATAAATACGATCATTATCACGCTCGGCATCTTCCAGACGCTTAAGCATTACCATACCCACACCTTCACCAATCACAATACCATGTGAATCTTCGTCAAAAGGCTTAGGCACGTCACCATCGGTAAATGCAGGTGTCTTACTGAAGTTAAGATACATAAAAGGCGAATTGTCAGTGTCTACACCACCGGTAATCATGGTATTGGCTTTAAATTCCAGTAAATCACTAATGGCCATTTTCATTGCCGCCAGTGAACCTGCACAGGCAGCATCAACAACACAATTAGTCCCGCCCAGGTCAAAACGGTTTGCAACACGACCGGCTATGACATTACCCAGCATTCCCGGAAATGAGTTTTCTACCCAGGGAATATAAGCTTTTTTCATTTTTTCAATCAGAATCTGAATATCATCTTCTGCAACACCGCTGCTTCTTAATACTTTTTCCCAGACAGGTCCCTGCAAACGTGAAACCAGTGGCGTAATCAGCTTTTGACCACCACCCACGCCAAGAATCACACCGGTATTTTCACGATCAAAATTGCCGTCCACATAACCGCAATCTTTTAATAAATCTCTGGCAACCACTAATGATAATAATTGTGATGAATCTGTGACTTCCAGAATATTAGGCGGCAAACCAAATTCCATTGGATCAAAATCAATATCTGGAATAAAACCACCGCGTTTGCTATAACTCTTATCGGGAGCAGAAGGATCTGCATTATAAAGATCATCTATTTCCCAGCGGTCAGACGGCACATCAATTACACAATCCATCTTGCCCATAATATTTTCCCAAAACTCATGTAAATCTCTTGATTCAGGAAAGAGCGATGCCATACCGATAATAGCAATCGGAGTTTCTTGTAATCGGGAAGCCATCTTTTTATCTGATGCGCTATCACGAGATTGATCAATATTTGTATTTTCTGCCATTGTTAAACCTGTTATTTCAATATGTTATAATAACAACTGAATGTTAATTGTTTGACAAGAACCAGTCAGTTGAATTAATTACGTAACTGCTGATTTTAACCCATCCCATAAGATAGTCAATTTTATTATGCGATTATAAAAACATTCATCTCCATTAATGACATATATTAAAAAATACGACATAATAATCAGCCTAATAAAACACAAATAAATTCGAGCATTAACATTAACAAAACTCTTTATCTTATTGATTTTAAACAAACATCATATTTAATTGATATTGAGAGCAAAAAACTCCGATGTAATAATTTATTTTGTCGTTTATAATCACCCATTCATTTCCTTTAATCACAAAAAATTAAGTATGAAAACATCAAATAATAATTATACGCGTCATCTTCTTCCTGTCAGTATGAGCAAAAAAATGTTTCTGGATACTTTTCAGCAGAAATTTACTATTAGAGAAACTTTTAATGACTCGGAAGAATTTGCCCTGCTGGACAGTTTTGGCTGGGAACTTTACTTTAATGGAATCACAGCCATTCGTCAGAAAAATAAAATTAGTCTATGGCAGCAGGACGATCTATTTGATCCGGAACTGGCTCAAACCATCAATAATGTCAATGTAAAAAGCAAGTTCTGGTGGCAGATTTTTGCAACAGAAAGTGTTGATTCAGAATTAAAGAAAACCCTGCAAAAAACTCTTGATCTACGTGCTTTAACGGATGTTTATAAGGGTATACTAAAAATTCAGCAATTTAGCTTGCAAAATGATGAAGGAAAAATTTTAGTTTACTGCCAGCTCATCTCTGTTCACGCAGCAAACAGCCCCCGTACTGCTGTTCTAAGGCAGGTAAAACTGATTCCTGTAACCGGTTATATCACTGAACATGAACAGGCCATAGCACTATTAGATGAACTGGGCGCTTTTAAACCAAAATTAGCAGCAATGGAAACACTGGTTAGAGCATTGGGTATCACACCACAGGCCTTTACAGTCAAACCTAAACTGGCTATAGCAAAACAAACCCCTTCACGGTCTGCAATCAGTACTATTATTTCTACTTTAATTGAGAAACAACGTCTGACAGAAAATGGAATTATAAAAGATATTGACACAGAATTTCTGCATCATTTTAGAGTCGCCTTGCGTATGATCCGTGCGGCAATTGCACAGCTCAAAGTGGTCTTTCCTGAACAGGATGTAATTGATTTGAAAGATCGTTTTGGTGCTTTAGCCCGTAATACCAACCTGCTGAGAGATATTGATGTTTTTATTATGGAAAAAGATCGTTATATGAATCTGATCCCTGAATCATTACGTGATGGTTTAACCCCCATGTTTGATGACTTTGAAAACAATCGCAGAGTTGAAGTCAAACGGATATCTAAATGGCTGTCCAGTAGCGCCTACCAACGGGAAATTACCCAATTAGACTCCTTATTTAAAAATGGTTATTCTGCATTGGAAACCCAATGGAGTGAAAAACCCTCTATTGAACTCGCTGTTAATAAAATTCAAAAGCGCTATAAGGCTATACAAAAAACAGCAGCACAAATTACCAGTGACACACCGGACGAAGCCATTCACAATATCCGTATTGACTGTAAAAAGCTACGCTATCTGCTTTATTTCTTCGGTGACTTATTTGATAAAAGCCCTCGGCCAATGAAATTATCCACTGTTGCTTCTGCTAACATTAAAAAGAAGAATAAGACAGAGGATAATTTCATGTTAGGTAAGAATCAGGTCAAAATTGCCGCTAATCATCTAAAATCATTACAGGATAAACTGGGGATGTTCAATGATTTATCTGTACAGGGAGAATTTCTTGAAAATTATCTGGATAAAATTGAACACAAACCCCATAAAGATATACTTCTAATCGCCTCACTTGGTGGTCTGATTGCTATGCTTCACGCAAAACAGGTTCAGGAACGGGAAAACTGTATTGATGAGCTGGCTATATTTTCCAATGAACAAAATCGTTTATTATTCAAAACAACATTTGTAGTGTAATAGCAAAACTAAAGAGTCCATTATATGAAAGTAGTTGCTTCTTATAGTATCAAAGGCGGTGTTGGCAAAACAGCAGCATCTGTTAACCTTGCCTATGCCTCGGCAAAAGCAGGCAATGAGACATTATTAATTGATCTGGATCCACAGGGTGCTTCATCTTTTTATTTTCGTGTCGATGCCAATAAAAAATCCAAAAAAAGCTACTTTTTTACTAAAAAGAACAAACTGCTCAAAAACATTAAAGGTTCTAATTATAAAAAACTGGATATTCTTCCTGCCAACCTTTCTTTTAGAAATTTTGATATTATGCTCAATAATATGGGTAAATCAAAAAAACAGTTGAAACAGATTTTATCTTTATTAAAAGACGAATACGACTTAATTATTTTAGATTGTCCACCTAATATTAACCTGTTGTCCGAAAATGTTTTTAATGCCGCCGATCTGATTATTGTGCCGGTGATTCCAACCACTTTATCAGAACGCACTTTTCAGCAGCTGCTCACTTTTTTCAAAAATAATAATTATAACCAAAAAAAAATCCGTGCTTTTTTCTCTATGACACAAAGTAATAACAAGTTACATAAACAAACCATACAAAGCATGGAATCCAATTATTCAAATTTCCTGAAAAGTGTCATCAGCTTTTCAACAGAGATTGAACGAATGGGAATTCATAGAGAACCGGTTCTGGCCTATGCATCTAAAAAACATCGCGTTCAGTCTTATCGAACATTATTCAATGAAATTGTTAAACTTCTAGCAAAAATAAATAAGAGTTATTAATGAGTGTATTTGAAATTGGTTCTTTTCCTTTTCTAAAGAAAAAAGGAAAAATTTATGTCATGCTGGTGACTAATATCTCCGGAAATCTATGGATTTTGCCCAAAGGGCATCCTGAAGATAGTTTAAAAAATCATAAGGTTGCTGAATTAGAAACTTATGAAGAAGCCGGGGTCACAGGTATTTTAGCAAAATCACTGAATCGTGAATTTAAAAATGAATGTGGCGGAACTTTATTAATATATCCCCTATCCATTAAAAAAACACTTACTGAATGGAAAGAAAAATCAAAAAGAAAGCGTAAACTGGTGAAAGTGAAAGAAGCGCTGCAGTTGGTCACAAGAAAAGAACATCTCAATGCAATTAAACATTTTTCTTCTAAAGTCACTCTTGAAAAACTCATGCCTTAACTATTCTGAACCAACAATAGATCTGCAATTCTATCTAGTTTTTTATCATTAACTTCAGCATTTTTAATGCCTGCATATTGCAGTCTCTCAATATTTTCAGCTGAAGTGTTATCCAGAGAAACATCAGCATCATATAATTCAGGCTGTATTCTGCAATAAATAGAGCTTTCAAATTCAATATTATCTAGTCGTGCCTTATCTCTCTCTGCCAGTTCAACCGTTGAAGTTATTTTTTCCATATGATATTGAGTCAGTTGTGAACTACCGTCAATAGAAATATTCACCAGTGGTTTAGCCCAGGCGATTTTCCCCCAGTTACTAACAGTATCATATTGATAAGACTCATAAACATTGCCCGTACCAAGAGATAAGATCAGCATATCCTTAATCCCGTCAACCTTATCAAACTTCAATGCTTCTGAATAAGCGCATAGAGTGGGATCATTGGCCACCACACCACCATCAATGAGTAAATGATGTTTTTCAGAATTAGCAATCGTCGACACCTGTGCTGCTTCAAAATAAGTTGGTGCAGCACAACTGCCTCTCAGCAGCTCTTTAAGCCAATAATCTTTATTTTTTTCAAGCGCATCATGCTGTGTGAATATAACCGGTGCAGGCTGACAGGCAATGGCTTCATTACCACCAATATCATAAGAAACAAAACAACTGGGTTTGACCAGGTCACTTAATTTCAATCCCCCAAAAGCCTCATCAAGCACCCTTTCAAGTTCATCAGCAGAATATTTTTCATCATTCCAGCTGCCCAGAGATTTAATTCTTTGCCAGAGATCAGCATAAAATATTTTTTGACCTTCTCTGATATAAATATCAACGGCAGACTGTGCAGAAAATTTCTTATCCGGATAAATATACGCAGCCGCAAGGATGGCTCCGGTACTGGTTCCGGCAAACAAATCAAAATAGTCACTTAAACGTGCATCAGGATTGCCGGATTTTTTTATTAATTTTTTTTCAAGTGAGACAAGGATCTGACCGGGAATAATTCCTCTGATTCCGCCACCATCAATAGATAAAATTTTAAAAGACATATAAATACCTGATTACCCACAAAGTTCCGCTATGATATCAGAGATATATTACTCTTTTTCTTTTTTTGCTTTATTAATACAAATTGTTAGTCATGTATCATTATGCTACAATAATTATTATTAAAATAATGTGAGGATGTAAACAATGGCAAAAGCAGCATCACCAGTGCGTTTACAAGACGATCTAATGAAATCAGCAAAACTAGCTGGAGAATTTTTTCATCGTAGTACAGCGGAACAAGTAGAATATTGGGCAGATATTGGACGCAGTGTATCAAAAATGATTGATCCTGATAAGTTAATTTCTATTAGAACCGGGCTTTCTCGAATCAATGTTGAACCTATTGTTGTTAAACCAGTTCCCCCAGAACATGTCTTTCGTAATCTTGAAATAATGAGAGAGAGTGGCACATTAGCACAGCAAGTGACAACTAATTCTTTTAAATACCAGGCATCACTTTCCCATCCTGGATATCTTGAGAGAATTGAAAATGGGACAATCACCATCGGACAATTTAAGAATGGTGAATTTGTTAGCGAACCTTCAGTTCAAAAGAAGTAAAAGATGAATTCCAGGCAGTTGTGTTCTAAACAGATGTGGTTATTAGCTGGGGCTAATGGTGCAGGAAAAACTACATTTTACCGTACACAATTAGAACCATTAGGATTCCCTTTCGTTAATGCTGATATACTAGCAAAAGAGCTTTATCCTGACTCACCAGAACAGCATAGCTATGACGCTGCAATTATTGCAGGGCAAATAAGAAAAGATTTGTTAGAGCAAGGCAATAGCTTTTGTTTTGAAACGGTATTTTCTCATCATTCAAAAATTGATTTTGTAGCTCAAGCAAAAATATCAGGCTATGAAATCATTCTTGTTTTTATCCACTTAGATAACATTTCACTAAATCAAAGCCGTGTTAATCAACGTGTATCAGAGGGAGGTCATTCTGTACCACCAGACAAAGTTGAATCACGTATTCCACGGACTTTAGAAAATATAAGAAAAGTCATCCCTCTTTGTGATTCGGTTTTTATTCTTGATAATTCAAGAGCAGATAATCCATTTAAAAAATTAGTAACAATAAACAATGGAAAAATAAAAAAAGAGTCAGTAATTCATTCATGGTGTGAATTAATCATCACTGATTTCTTATAAAAACCCCCTGTTGTTAGCGTCTCGTCACTTATTTTAAGTTCTGGATTAATTCCGAGGAGTCCTGAAAAGGATCCTCGGAAAGATCCTTCAAGGCTCCCATCTGACTTTGGCCAATCTTAATTTCACCTCCCCATAATTTTATTTATTTTATCCCTGATTGGAGGAATATATCCTTTTGCCGCATTAGGTAGATCATCAATCATCTCTTTATATTTTTCTACAGCTCTGGGTATCATTGGCTCAATATCAGATTCAAGTTCCTTTTGCCGACGCTCAAGTTTTTAATCTCAACAGAGATACTAGCAGGTGGTGATTCTGCTTCAATGATAAAATTCACCAACTTTTGAATACTTTTATTGACACTTTGTAACTCAATTTCAAGTTTCTTCATGGCAGGTAAAAAGTCAGCTTTTTTCTCTTTAATAAGCCTTACAACTTCTTCTCGGAATGTTTGAATAACTTTAGGCTTGAACAGTCCATCTTTCATGGAATTAATCACTAATTCCTCAATCAATTTGAGATTTGGAATTTTTTCATTGTTTTTACATATTGAAGAGCCTGCCCTATGGTGATTACCACAACAATATTTTCCTGGGCTTATATGATATAGTTACCACCGCATTCAGAACACTTTAGCATTCCAGATAAAAATAAGCTGCAAATTTTGCTTATCACTTGATTTTATTACCAAACAGACATATTGTTACCATATATTGATAACTGGTGACATTATGTCTGTTCTTAAGAAAAATATATCCCCGGAAGAAATATTTCGACTGTATGGTGGACAGCTCCGTATGAGTGAGGCTATCCAGTATGGAATATCTCGCTACAGCCTTTATAAAATGAGGGACAATGGCAAGTTGGAACAGGTTTCCAGGGGGATTTATCGCCTGGTGGAACTTCCAGCAATTAATTATCCTGATCTGGTCACAGTTAGCCTTAGGTTTCCTAAAGCAGTGATTTGTTTAATTTCAGCACTTTCTTATCATGGTATGACTACTCAGATTCCTCATGATGTTTCTGTGGCTGTACCACGTGATACCAGAATGCCATCACTGGACTATCCACCTGTGCACGCCTATAAATTCTCAGCAGAGGCTTATGAGGTAGGGATTGTAGAACATCAGATTGATGGGGCTATTGTAAAAATCTATAATGCTGAGAAGACTTTGGCAGATTGTTTTAAGTATCGCAATAAACTCGGTATGGATGTGGTGTTAGAGGCGCTTAAGCTATATAGAAGTCATAAGAAATTCAATATGGATAAATTACTAAAGTATGCTCGTGTATGCCGTGTTGATAAGGTTATGCAGTCTTACCTGGAGGCTACTCTGTGAGTAAGGACATACGGAATATTGCTGCATCTGTTCGGCAAAAACTCAAAAATAAGGCTGCTCAGGATAAACGCCCCTTTGCTGAGCTACTTCAATATTATGCAATGGAACGCTTTCTCTATCGTTTAACTCAGTCAGAATATGCGGAACGGTTCATTCTTAAAGGTGCATTAATGTTAAGAGCATGGAAGTCACCTGAGATTCGACCAACCATGGATATTGATATGCTTGGTATAACGAGTAATGAGGTTGACAGTATCTGCACTCAAATCGCTGATGTCATTGCAATAGATATTGATGATGGATTGCTATTTGATCCTGCTACCATCAAAGGTGAAATTATCAAAGAAGATGCTGATTACGAAGGTGTGCGAGTACGTTTCATTGGTCGTTTTGATAATGCTCGTGTCACTATGCAAATCGATGTGGGCTTTGGTGATATTATACACCCTGAACCTGTTGAAATGGAATTGCCTAATATACTGGATTCTCCTGCTCCCAAATTACTATGCTATAGCCGCGAAAGTGCCATAGCTGAAAAATTTGAGGCAATGATAAAACTGGGTGAGCTGAATAGTCGCATGAAAGATTTTTATGATATCTGGCTGTTATCCCGTCAGTTTGATTTTAATGGTGCTGAACTGGCTGAAGCAGTAAGGCTGACACTTGAGCATCGTGGTACCGAAATACCGGAGGTAGTCACCGCCTTTACAGATGATTTTGTAAACAGCAAACAAGTGCAGTGGAAAGCTTTCCACAAACGTTTGGGGCAAGAATATGTTTCTGACGATTTTTTCGAAGTGATTTCTGGTATCAAGGCTTTTCTGGAACCAATTGCTTCTGCACTGAAACATTCCTCAAATATACCTATAAAATGGAAGGTAGCAGGCCCATGGGCATAGATGTTATTTATCACTTTTTGATATAGTATGAATAAAATAAAGGCAAGGGAGAAAAACTCCCCTGCCTTTTTCATTTGGGCTATTTAAGCTTAAAGGTTTTTGGGTCTGTAAAATAAGTGACGTAACCCTTTATAGCGGGCATTTATGGGTAATCAAGTATAAAAGTGGTTGGACTAAACGGCTATCGCCGTAGTGAGTCAAGACTGACCTCCTGAGTTCCCTCTGAAAGACAAATCTATTATTCAAACTATGCTTAGTATTGAGACTGGGACACTGAGACTGTGCCCCAATTATTTCAATTTCCTGATCAGGAGTACTAAGTATGACATATTTACGCCATCAAATGTATGAAGCAATGAAGTTAGCTGGATTAGCACCAGGAACCCAGGAGACTTATATTCATTCAGTCAAACGACTGTCTGAATATTATCACCGTTCTCCAGAGAAAATTACTGAAAAAGAAGTGCAGTTTTTTTTCTTAAACTTACTTGAAATTCCCGTTGCCAGGGGCACATTCAAAACCATCCGCTTTGGTGTTCAGTTCTTGTATAAAAACGTGCTGGATTTCAACTGGTCACTCTTTACTAAAAAAAAATCCGTCAGCCCAAACAAAAGCGCTTACCTAAAGTGCTTCCCCATGATGATATCAATCGACTACTGAGTCAGGTCGACGTCCTTTCTTATCGAGTCTGTTTTC